>NZ_JAUOSD010000011.1:0-161111 GCF_030548265.1 Marinovum sp. 2_MG-2023 | reverse complement strand
ACAATGCACAGCGCGACGTCCTCGATATGGTCGCGTGAAATGAAGCTAAAGGTCTCCGGTAAAACCGGGGCGATTCACGTGCAAATCCTAAGTGAATGTCCCGAAGGCGCGCACTGGCATGATATCGGCGTCAGGGTTCACAGCGGCCATGTGCATCGTCGAGCCGATGTCGATCGCGGCCGCCTGAGGGTTGACCATCTTCAGGTCCGGGTGGCCACCGGTTTTGCGCTTCGTCATGGCATCTCCTCCGTTCAAGGCAAAGGGCGTGGGCCATGCAAGTTCGTCATCTTCCTAACCGGGATCACCGCGATGGCGGCGTCACCACTCTCAAGTGCGCATCGGCCCATGTGCCACGTTTTTTAACGGGGTCCAGCCCACCAATAAGCCATCGGCAACTGCCCTCCCGGCGAAGCATAGCACAGGCTGTTTATACCGTGCACAGGCGGGTCGCGGCCCGGAACGGTTTTTTTAACACTTCCCTTTCCTCCTTGAGGATGCGGTTCTCGCGCCGAATCTGGTCATTCTCTTGGGCGAGGCTCAAATCCTCTTTCGAAATCACATCCATGTCTCGGTGTGCCGAAATCCATTTGTTCAGCGTCGACATGCCAACACCCACCCTCTCGGGACATTGCTGCGCAATACCCTGTCGGGCAATGGATCATCAGCAACTTGCTTGCGTGTCAGCCCACTCGTCAGCGCGATACGTACCGCATCCTGGCGGAATTCGTCCGTCCGTTTCAGTCCCATAGTCAGTCTCCTTTGTGGCAGTAAATGCTATCAAAGGAGCGGCATCAAACCGCGACGGGTCCACTGGGTGTTCATCGCCGTGGCGCTCTGGGATCGCAGTCCCGATCTACGCCCGCCTCGATGACTGGAAACGGGGGGCAGAGATGATCGCAGCGCTCCTCACCAGGTTAGCTGCCCGGCCATGGATGCGGTCGGCTCTGCGCTACGGCGCCATCGTCCTCGCCGTGCTCCAGTTCCTGCTTTCGCTTCGGCGGTCTGGCGAGCACGTCAGGCGGATTGCTGAACGTCTCGAAACCACGGAGAAAACCAATGGTTTACAACGCCGTATGCTGGAGGCGGCTTGTCGTCCTCGCAATCGCGACGAACTGGTTGACCGGCCGCGCGATGGCGGGTTTTGAGGCCGGCCGCGCAAAGGGATGCCCGCCGGTTTTGGATCATCGCAGGTTTTTTCTGTCCGGCTTGCGGCAGAAACAACGCATTGGACCCGAGGCGATTATCACGCAGCGTCATTATGGATGTCGGGCGCCACTAATGTCTCGAAAGTCATTGCCATGTGGCTCTCTGTAATGGTTACGCTCACCGCAGGCAGTGCCGCGCGTGTTTCAGAGCCTATTGCTTTTCCACCACGCAGACCTGAGCCTGTTCACCCAAACCTGAAATGCCCAGTTCCACGGTGTCTCCGGCCTTTAGATAGCGGGGAGGCGTGAAGCCCAATCCGACACCCGGAGGCGTGCCTGTCGAAATGATATCACCCGGGTGCAGCGTGAAGAACTGGCTCAGATAACTGATGAGGTGAGCCACTCCGTAGACCATTGTCCGGGTTGAGCCGTCCTGCATCCGCTCGCCGTTCACGTCCAGCCACATGGCCAGATCGTCGATGTCAACCTCGTCCGGTGTGACGAGCCACGGACCGATCTGGCCGAAGTTGTCGCAGGATTTGCCCTTGGACCACTGACCCTGACGTTCTAGTTGAAAGCTGCGCTCGCTGACGTCATTGATCACGCAATATCCTGCCACATGCGCCAGGGCGGCGTCTTCGGGCACGTATTTGGCGGGCTTGCCAATCACCACCCCAAGCTCGACTTCCCAATCGGTCTTTGTTGAGCCACGGGGGATGATGATCGGATCGTTGGGGCCGCAGATTGCCGACGTGGCCTTCATGAAGAGCACCGGTTCCGACGGCACCGCCATGCCGCTTTCCTCGGCGTGGTCGGCATAGTTCAAGCCTATGCACATGAATTTGCCGGTGCCGGCGACGCAGGGGCCAAGGCGGGTGGTGTCGGCCACGACCGGAAGTGTCGACACATCGATTTCTGCAATCTTTGCGAGACCGTCGGGAATGAGCGTCGCGCCGCCGATGTCCGGGACGATTCCGGAAAGATCGCGGATCTGGCCCTCTGCATCCAGAATGCCGGGCTTCTCGGCACCTTCGGGGCCGTATCTAAGGAGTTTCATATGGGGTTGGCCTTCTTTTGTCTGGTGGGGATGGGGCGAAAAGACTCCCCACACGGTATCACTGAGCTGTCAGTGGTTGTCGCGCGGCACGCCGAATGTCTGGGCAATGCGTTGATAGTTGGGGCCGTTCTTCAGCCCCATGCCCTTGTCGAATTGCTCGATCATCGACCGTTGGATTTCCTGCCACGGGGTTTGGTCTGCAGGGTAGTCATAGCCTCCGCTCTCGGCCAGCTTCACCCGGCGCTCGGTGATCTCTGCCTCGCTCAGCAGCAGATCGACGCGCCGTTTGCGTAGGTCGACCCGCAGCCTGTCACCGGTCTCGACAATCGCGAGGCCGCCAAGGATCGCGGCTTCTGGCGCGACGTTGAGGATTGAGGGCGAGCCTGAGGTGCCCGATTGTCGGCCATCGCCGATGCAGGGCAGTTCGGTGATGCCTTGCTTAATCAGATAGGCGGGGGGCTGCATATTCACGACCTCGGCGCCGCCCGGATAGCCAATCGGTCCAGCGCCGCGCATGACAAGAATGCAGTTGGCGTCGATTCCCAACGTAGGGTTGTCGATGTCGCGGTGATAATGTTCGGGCCCGTCAAACACGATGGCGCGGCCTTCAAAAGCGTCAGGATCATCGGGGTTGGACAGATAGCTGGCCTGAAACCCTTCGGAAATCACCGAGGTCTTCATGATTGCGCTGTCCCAGATATTGCCGGTGAGGTTCAGGAACCCAGCGCTTGCTTTCAAAGGGTTATCATAGGGCACGATGACATTGTCGTTGGTCACCTGCACCTCTGCGTATATCTCGCCCATGGTCTGACCGGTGACATTGACAGCATTCGGATCGGGCAGGGCGCCAGCCCGCAGCAGCGTGCCCATCACCGCGGCGACCCCGCCAGCGCGGTGGAAATCTTCGGCCAGATAATACCCTGCCGGCTGCATATCGACGATCAGCGGGACGTCATGGCCCAGGTTGCTCCAGTCCTCGTTATTCAGCGGCACCCCCATGTGCGCCGCGACGGCGTTTAGGTGGATGGGAGCATTGGTCGACCCGCCAATGGCCGAATTTACGACGATGGCATTCTCAAATGCTCCGCGAGTCATGATGTCCGACGGTTTCAGGTCCTCATGCACCATATCGACGATGCGCTTGCCTGTGAGATAGGAGATCTGGCCGCGTTCGCGGTAGGGCGCCGGGATCGCGCCGGAGCCCGGCAATTGCATGCCCAAGGCCTCGGCGAGGTTGTTCATCGTGCTCGCCGTGCCCATCGAGTTGCAATAGCCGACCGAAGGCGCGGCATCGGCCGCCAGCCGCATGAATTCCTCTTGGTCGATCTCGCCCACCGCCAGCTTTTGCCGCGAATTCCAGATCACGGTGCCAGAGCCTGAGCGTTCTTCGCCCTCCCAGCCGTTCAGCATCGGGCCGACAGACAAGGCAATCGCCGGGATGTTCACCGTGGCCGCTGCCATCAACAGCGCCGGCGTTGTCTTGTCACAGCCGATGGTCAGCACCACGCCGTCGAGCGGATAGCCATAGAGCATTTCCACCAGCCCCAGATAGGCGAGGTTGCGGTCCAGCGAGGCGGTCGGGCGTTTGCCGGTTTCCTGAATGGTGTGGACCGGAAATTCGAAACAGATGCCACCTGCCGCGACGATGCCTTCGCGGACACGTTTTGCCAGCTCGATATGGTGGCGGTTGCAGGGCGACAGGTCATTGCCGGTCTGGGCGATGCCGATCAACGGTTTGCCGGATTGCAGCTCTTCCCGGGTGAGGCCGTAGTTCAGATAACGCTCAAGATAGAGCGCGGTCATGGCGGGGTTTTCAGGGTTGGAGAACCATTGTTGCGAACGAAGCTTCATGATGATGACCTCAGGTGGGATCTTGGGTGGGGCAGGGTGCGTCCTGCCGGAGCAGGCCCTCGGCTTTCAGTTCAGCCCAAAGATCGGATGGGATTGTGGCGTCGAAAGCGGCGGTGTTCGCGGCCACATGATCGGGTTTCAACGCGCCGGGGATTACGCTGGCGACGCTGGGGTGGAACGCCGGGAATTGCAGGGCTGCGGCCACCATCGAGGTGTCATGCCGATGGCAGACCTCCTGAATGCGGGTGACCTTGGCCATGATCTCTGGCGGGGCTGGTTCATAGTTGAACTTGGCACCGGGCACGGGGCCGGTGGCCAGAATGCCGGAATTGAACGCCCCGCCAATGACGATACCGATATTCGCGGCCTCGCAACGCGGCAATTCGAGGTCGAGTATATCGTTGTCCAGCAACGTGTAGCGCAGCGCGAGCAGGAAGAAGTCCACCTCAAGATGGTCCAGAAACCACGTCATGGTCTGACGGTCGTTCAGGCCCGCACCCACGGCCTTGACGATGCCTGAGCGCTTCAATTCCTCCAACGCCTTCCAGCCGCTGGAGAGCAAGGCTTTACGGTGGTCGGCGAGGGTGTCCGGGTCGGGGTGGAACCACGTGTCCAGATCATGGATCAGCAGCATGTCAATCTGCGTCATACCAAGCCGCATATAGCTGTCTTCGACCGAGCGCATAATGCCGGAATAGCTGTAGTCAAAGGTCAGCTTGAACGGCAGCGCGCCGACCCAGCCGTCGGGACGAAAACTGATGGGGTCCGCGGGGCGACGAAAGAGCCGCCCCACTTTTGTCGACAGTGCAAAGTCGCCGCGGGGGCGTGCATAGAGCCCACGTCCGACGCGGATTTCCGATTGCCCGTGTCCATAAAACGGCGAAGTGTCGAAGTAGCGACAGCCCGCATTCCACGCGGCGTCCATCACGGCTTGGGCATCCTGTTCCGGCACCTGCTCGAACAGATCGCCGAGACCCGCCGTTCCAAGTCCCAGCGCAGAGAGCTGAACCTCGGTCGCGCCAAGCTGGCGTTTTGTGCGATGATCCAACATCATGCGGCCTGACCCGAAAGACGTTTTTGCAGTGCGTTGAGGATGACCGCCCCCATGATGATAGCTCCGGTGGCAAAGTCCTGCCAGAAGATGTCGATCCGGGCGAGGTTGAGGAAATTGCGGATCAACACGATGATGATCACTCCGAGGATCGTGCCCAGCACATTTCCGCGTCCGCCGGACAGCGACGTTCCACCAATGACCACGGCGGCGATCACCTCGAACTCCAGCCCCTGGCCCGAATTTGGCGACACTGCCCCGATGCGGGCCACGTTCAGCACTCCGGCGATCGATGCGCAGAGACCGACGATGGCAAAGGAGGCCAGCTTGATGCGAGTGGTGTTGATCCCGGCTAGCCGTGCGACAACCGGGTTGGCGCCGACAGCATAGACCTTACGGCCAAAGGCCATGCGGCTCATCAGGAACCAGCCCAGCACGTAGATCGCCACGGCGACAAGAAAGACGCTTGGCACCTTGAGGGCGGCGTCGTTCAATGGCAGCGGAATCTCCAGCGGGCGAGAGACGCCGAAGGCCTTGACCGGGTCGGGAATGCCGGCAATCGGCTGACCGCCGGTGACCACGAGGGTCAGCGACCTGGCGATCATCAGCATGCCCAGCGTCACGATGAAGCTGGGGATGTTGAACTGTGTTACCAGAAGCCCGCTGATCACCGCGAGGATCGGCCCGACGGTCAGCGCGACCAACACACCGAGGACGATCAGAAGCGCTTGGTTCTGTTGCCAGAAATCGACGTCGCCATTGGCTGGCATGACCACCAGAAACCAGCCCATGACCGCGCCTGTCAGGCCGAGAAGCGAGCCGACCGAGATGTCGAACTCACCGTTGATGATGATGATTGTCATGCCCAAGGCTACGACCAGAATGGTTACCATCTGGCCCAGAAGATTCGACAGATTCACCACCGACAGGAACCTCGGGTTTAGGCTATAGATGGTGATGCAGAGGACGATCAGGACCAGCACCAGCTGGATGGTGTTCAGGTGCTGGCGCACGAAGGGGGGAAGGCGTGTCACAGGGCGTTCTCCATGATGTTTGCGGCGCGGTCCCTTTGGACGTCCGCGGAATTGTTGGCGGCAGTGGTCAGGTCGGCCTGCGTGAAGCCGGGCTCATCGAGGCGCGCCACCACATGCCCGCGGAACAGGACGATGGCGCGGTCGGCGATCTCGGCGAGCTCTTCCATCTCGCTCGACAGGATGATTACTGCGCAGCCCTCAGCGGCCTTCCGGCAAATCAAATCCTTGATCGCCTGTTTGGCTCCGATATCGACGCCAATCGTCGGCTCATCGAGGATCAGTACGCGCGGCGAGGTCATGAACCATTTGGCCAGCATGACCTTTTGTTGGTTGCCACCCGAGAGGCTCGACAGAGCGGCCTGAGGTCCGGTGCATTTCACCGAGAGGCTGTCGATCTGTTCGGTGACCTTGCCCTGCAACCCGGCCATCTTCAGCACCCCGGCGCGGTTGGAAAACCGAGCCAGCGAAGGCAGCGCCATGTTCTCGGCAATCGAGAAGTCCACCAGTGCGCCGGTGCGGTGCCGGTCGTTGGTGACCAGCGCCACGCCGGCCTGCATTGCATCGGCTGGGGTTTTCCAACCGACCGGCTTGCCGTCGATCAGGATCTCGCCTGCGTCCTTGTGATAACCGCTGTCGGAAAAGATTAACCGCGCCAGATCGCCCAGACCGGCACCAATCAACCCACCGATCCCGAGGATTTCCCCGGGGCGCACGGCAAACGAGATCTCAGTCAGTTTCTCGCCCAGCGAAATGTTACGCAATTCAATGGCGTTTTCGGCGACCCTGTTGGCGGTCGAAACCCGGTGCTCGCTGTTGCGAAGGCGCTCGCCGATCATTTTGTGAACGGCCTCTGACACGGTGATATCTTTGGTTCGTCCATGCCAGACGGTGCGGCCATCCCGAAGCACGGTAAGTCCCTGGGTGTGCTCGAAAACCTCGTTAAGGTAATGCGAGATGTAGAGCACGCTGACCCCGGTCGCGGCGATGCCCTTAACCTGCTTGATCAGGATATCGACTTCGGCTGCTGTCAGCGAAGACGTCGGCTCATCCAGCAGCAGAACCTTGGGGTTTTGCCGCAGTGCGCGGGCCAATTGCACCATCTTGCGCATGTCGGTGGGCAGGGTGCCAAGGATTGTGTCTGCCGCAGCCTCGACTTCCAGAAGCTTCAGCAAACGCGCGGTTTCCGCAAACATGTGCTTGCGATCCAGCACGATCCCATTGAGTTTTTCGGCATTGAGAAAGACGTTTTCGGCAATGGTCATCGATTCAATCAGGTTAACGTCCTGATGAACCGTCACCAGCCCCGATTGAATGGCCGCTTCCGGTGACCAGCGTGAAATGCGAGTGCCGCCGATCTCGATTGTGCCGGAATCTGCCGTGTGAACGCCGCAGAGGGTCTTGACCAGGGTGGATTTGCCAGCGCCGTTTTCGCCAATCAACCCGTGGATTTCACCCGGTTCCAGCCGTATGCTCACATCGTCCAGCGCCAGCGTTGCGCCGAAGGCCTTGGTTATGTTCTGTGCTACAAGCATTTGGAAAAGCTTTCAAAGCGCAGAGGGAAGACCTCCCTCTGCTTATTGATATTGAACGGGTCGCTTATTTGCCCGTCACCTGCGGATCGTTGGCGAAATCATCCGCGTTTTCCGGGGTCAGTAACTTGGTGTCGAGACCGATGAACTCCTGCGCTTCTCCACCAGAGATGACCGCCATCACCTGATCGAGGCCGGCTTTGCCCATGGCGTAGGGGTCTTGCACCACCAGCCCGTCAAGCTTGCCCTCCTTGACCATCTGATAGGACACCGGGTCGAGATCGAAGCCGACCAGCTTGACCTCGCCAACCCTGCCACCGCTTTCCAGCGCAGTATATGCGCCTTGCAGGATCACCTGATTGAACGAGAACATGCCGGCGATGTCAGGTTCGGCCACCAGCAGATCCTCGGTCGAGCGGCGGCCGTTTTCCAGCGTCATGTCCGGCGGCAGCGCCGCTTCGGGCAGAACCGTCAGCCCCAGTTCGGCGGCGCGTTCTTCAAAACCCTGCTGGCGCAGTTGCGCATTGTCGTTGGTGGGGGCGAAATCCAGCGTGATGACTTTGCCGCCCTCTGGAAGAAGCTCGGCCATACGCTCGGCGGCCAGACGGCCACCGGCGAGGTTGTCGGTGATCACCAGCGAGGCGATCTTACCCTTGCGCACGCCAATGTCGGTGACGACCACGGGCAGATTGCTGTCATTGTAGAGGTTGCTGATCGGCTCGCCCACCAACACGCTGTCGCCGGGAAAGATCAGCAGGCCATCGACGCCTTGGGCAAACAGGTCTTCGAGATCGTTGACCTGCCGGGATTTGTCGGTATCGCCGCCGTTGGTGACAATAATGTCGATGTCGTAACCCTTGTCTTTCCACTCGGCCGCGGCGGCCTTGGCGCCGTTGACCATGGTCACAAGAAACGGGTTGGTGCCCCAGAACACCGAGTAGCCGATGGTTACGTCCTCGGCAAAGGCCATGGGGGCGGTCGCCGCCCAGAGGCCAAGGGCAAGGGCCGATTTTCTCAAAGTATTTCGCATGTTAGTCTCCTCCTTGATGAATTCTGTAAAGTTGGTCAGATCGTCCAGCCGCCGTCGACCGCAAGTGCTTGACCGGTGATGAAGTCGGCGTTGGGGTCGGCAAGGAACACCGCAAGTGCGGCAATTTCCTCTGGTACGCCCAGTCGCCCCATCGGTTGCCGCGCGATAAAGGCGTGACGCTGGGCTTGGACGTCAGGGCCGCTATCCTCGATGCGCTGACCGAGCGAGGGGGTCTCGACCGTGCCGGGGCAGATGCAGTTTGAGCGGATGCCCTGTTTGACGAAATCCGCCGCTATGGATTTCGACAGGCCGAGCACCGCGGCCTTAGACGCGCCATAGACCGCGCGGTTGGGCACGCCCTTGATTGAACTGGCGACCGAAGCGATGAACACCAGCGAGCCTGACTGGCGCGCCACCATGCCCGGCAGCACGGCCTGGGCCATGCGAAAGGCGGCTCTGACGTTGAGGTCGAAGCTGAAGTCATAGTCGGCGTCAGACAGATCAAGAACGGTGCCGCTGTGCACGAAACCGGCGCAATGGAACAGCATGTCGGTCTGCGACAGCCTCTCTTGCAGCGCGGCAATCGCGGCAGGGTCGGTGACGTCGAGCTGGGCGGTTTCAATGCCATGATCGCTGCGCAGATCTGCGAGCAAGTCGGCGCGCAGGTCGGTGGCAAAGACCTCGTGACCCGCGGCGCGCAGACCGATGGCAATGGCGCGCCCGATCCCCTGGCCGGCGGCGGTCACGAAACATGTTTTGGCGGTGCTCTGGGTCAAATTTCCAGTCCTTGATCTATTTTAACGTTAAAATTCCCGCGCAAAAATGCGCAAAGTCCGAGTGTCATATGCGGTAGACCCGTTCAGCGGTTGTGCGGAAGAGGGCGTCCTGTTCGGCAGCGGGTCGACCTGCCACAATGTCGCGATAGGCGGACCACAGGGTGTCAAAGGACGAATACATACCATCGACCGGAAAGTTGCTGGCGAACATGCATCTATGGGCGCCGAAGATGTCGATTGTTTCGGTCACATAGGGACGGATTGCATCAACCGTCCAATCGTGAACCATCATTCCAAGGCCCGAGATTTTGACCACGACGTTCGCGCAGCCCGCCAGCGCCTCCATTCCCCGGGACCAGTCGGCAAAGCCTGCGGCGCTGTGGTCATGTGGCATGCCGGTGTGGTTCAGCACGATCTGCGTCTCAGGGAACCGCTGCGCCAAGGCTGCGGCATCTGCCATCTGATGTGGGTAAATCTGCAGATCGAACGACAGCCGACGCGGCGCCAGCCCGGCAAAGCCGGCGTTCCAGCTGTCGAGCGCCATATAGTCCGTTTCGGTAAAGCGCAGGCGCGCGTCGTCACTGGTGTTGAGGATCTGGCGAATGCCGCGCATGTTGCGAAAAGTACAATGGGCGTCGAGAACGTCATGCGCATCAGTCGCGCTCAGGTCGCAAAAGCCGACAATGCCGTTAGGCAGGCCCTTTGAGAAGGGATTCCCTGCGATATCCTGCAGCCATGCCGTTTCTTGCACTGATTGCCTGTCGGTGATGGCCGCCTCAACATGCACCGTTTTTTCAACGGTGAAGTCTTTCGTCTCTGCGATGAAGTCCGGCAGCAGATAGGTTTTGCGGATCGCGGTATTGTCGCCGAACACCCCGGTCGACGGCCCGGTCGAGAGCCAGGGGTAGGCGTGTCTGGCCAGATCCCAGAGGTGAAAATGCGGGTCGATGATCTTCATGTGGGATGTACCGGAGTGGGGAAGGGCAGGGTGCTGCCGCGTTCGATTAGCGTGCATTGGGTTATGTCGTGCATGGGTGCCAAGGCCCCGTCCGGCGATTCAATGATTGCGATCAATCGCTCGATAGCCCGTTTCGCCAGTTGCGCGGGGGCAAAGGACACGGTGGTCAGGTTGACCCCGGGCAGGGAGGACATGTTCATGTCATCGAATCCGATCAGCGACATGTCATCCGGCACCCGCAGGCCCCGTGCTGCAAGCGCCTCCATGGCGCCGTAGGCCATCAAGTCACTGGCGCAGAACGTGGCGGTGACATCTTCCGCCTCGGAAAGCAGTCGCTCGCAGGCCGCGCGCCCACCTTCGCGCATGTATTGGCCGCAAATGATCAGGTCCGGATCGACCGCGATGCCAGAGTCGGTGAGCGCCTGTTCATAGCCCTGTTGGCGCGCTTGCCCTGTGGAATTGGACAGGCCGGATATATGCGCGATGCGCCGATGGCCCAGCGCAATCAGATGGGCGACGGCAATGCGCGCGCCATTGAAGTTGTCGGCTTCAAAGACATCGCAGCCGTCCTTGACGCCCCGGTTGAGCATTTCGACAATCGGAACCCCGATCTGGATCGCGGTCTTGCCGGCCGCGGCCTCTGGGTCTGACGGAGAAATCAGGATGCCGGCAGCACTGTGATCGATGATGGTGTTGACCAGCTCGACCTCGGTCTGTGCGTCGCGTTTGGTGACGGCCATCATGACCGTATATCCGCGCTTTTCGGCCTCATGGACCACAGATTCGGCGACCTCAGCATACATAGAGTTTGTAATGCTCGGCACGACCAGCCCGATGAGCTGCGACTTATTGGTTTTGAGAGATCTCGCCAAAGCGTTGCTGCGGTATCCGCAGAGTTCAAGGTGCTCCAGAACCAGTTTGCGGGTCTCTTCCCGGACAACCGGTTTCATGTTCACGACGTTTGAAACGGTTTGCAACGAAACACCTGCGGATCGAGCGACTTCGCCAAGGGTAGTTCTTCTTCTCAAGGCGCTCCCTCCTCGCAAGTAAATTTTAACGTTAAAATTACTCTTAGCGAGCAACCAAAATTCTGTCAAGCCGGCCAAAAAGAATTTCTTGCGAGGTGAGTATGCACGAGGCTTTGAAATCGTGACATTTAACTGAAAGATATATTATCCAATTCTTCAAGCTCTCGGCTACAGCCTCTGTTCTGATTTTCTTCTTCCAAGACAGGTGTATTGCCTTGTTGCAAAACTCGGCTTTTGGGGGATCCTCATCGCGAACCCATGCAGTTAGACGACTCGCATGAGCAGGCAACCTGGCGCTCGCTATCACACGACGCACTGGTCCAGCTACAACGCATAGCTTCGCAAGAGGTAGTTCAAGTTTGTCGTGGTCAACAAGGACATGATCCGAACCGCGCCGAATAGTGGGCGTTCGGGACGCCCGCCGGTCATTTTCGACGCGGCAATCCAGTTCTGTCTTTCGATCGAAGTGCTATCAAGCCTAGCACCGCCGAGATCGTACGCGTGGCATGAAGTCAATGGGGACGGGTGCAGTCTCGCTTTAAGCGAGAATGGCGCACCAGCGCCTATGTGCATGATCTGTGCATGCCGAAAAACTTGCCTGACAAAGCCGAAAGCACGTTCTCAACGACCGACCTGGGCCGATTTGCCTAGACCCATCAGGGAGTCGCTGAGAAATAGAGCAAGTTGGCAACACGATTGGATTGATTGTACACCAGTTTTTGTTGGAGAAGGTTAGACAGGGGTAGCGTCCCCTCCGCCACTTGCCGTTTCGGGCTCTTGGCGTAAGCCGCTTAGATGTAGTTGAAAATTGCTAAGAGATGTCGGGAGGGTTGGCGTAACCCTCTGTTTTTGCTGTGCATTTTTCCATACAAATCGGTATGCGTTATTCGCCGGCCGCGGAGGTGAACATGGCGATCAAGCAGCGCGGGAGAGATCACCGTGTCTTTCGCGCTGGTGCTCTAGTGGGAGTTCGCGGGGGGACCCGAAGACCCGGGGCAATTGCCCCGATCAACTTCGCAAGTGGCAGAACCCGCGCAAGAAGGTGGTGAACGCCTTCAACAATGTGGTGATGATACGCCGTTTGCACCAATGAACCCTCGCGGCAAATTGATCAAAGCAACCGGCAGGGGGGCGGTCTTTCTTTTGCCACAGCGTTTGGGCGAGGCTTGCAGCCCCTTCATGGGTCTTCGCGGCGAGGGGTGGGTCTAGCGCATGAGGTCAACACACGACAGCGCGGTGAGAGGTGTCACGGTTGCGGTGCAATCTGTCCGCAGTTGGCGTCCCGCATTGGATCGCGGTAACACATTTCCCGTATCCAAAAATCACTACGCAATCCAAATTACATCCTTTGATATACCTTTGAAAACAATGGGATGTAGGTGCCTGACACACCTTTCAAAGGCTCCTCTTATCTCAATCTGTAAAAGGCGCTGGCAGACGTCCTTTTAGGCAATGGCGCAAGCGTCCGATGGGGCGCGCATCGTTTATGGTGCCGCTAGGGCTTGCCATGTAAAGCCGCACAAGAGCCAGCAAGTTGTCCAGATCGTGCCCCGGGTCCACGTCGGCGAAGAGATAGGACATCTTTTCAGGGCTGGTCAGACTGACGGCAACCGGTGAGCCGCAGGTCAGCATGCAGCGTGCGTCGCGCACCTTCACGGCTGAAAATGCCGCCTCTTTGGTGAGAGCTGCGCGTAGCCTTTGGGCCAGAGCGGGCCCTGTGGGGGCTTCGTCCGTCTTGCCGCAGGTGCGGCATATATGGATTTCGTGCAGGTTTGCGGTCACGTGTTCAGCGATCATTTCGGGCAGGTAGTCTGAGCCATGAAGTATGAAGAGCGTGGCGCAAAAGGGTCAAGTCGAAATCCCCCGCAAGCCTGCAGGTCGGGGCGTCGCGACCCGAAAAACAGGCGATTCTGGTGCGGGGTACGCGATTTCGAATTGAAACATGCAGATGGCCTGAACTTTTTTGCACGCGCGCCGTTGAAAGGCCAAATGGCGACGACCTGCGGCTAAAAAGTGCATAAAATTAATCGCTTAGGTCAAAGATTAAAATTTAGGCGACAACCGTCAGAATCCGCTGATTTTGGGTTGATTTCCGCGTTTCAAGGTGGCTGTCCCAAAAAAGATCTTGTTGGATGAAAATCATCATGCCACGATTTGAGCGTGGACCAGAGACGATCCGGTCCGGAAATAAGCGCATTCAGCGCACGGCAATGTGGCCTCCAAGATCCGACGGATCATGGGGGCTTTTTTTGTGCTCAACACGGAGGAGCGACTATGAAGTTGCAACAATTCCTGGGTGGCCTCGAAAACGTGGGCCCCGTCAGTACTGAAAAGAAGGTCTTTGTCGAAGAGTGGGAAAAACAGCTCTTCGGTGTTCACATGTGCATGATGGGGACGGGTATCTGGGCCTGGCCGCATCTGCGAGTGAAGGCAGAGGGGATGAACCCGCTCGATTACTTCAAGTACCGCTATTACATCAAATGGCTGGGCGGGATGACCGCCTATCTGGTCGAGCGGAACTACATCAACGAGGCCGAGCTCGAAGAGCTGACGGAATACTACCTCGACAATCCGGATGCGCCGCTGCCGGAAAAGGGCAACCCGGCCGTCACCGACCAGGTCGTCGACTATATGTTCACCGGCGACAATCCCTATCGCGATGTGGCGCTGAATCCGGAATTCAAGGTGGGGCAGCTGGTGCGTGTGCTTGATCCGGCATCTGCGGTGCACACGCGGTTGATCGGCTATCTGCGCAACAAGGTTGGTGTCGTCGAAGAGGTCTATCCGAAGGCGATCCTCTATACCGACAGCGTTCCCACCGACAGCATCAGCACGCCCCAGCCAATCTATCGGGTCAAATTCATGACCCGCGACATCTGGCCCGAGCGGCCGGACACAGATGACGCGCTCTTTAGCGAAGTTTTTGAAACCTACCTGGAAGCCGCCTGAGCCGCGCCTCGAGGCCCGCATGACCGGTGCTTGCGCACTGACCATGCACCCAAGAAACCAAGGAAACGAACATGTCAGACAAAGACCACGGCCACCATCACCACCTGCGCGAGACCGAGTCCTACTATGCCGCGCGCACCAAGGCCCTGGAATCCCTGTTCCGGGAAAAGAACCTGATCGGCCAAGACACGGTCGACCGCGTCATCAACTTCTTCGACACCGAAATGGGGCCGTTCAACGGCGCCAAGGTTGTCGCACGTGCCTGGACAGATCCGGCGTTCAAGACGCGGCTGCTGGCCGACTGTAACGCCGCGATCGCCGAACTGGGCATCCGCGATGGCATTGAGGGGGAGAACCTCAAAGCGGTCGAGTCCACGGCCTCGGTGCATCACATCGTGACCTGCACCCTGTGTTCCTGCTGGCCCTGGCCGCTGCTGGGACTGCCGCCGTACTGGTTCAAGGACCCGGCCTTCCGGGCGCGTATCGTGCGTGAACCGCGCGAAGTACTCAAGGAGTTCGGAGTCGAACTGACCGCCGGAACGAAGATTGAGATCTGGGACAGTAGCGCGCAGATCCGCTTTTTCGTCATTCCCGCGCGCCCGGACGGCACCGAAGGATGGAGCGAGGAAAAGCTGGCTGAGCTGATCTCGACCGAGGCGATGCAGGGGCTGGACGTTGTGACCGTCAACTGACGGCCAAACTATCAATCGAAACCACGAATATGGATATGAAAACAATGCAAAATGGAACCATCACCGTTCAGGACAACCGGGTCGCCGGGATTTCCGAACGGCTGAAATTCTCTCTCGTTCTCTTCACGCTGGGTGCTGTTTTTGTCTTTGGTGTGGGGCTGTCCAACACCTCGATGGCGCATAACACGGCACACGACACGCGCCATGCGATCGGCTTTCCCTGCCATTGATCGCGCGCACAGGGTCTGACCGCCAAGGCGGCGGTCAGACCGGCGGCAGATCTGTCCCGAACAGGTCGTGCTGCCTGCCCTGACTGAATGGGTGCACCGCGAACCCGCGGACAACGAACAACAGACACCCGGGTCGCGGACTGCGCGCGGGAAACAAGGAGGACACCATGTCCAAGATCACGTCACTAGCCATCAGTGTTTCGGTATGCGGGTTTGCCGCAGTCTGGTTCTTTCTCACGATGGGGACCATCCTGATCTGGGCGGCCTTCGTGGCCTGGGCCTGCTTCTACGCCCTCGGCGGCGACACGGCGGCCTTTCGGACGACGATTATTTCCAACGCTTTCGGCGTCTTCGTTGCCTCGACTGCCGCGTTGGTCATCGTTGCGGTCCCGATGGGGGCGGTCATCGGCAATGCGATCTGGGCGGCACTTGTCGTCGCGGTCAGCATCGCGCTCTATATTCTGGCCGCAAACATCCCGGCGTTGACCTCCATTCCCGGCACGACCTTTGGCTATGCCGCGACCTTCGCCTTTTTGCTGCAAACGCCGGACCGGTTCACCGTCGAGGCGCTTTGGTCGCTGTCCTTCCAAAGCTCTTACGTGGTGGTGCCGGTGTCGATGGTGCTGGGCGCCTGTTTCGGGCTGTCCTCGGCCAAGGGATCCGAGCTGCTGGCAGGGCCGGCAGAGGTGGCCGGTTGAGGCCGACACAGATTGGTTCAGGGGTCCGGTATCGAGTGAGAACAACAAAGGCGATTGCAGATGCACACATCTGAAAACACCCAGACGACACCCACGTCGTCAAAAGAAAAGATCAGCATCGGCATCGTCTTTTCGACCACCGGCCCCTACGCCGGGATTGCGCAGGAACTTCAGAACGGCGCGCTGCTGGCCCTGTCCGAAGTCAACGCGGACCCGCAGTTCGATTTTCAGCTGGATCCCGTGATCCTGGACCCGGGTGGGGATCTCGAAGCCTATCAGGCCATCAGTCGCAAGCTTCTGAAACAGGGGGGGCTGAAGCACGTGGTCGGCTGCTATACCTCGTCCAGCCGCAAGGAAGTCATCCCGGTCTTCGAAAAGTACGATGGTCTGCTGTGGTATCCCTCACACTACGAAGGCTTCGAGCACTGCAACAACGTGATCTACACCGGGGCATCGCCGAACCAGCACATGGTGCCGCTGATGTCCCACATGTTGCAGCATTTCGGCAACCGCGCCTATTGCGTCGGCTCGGATTACATTTGGGGATGGGAAAGCAACCGGATCATGCGCGAATGCGTGACCGAACACGGCGCAAGGGATTTCTGGGAGCGGTATGTGCCGGTGGGGTCAGTCGAGGTCGACAAGATCATCGACGAAATCGTTCAAAGCCGACCGTCCTATATTTTCAGTTCGCTGATCGGGGTGTCCTCCGAAGCTTTCATGCGGGCGATGCAGGCGGCGCGGCAGGCCAATCCCGAGTTGACCTGCAACGTGATGCCGGTGTGCAGTCACACGCTGTCGGAACCGGAACTGGCCCGGCTGGCCCCGGACGCGGCCGACGGACATATCGCGTCGAGCGTCTACTTCCAATCCACGCCGGGCGAATGCAATGCGCGTTTCATCGCCGGATACCGGGCGCGATACGGGGCGGATATGGTCACATCGGCCGACTCCGAGGCGGCCTATAACACGACGCATCTTCTTGCACGTGCCTTGCAGAAGGCGGGCACGCAAGAGCTCGATGCCGTGAAATCCGCACTCTACGACGTTCGGTTCGATGCCCCGCAGGGCAGGATCTGGATCGATCCGGGCAACAATCATTGTTTCCTGACCCCGGCGCTGGCGGTTTCGAATACCTCTGGACAGTTCGACATCTTTCACACCTGCGATGCCCCGATGCGGCCCGATCCCTATCTCGTGGATTTCGATGCCCATCGCCTGGGAGACGCACCTTCGCCCGATGAAAGGGCGGCCCAATGAAACGGCGTGGACTGCCAAATTTCCGCAATGTGCGGGCGTTGATTGTTCACCCGCCCGGCGACAATTCCGCCGTTCTGACGGCCCAGCTCGGGCGACTTGGGCTTTGCACGGAAAGCATCTGGCCTGCCGACAATGTTTCGCCCGAAGGCTATGACGTCATCTTTTTCGACGCGGACCGTGGCTATGATCAGCAATTCGGATGGGAACGGGGGCAGGCGCCGATCCCCCTTATCGCCCTGATGGGCAGCGAGGCACCGGGGCGGATCGAATGGACGCTGGGTCAGATGCCCTCGGCCTATCTGGTCAAACCCCTGCAACCGACCGGCATCTTTTCGGCCCTTGTGGTTGCGTTCCATGATTTCGAGGTTCGGACTAGATTGATGCGAAAGGTCGAGGACTTGAATGCACGGCTGCGCGCCCGACCGACGGTGGTGGCTGCTATCACGTTGGTGCAGTCCTGCATGACTATCGACAGTCAGGCGGCCTATGACCTGCTGCGGTCCGAGGCCATGCGCCTGCAAGTGTCTGTCGAATTCCTCTGCGAGCAGATCGAAACGACAGGTTCGCTGACCCCGCTGAAGACACTGGCGGAAAGCGGAACAAACCCAAACTCACCAAACAAGAGGCTTGGCGCAGGCGCGTCAGCCAATAAAACAGGAGGATCCTAAAGTGGATTGGATGAAGAATTCCTGGATGACGACCAAGGGTGTCGCCCAAGGCGTTGCAGGCAAGACCCATCGGCTGACCGCCGAGGTACAGGGCACCTATCATTATACCTACGGTCCCTTTGCGAAGCCGGTATTGCATATCCAGCCCGGGGACATCGTGGTGGCCGACACGCATGATGCCTTTGAGGGTCAGCTGGATTCTACGACAGCCAGCCCGTCAGAGCGGTTGAATGTGCCGTTCCTCAACCCTCAGTGCGGGCCGATCCATGTGGCCGGCGCCGAAAAGGGGGACGTGATTGCCGTTCGAATTCACTCTATCCTGCCACGCGGTCCGCAACCGGTGGGGACCTCTGCGTTGATCCCCGAGTTCGGCGGATTGGTCGGCACTGCCAACACCGCGATGCTGAACGATCCGCTGCCCGAAAAGGTCATGAAGATGAATGTGACCGAAGAGGGCATCCAGTTCAACGACCGGATAACCCTGCCGTATGAACCCTTTATCGGCACGCTCGGCGTCAGCCCGGAAATCGAGGCGGTGTCATCGCTGCAACCGGACTATTGGGGGGGCAACATGGATGTGCCGGACGTGGCACCGGGGGCGATCGTCTATTTCCCGGTTCTGGCCGAAGGCGGTTATGTCTATCTGGGCGATTGCCACGCCACACAGGGCGATGGCGAACTGTGCGGTACGGCGGTTGAAATGCCTGCCACGGTGACCATCCAGATCGACCTGATCAAGAAAAGCCCGATTGCCTGGCCACGGCTGGAGAACGAGAAATTCATCATGACGCTGGGCTCTGCGCGTCCGCTCGAAGATGCGGCAAGGATCGCCTATCGCGAATTGATCCATTGGATGATCGCCGATTACGGCTGGGACGTCTACGAGGCGTATTTCTTCCTCACCCAGGCCGGAAAACTGCGTGTCGGCAATATCGTCGATCCAAAATACACCGTCGGCGCTTCGGTGCTGAAAACCTATCTGGCCTGAGCCTTTCAATGCAGCGAAGGAGGAAATGACATGATCAGGATTCTGGGGACGCTGGTTCTGGGCATCGTCTTGGGCGGTGTGGGCTATGTGGTGGCAAACGAAACCCTTGCCCTGCAAACCGGAACGCCTGCCCATGGTGCGGGCGACGGGCACAGTCATGCACATGCAGCGCATGCGATGATTGATATCCCCGCAAAAGGCGCCCCCACGATCCGCATTTCCGCCCAGCCCGATCCCGAAACCGGTTGGAACCTTCATGCCAAGACCGCGAACTTTGCCTTTGCGCCCGCCCAAAGCGGCACGGCGCATATCCCGGGGCAGGGCCATGCACATATCTATGTGAACGGACACAAGCTGGCGCGGCTTTACGGCAATTGGTTCCACTTGGCTGACCTGCCGACCGGGAAGGTCGACCTCAGGGTCGGGCTCTATTCCAACGATCACCGGATGCTGTCGGTGGCGGGCACGCCCATCGCCGACAGCATCACCCTGTTCAACCAGCCCTGACGTCCGGGGCCACCTCAAGAAGGGGGCCGCCGGTCTTTGGACCATCGGTCACACCCCCCAACACCCAACACAAGGAGTACCAACAATGCGCACTGAAACCATCGCCGGCATGGAAGATAGATTTGTCAAAGGACTGGAAGACAGCAAGGCGGCTCCGCCGAAACGCTGTGACCGGCTGCAATTTGACGAACCCTGGCAAAGTCGGGCCTTTGGTATCGTCCTGGCGTTCTCTGAGGAAAAGGTCATCGACTACGAGGATTTTCGCAAGAACCTGATCAAATGCATCGGCGATTGGGAAAACGCGCACGACCTGAACGACGAGTCTTGGGTTTACTACGAGCAATGGTTGGCGGCGCTGGAGCGGCTGGCCGTCGATAAGGGCCTGGTCACGAAAGAAGAAATCGACAAGCGCACGACCGAGATCACCGACGGTGAACACGAGTATTCGTTCTTCGCCAACTACGCCTGAGTGCCGCGCGGCGCGGCCAAGCGCGCGCTTGGCGGGCGACTGAAAAAAGGAACATGAAATGATAAAGAAGCTTGTCAGCATCGCGCTTCTCGCCGGGCTCCTGAGCGGGATCGGAGCGACGATTTTCCAGACCATCTACGTGCTGCCGCTGATCCTTGAGGCGGAAACATTCGAGGTTGCGGCCCCTGTCACAGAGATGGCGGCCGCTGACGGTCACGATCATGACCACGGCCATGCGCATGGCGAAGAAGGTGAATGGGCGCCGCAGGATGGCCTTCAAAGAACCATTGTGACCGCCGGGGCCAATCTGTTTGGGGGGATGGGGTTTGCCCTGCTTCTGCTGGCGGCAATTTACCTGCGCGGCGGGGAGGTCAATGCCCGGTCCGGCCTGATCTGGGGCGCCGCCGGTTTTGTGTCCTTCAGCCTTGCACCGTTCTTTGGTTTGCCGCCGGAACTGCCCGGCATGTCCGCTGCGGCCCTCGAAAGCCGACAATTGTGGTGGGTGGCCACCGCCGCTTTGACCGCAGGCGGGCTGTGGGTGATGACAAGCCGCTCTGGCGTTTTTTCAACGCCGATGAAACTGGCATTGGGACTGTTGCTGATTGTCGCGCCACACGCCTTTGGGGCGCCGCAACTTCCGCACGGCGGATCCCTGGTTTCTGCGGTTCCGGCCCACCTGTCGGCTGAATTCGCCGTTGCCGCGCTGGCACATGGGTTGATCTTCTGGCTTTTGATCGGCGGGGCGGCGGGCTGGCTTTGCCAACGCTTCAATATTGTCGAAGGCGGACACTCGGCAGATCCGGTGCCAAACCAAGGGTAGCCTGTCCTCTTGTCGGCTTTCTGAGGCTTTTCCCCGTAGCGATGTGAAACGGCGTCCAAGAATTTCGGCTGCCGTTTCACAGACGAAACTCGACATGTTTGGATCTGTCGCGGTTCGGGGCCGTTCCAAGTGCTGGTTCAAGCCACCCGTTCGTTCGACCGCGACCGGGTTTTTCGAGCCCAGTGCTGAATGCCTGCGACGTGGATTGTAGACAGACGGGGTTCTGGGGGGGCATCCCACTTCTCCAGGGAATACTTATGTTTTGTCGTCTTCGTCCGCCAGTAGGGTGTCGATTATCGCCGCATAGCGGTCTGCAAGCTGGCGCACGTCTTGATGAGCGAGATCGATAATCTGTTTGAGCTTTTGGTTTTCCCCAATTGGCACATAGTCATGTTTCGCCATATGGGCCTCTATCGCGGCAATTCGGTCCGTTTCGTGAGCGAGGAAAACGCGATAATCTTGCTCCGCTTTTGTGGCGTTACAGGATCGGCATGCGGGAACGAGATTGCCGAGCCGGTGTTCCCCCAGGGCTGTTCGGTTGATTGGGATGACGTGTTCCATCACCAAATCCCCCTTCGCACCGCAATAGGCGCAACGTTGGTCGAAATCGGAAACGACTGTCTGCCACTGGTCTGCATTGAACTGTTCGTCGCCAAGGCGACCCAGAAGGTGCCGGACAAAACCGTTTTGGGCGTTGCCGATCGCATAGTTCTTGTAGCGCCCCCGGGCCGCCCGTTCATTGGCGGCAGGCGGGGTTGGCTCTTTCTGCGGGCTGAGGTCTTGCGCGATTTCGCGCTTTGCCAGGTATTGGCGCAAGAGGGGAAGGCTCTTGCTGGTGGGGGGATTGAACCATTGGCTTGTCACCCGGACCGGGACGCGGTGCACGACATATGTGGCATTGTAAAACCGCACATGCTCCTCAGGAGTAATTTTCGATACGGGTTTGCAGAAGGGAAAATTGATATCGAGCGTTTCTTTTGAATATTGGGGGTCCTGAAGACGGGCAAATTCCGAAGGATCGCTTGTTTCGCAGTAATCAAAAATTGCGGGAACGTGGCGCTTGACGAACTGACCGATCTTCATTGCGGGTTTTCTCCAGAAATATAGAGGAACCTTAACTGGGTCGCAGGTTTCAAGCGACCAATACTTGCGATGTGGCAGGACCAGGCATCAATCAAACCGCTTTTCCAACGGCGCGGCCCAAGGCCGTTTTGCCACGCCACAGAGGTCGAAATTGAACAGCAGCTCAGCCTGAAACTTTGCCCAACCCGAATTTTGCCCGGCCTTAATTTATTCCAGCCTGAATTTTGGGACTGTGTTGTAACCACGGCCCGGATCGTTGGCCCCATGTTCCACGATCAGGGCCATTTCCCGGAGCCCAACTTCTACCTTATCCTTGCCTTCGAAAAGGATCTCACGGCGGATGGTGAAATCTTGCAACTCCGCCTTTGTGAAGTCCGCTTCGACGCGGGCATAGTTCCAGCTTCCAAAGTATCGGATTGTATGCCCATCTTTGCCGATGTCCTTGCCAATGTAGATTTTTCCGTTTGGGAAAGTGATCTTGTAAACAACCTAAGCGAACTTCCGGGTCATTCTTGGCTATGCCTTACATGTTCTGAGTTGACGACAGTATGCGGTCCCGCTTCGTCGTTCTTCGGGTTTCCAACTGCCACCTGCTGTTGTACGAGGATTTTCAATCAAAGTGGTATCAAGGGTCTTCGGAAATGGGAAATGGTCGGTCTCTGAAGTTGTATCTGGTTGATGGGTCTGCTTCTGGGATCGTGACGGTCGAGATTGGAAATTGGAGCGGCCATATCCTGTTTTCACCACGAACTCGGATTGAAACGGCGCTCGCTCGCGTTGAGGTTTCACGCACTGGGGTCTATGTTTTGGTCGGACCTGATGAGAACGATCAAGGCGATCAAAAGATATATGTCGGCGAAGCCGATGAGTTGAAGAGCCGTATTGTCAACCACAACAAAGAGAAGGATTTTTGGGATAGGTTCGTGTCGGTCAGCAGCAAGGACATGAATTTGACCAAAGCACACGTCAAGTATCTGGAAGGTCGTTTGCTTGATTTTGCTCACGAATCTGGAAAAGTCACCGTTGATAACAAGACCAACCCAAATTTTGACAAGTTGCCTGAGGCAGACATTTCCGACATGGAAAGCTTCCTTGAGGAAGTTAGGTTAGCGCTCCCTGTTCTTGGCATCGACTTTTTCCCCACCCGAAAACTGGCCAGTAATAAACTTGAAGCGACATCCAGGGTTAATTCCGCGGTTGAAGACGATGTATTTTTTACTCTTCAAAACGCCAGGGCCGGAATTGACGCAAGAGCAACCGAGATTGACGGCCGGTTTGTGGTTCTTGAGGGCAGTACAGGTAGCCTGAAAGAGAAGTCATCGTTTTTGGCATCTGCCAGCAAAGTCGTAAGAGATCGGTTGCTGTCCAGTGGCGTTGCCGCGGACATGGGTAACGGTAATTTTGTGTTGAGAAAAGACACCGAATTCAAAAGCCCAAGTGGCGCTGCCGTGTTTCTCTTCGGTACATCGCGCAATGGCCGAACTGATTGGTTTGTAGAGGGAAAAAGCCTCACTTATGCTGATTGGAAGGACTTGGAAATTGCAGAAGCAATCGGCAGTGATCAATAGGTCATTCTGCCCCGAAGTCGGTTGTAGTTTTTTTTGTGCAATCCCTGAGCTCAGAGAATTCTATACTGGATTGGGAAAGAGCGGTGAGCGCTAAATTGCAATCCCGCCGTCCTTTGTGGCCGATCCCTGTTTTTTCTATTCGATTGGCCCATTGGCTTCACGATCCTGCAAGCCGCATTTCTGATTTCGACGCGCGCAAGGGCAGGGGATAGCCTTGGAAATCGTTGATTTCACCCCGTCGGGTGATCGAGCGGGGTGCAAGCGCAAGACGAAACGGGTCCGTCTTGCGAAGCGTCCTTTCCGCCACCAGAACCCATTGAACGGGCGACACAGGATCAATACCGCCCGAACCTAGATAAATTCGACCGGCTTTTCCCATTGGATCAGGACGGTACAGCCTTCGTCCGACCAGACGCGGTGTTCCGTTCCGTTTGGGTTGAACACAAGTGAGCCGGCCGCAAAGCTGCCTGTGTCATCACTTTGGGTGCCTGCGAGGACAAGAATGGTTTCAAGCCCCGTGTGGCGATGGCGCGGAACAGATGCGCCGGGCGCATATCGCAGAAGAGCGACATCCGGCCCCCCGCGCCAGAGATGGCAGATTTCAACTCCCTCCCGGAAGGGTTCAAAAGGCAGGTTGGCCCAATCGTCGGGCAAAAGGTTTTGGAATGATTTGGGATCAGTCATCGAGGGCCTCCAGGATTTTATTGGTCGGAGCGGCCCAGCCGACGATGCCCCCCTGCGCTGTGATCATCTCGATTGCTGCGGCTTTGAATGCGGGGAAATAGCTTTCGGTGGCATCCGTGGCGATCAAACAATTATAGCCACGGTCATTGGCCTCGCGCATTGTGGTCTGAACACAGACTTCGGTGGTGACACCTGCGAAGATCAGAAATTGTATCCCGCGGTCGCGCAGCATCGCGTCGAACCCGGTGGCATGGAACGCGCCCTTGCCGGGTTTGTCGATCACGACTTCTCCGGGGGCGGGGGCCAATTCCGGGATGATGTCTGCGCCGGGCTCGCCCGCTATCAATATGCGGCCCATCGGCCCGGCGTCGCCGATCCTGAGCGATGGCGCACCACGTTGGCGTTTGGCATCCGGGCAATCGGACAGGTCCGGCAAATGGCATTCTCTTGTGTGAAAAATCGGCAGGCCCGCCGCGCGAGATCCCTGCAACAGACGTTGGGCGGTCGGCACTATCGCGCCAAGCAGGCCGACGTCATTGCCAAGGCTCGCGCCAAAACCGCCCGGCTCGATAAAGTCGCGTTGCATGTCGATCATCACAAGGCCGATTTGATCGCGCGCAAAGGGAAAGGGGAAGGGGGCCGCTTGAATCTCTGTCATCAGTGATGTCCTGCCATATATTGCCCGATCTGTTCGACATTGGCCGTCGCAATCGGGGTTTCATAGGCGATGCGCCCTTCGGACATCACCAGGATGCGGTCGGAAAGCTCCATGATTTCGTCCAGATCCTCGCTGATCAAAAGGATTGCCGTCCCTTGATTTCGGGCCTCGACAAGTCGATCGCGGATCGACGACACCGCGGCGAAATCCAGCCCGAAACAGGGGTTGGACACGATCAGCGCCTTGACGTCCCCGGTCAATTCCCGCCCCAGCACGGCGCGTTGCACATTGCCACCTGACAGCGACGCGATGCGCGCCGCAGGCGAGCTGGTTTTTACATTGAACGCTTCGATCAGGGTTGCGGCATTGCGGGCAATGGCGCCGCTGTCTTTCCAGAACGCGGTCTTGCCGTCCTTGCCCGCGTCGAACATGCGAAACGCAATGTTTTCCGCCACGCTCATACGTGGGGCACAGGCGTTGCGCAGCGGTTCTTCGGGCAGATAGCGGATGGCATGGGCGCGCGCCTCGGCGCGGGTGGCGCCATATTGCGCGCCGTTGACGCGGATGTCGCCCTGTTCCATCCGGCGTTGCCCGGTCAGGATTTCCATCAGCTCCATTTGGCCATTGCCGGAAATGCCCGCAATCCCAAGGATTTCGCCGGAATGAAGCGTCACATCGTCGATTTCGATAGGCTTGAGCCCGGTGCGATCCCGCGCTTTGATGCCGTTCATTGTCAGAAGCGGCTGTTTGACCGTGTCGCGCCGGCTTCGGGTGCTGATGACGGGGGCCTGGCCCATCATCGCGCGGCTCATCTCTTCGATGCTCATGTCGGCCACGGACCCGCCGCCGACATATTTACCACGCCGCAGGATCGACACATCATCGGCAAAGGCACTGACCTCGCGGAATTTATGCGTGATCATCAAAACCGTAATTTCCCCCGCCTGCGTCAACGCACGCACATGGCCCAGCACCTCATCCGCCTCTGCCGGGGTCAGAACCGACGTCGGTTCGTCCAGAATGAGGAACCTGTTGCCCAGATAGAGCTGTTTGATGATCTCCAGCTTTTGTTTTTCCCCCGCCGCCAGCCGGCTGACAGGTTGATCAAGCGGCACGTGAAACGGCATCTTGGTCATAAAGGCGTCAAGCGCGCGGGTTTCGCGCCGCCAGTCGATCAATCCCGGCGTATCGGCGCGGCTGATCACAAGGTTCTCGGCCCCCGTCAACGACGGCACCAGCGTGAAATGCTGATAAACCATTCCAAGGCCCAGCTTCTGCGCCACCTTGGGGTCGGTCATGCGCGCCTCTCGGCCTTTGACCAGAAGCTCGCCAGAGGTGGCATTGTAAAACCCCATCATGCATTTGACGAGCGTAGATTTCCCGGCACCGTTTTCGCCAAGCAGGGCATGAAATGTGCCCGCCGGAATGTCGATCGACACATCGTCCAGCGCCGTAAACGCGCCAAAGCGCATGGTGGTATGCAGGGTTTGCACGCTGATTGCGCCGTTTTCACATGTGTGGATCATGCGGCCCCCTGACCCCGGGGCGCGGCAGACAGGGCCGCAAGGCAGGGGGGCGAAATGTTGATTTGCATCACACCAACCCCGCGATAAGCGATGCGCTGTCCGTGACCGCGCCAAAGACCCCGCCCTGCATCGTGACCATTTTGATCGCGGCGGCGTGGTTGCCCGGATCGGTTGCGCCACAGCAATCCTCGGCGATGACACATTCAAAACCGCGATCATTCGCCTCGCGCATGGTGGTCGAGACACAGACATCGGTGGTGATCCCGGTCAGGATCAGATTTTCAATGCCCTTGGTGCGCAGGATCAATTCAAGATCGGTCGCACAGAAACTGCCCTTGCCGGGTTTGTCGATAATGATCTCACCGGGCAGGGGGTAGAGTTCGGGGATGATGTCCCAGCCTGCTTCGCCCCGGATCAGGATCTTGCCACAGGGTCCGGCATCGCCGATCCCGGCGCCGATCTGTTGGCTGCGCCAGCGTTTGTTCGGTGGCAGGTCGGACAGGTCGGGGCGGTGGCCTTCACGCGTGTGGATGATGTAATACCCTTTGGCGCGCATATCGGCCATCAGGGCCTTGATCGGGGCAATCGGCGCCTGTGTCAGCGACAAATCATAGCCCATATGATCGACATAGCCGCCCGCGCCACAGAAATCGGTCTGCATGTCGATCACGATCAGCGCGGTGTTTTCCGGGCGCAGATCGCCGTTATAGGGCCAGGCATAGGGCGTGCTGTTGATTGTGGTCATTGGCCGGGTTCCTTTTCGCCAAATTTGCGGCTGGGTTTTGGAAAGCCGAAATCGGTGCCGTCTGTCACTTTGACCTCATCCTCCCACGGCAGGTGATAGGCCCCCGCCGCAAGGTCGGTCATATAGGTATAGGGGCAGTCCTGAGCGCCGCCTGCGACGGCGACATAGCCGCGATGGCCGAATTGATAGGGATTGTTTTCCACCCCCCAACCGGCCCGTGCCTCGCGCACCAGATCGGGGCGGACCTCTGCGGTGATGATCTCATCCACGCGGCCGGTTTTGCCGTGGGCAATGACCGTGCCTTCGTGGTCGATGATCATCCCTTCGCCCATGCTGTCAAATGTGCCGTCCGACCCGCACATACAGACATTTGCCGTGATCATCAGATTGCAAAAGCTGTTGGATTGATTGGTGAACCGCCATGCCTGGCGGATGGGGGCGGTATAACCCGCAGTGCGGATCATGATTTCCGCCCCCTTATAAGCCGCTTCACGCGACATTTCCGGGAACATCCCGTCATGACAGATAATAAGGCCGATTTTCGCGCCCTTTGGTCCGGTGCAGACCGGAATGCCCATATCGCCCGGCTCCCACGGTTCAACCGGCACCCAGGGGTGCATTTTGCGGTAATAAAGCTGGACCTCGCCCTGATCGTCGATGATCAACCCGGTGTTATAGGGATAGCCGCCGGGGTTCAGTTCCATGATGGAAAAGCAGCCCCAGATCTTGTTGTCGACACAGGCCTGTTTCAGCGCGGCCACCTCTGGCCCGTCCATGGTGCACATGATCTCGGGGTTGGTGTCCATCGACAGGCCGTGCAGCATGTATTCCGGGAACACCACCAGATCCATCGTGCCAAGATTGCGGCGTGCCTTGGCCACCAATTCGACCACCCGCGCGGTTTGCGCCGTCAGCTGCGCTTTGGTTTCCACCACCGGCAATTGCAATTGCACAAGGCCGATCACCACGCCGTTTTCCGATTTGTTCAATCCACCAAAACCATTCATGGCGGTTCTCCTTATTTCGTCAGGTGCTATTTCGTCAGGGAAAGTTCCAGCGGCGCGCCCTGCATGGCGCGGTCTGGCGAGCTGGTCATGATCAGCAAAATCAGCGTCAGCACATAGGGCGCGGCAAAGAACAGATAATAGCCCTCGGAAATGCCGACCGATTGTAGCGCGGGGCCAAGCGCGCCGGTGCCGCCAAACAGCAGAGCCGCCCAAAAGCAATTGATCGGGTTCCAGCGGGCAAAGATCACCAGGGCAATCGCCATAAGACCCTGGCCCGATGACACGCCTTCGGTCCAGCTGCCGGGATAATAAAGCGACAGATAGGCCCCGCCGATGCCCGCCAATGCCCCACCTGCGGCGGTCGACAAAAGACGCACGCTGTTGGGGTTGATGCCCATGGCGCGGGCCGCATCGGTGCTGTCGCCAACCACACGGACGGTCAACCCGACACGGGTTGATTTGAACATCCACGCCATCGCCACCGCCAGAATGGCCCCCAGAATGAACAGGATGTTGACCTGCAACGCCGCTTGCACCTGTGGTGTATCGGACCACCAGCCGAACGGTATCGCCGGCAGATCGGGCGCTTGCGGTTGGATGTAGGGCTTGCCGAAAAAGAACGCGAGGCCCATGCCAAACAGCATCATTGCGATGCCGACCGCGATGTCATTGACGCCTTTGAATTTGCAGATCCAGCCGTGCAAAAGCCCGAAACAGGCCCCCGCCAGTGCCGCGGCAAGGACGCCCAGAAACGGATTTCCGGTTTCATAGGCAACGGCATAGCCGCTCATCGCACCAAAGACCAAAGTGCCCTCAAGCCCAAGGTTGATGCGCCCGGACCGTTCGGTCAGGCATTCGCCCAGAGAGACAAAGATAAACGGGGTAGAGACGCGGATCGCGCCGCCAAGAATGGCAAGGGGCACGCCCCAAAGACCGATTTCAACAGGTTCCATCAAGAGGCCCCCCTGAGACCGGGATTGAAAATACGAAGGCGACCATAAAGAGCCTCACTGAGCAGAATGATGATGAAGACCATGCCCTCGAACACCAGAACGGTTGCATCCGGCAGGTCCATGCGGCGCTGAATCAATCCGCCAGAGGCCTCGAACCCGGCCAGAAGCACGGCAACCGGGATGATCACCAAGGGATTGTGACGCGCGAGAAACGCGACAAGGATACCGGTATAGCCATACCCCGCGATCAGGGAGGCATTGGCCGATCCGTGTACGGCGGCCACTTCGAAATATCCGCCCAGCCCGGCACATGCGCCGCCAAGCGCGGTAAAGCCGATCACCAGTTTGGAAACCGGCAAACCCTGGATCTGCGCCGCGCGCACGTTGTCACCGGCGATCCGGGCGGCAAAGCCGATTGTCGTGCGCTCGATCAGAACCCAACACAACAGACAGGCAACAATCCCCGCAAGCACCCCCCAATGCGCCGCGACAAAGGGCATATCCCCGACCTGCAATGCGGTCTCGATTGGTGCGGTGGATGGTTTGTTCAGGCTGGCAGGATCCCGGAACGGGCCTTCGACAAAATGGTTCAACAGGGCGATGGCGATATAGGCCATCAACAAAGAGGCAATGGTTTCATTCACGCCGCGTTTGATCCGCAGCGCCCCGATTGCCCCGATCCACAGACCGCCAAGACACATCGCCGCCACGGCCATCAACACCATGCCCATGGCCGACGGCAGCCCGACGACCAAAGTGCCGGTCACCGCCGCCGCCAATCCGCCCAGCACAATCGCGCCTTCGCCGCCAATCACCACCAGACCAAGCCGCGCGGGCAGGGCGACGCACAGCGCCGCCAGCACAAGGGGGGCGACGCGCGACAGGGTGTTTTGCCACGAAAAGGCAGAGGAAAACCCACCCTTCCAAACCAAAGCAAAGAATTCGACCGGGGATTTCCCGAGAAAGAGCAGAAACAGACTGAAGGCCACAAACCCGGCCAGCAGCGCGCCGACGGGGATCAGGACCGCCTCGGCGCGCGACGCGATCCGGGCCACGAGCTGTGCGGCGACCGGTGACCCGGTCGCCTTTTGTGGGAATGCGATGCTCATATCAGCTGGTGGAACCAATAACGCCTTCAACAAGGTAGCCCATGCTTTCAATCGCAACATCGGTTTCGACAAAAGACTGGCCTTCGGCGGCAATCACATTGCCTTTGTTGTCTTTCAGCGGGCCTTTGATCGCGGCAAAACCGCCGGCTATGATTTCGGCCTTGGTGGCCTCGAATTGGGCGCGGGCCGCATCGGAAACGGCGGGGCCAAGCGGGCTCATCTTGATGAAATTGTCGGCCAGACCGCCGCGCACAAAGTTGTCGATCGGTGCGCCTGCCATCGTTTTGCTGACCATGTCGGTATAGATGCTGGCCCAATTCCATTCCGCCCCGGTCAGGTATTTGTCACCGGCCAGCGGGCTTTGATCGGCGTGATAGCCACAGACAAAGGCATCGCGCGCCGCCGCCGTTTCGCACACCACTTTTGGCCCATCGACATGGCAGGTGATGACGTCACAACCCTGATCGGTCAGGGCGTTGGTGGCCTCGGCCTCTTTCACCGCCAAAGACCATTCTCCGGTAAAGATGACCTGACAGGTGATTGTTGGATCGACCGACCGCGCGCCAAGCAGGAAGGAATTGATGTTGTTCAAAACCTGCGGGATGGGTTTGGCAGCAACGAAACCGATCTTCTTGGATTTTGTCGCATGGCCGGCGGTCACGCCGTTCAGATATTGCCCCATGCCGATATAGCCGAAATAGGATCCGGCGTTGGTCGGGTTGCCCTCGGTCCACAGACCGCCGCAATGTTCAAACCGGACATCGGGATATTTCGGCGCGACTTCAAGGATATGCGGGTTGAAGTAGCCAAAGGAGGTCGGGAACAACAGCGACGCACCATCGAAATTGATCATGGATTCCATGGTGTTTTGAACGTCCTGGCTTTCTGGAACGTTTTCTTCTTCCAGAACGGTGACGCCGGACATGGCTTTGACGGCGGCGGCGCCTTCGGCGTGGGCCTGGTTATAGCCAAAATCGTCCTTGGGGCCGACATAGATAAAGCCGACTGTCAGGTTGCTCTGGGCCTGGGCCGACTGCGCCAAGCCAAGGCTGGTTGCCCCAAGGGCCATTGCGGAGGTGCCAAGAAAACGGCGACGATTCATGGTGTTAGGGGGGGTCATAGCTGCGCTCCAACTGCTTCCACGCGCCTCAAGCGGCGCCGATGAATTTCAACGACTCAAATCTTAAGAGAGTTTAGTGCTGTTGACGTCTGCTTATTTTTTGGCAAAGCGGTGCAAAAAAAGCATCGCTTTGATCTGGGTCCTGTTCGGGGCTTTGCCCGCAGTTCATCTGTGATTTGCCCGCAACTCACCTGTGCCGCGCCAGTGCACTGCGCCTATCATGAACCCGACCAGTCTCATGTTCTGGTCAATCTTCCTGCAACGCCTCCAGCGCGCGGGTCAGCTTTTGCGCAAAGCGGGCAGAGGCCACCGGCAGGGTGCGCCCGCGTTGTTGCCCCAACAAAAGACTGCCGACAGGCACGTCGCGGGTCGACAGCGGGCGCGAGACAAGATCGTCATCAGCCGCGATGTTAAGGCCAATCGGGATCTGAAAGGCGATGGCATTTTCGTGCCGCACATAATGGCGCATGAAATCGAAACTGTCGCTTTCCACGCTGGGCCGCAGCGGGCGCGATCCCCGTTTCGCACTCATCTCCAACAGGGCGCGCGCACCATAGCTCGCACTTGGCAGAACATGGGTTTGGTCAATGCAATCACGCAGGCGCACCTCGGCCTTGCGCGCCAGCGGATTGTCCTTGCGCATGATGGCATGGATGATCTGCGGGCAGTGTGAGATGACCTCGAAATCAACCATATGCACCGGCTCGAACACCAGGGCGAGGTCGCTTTGGTATGTGCCGAGGTCGCGTTCTGCGGCCTCGCGGTCGCGCACCGACACGGAAAAGGTCACGCCGGGATGTTCGTTGCGATAGGCCGCAATCTGTTCAGGCAGAAAATACGGGATCAGCGCCTGGGAACAGGCAATCGCGATGTGGCCGCGCCGTTCACCCGAAAGATCGGCAACCTGATCTTGCACGCGCCGCAAATCGGACACCTGAGTGCGAAAATGCTGCATCAGCAACTCGCCCGCCGGGTTCAGCCGCACACCTCTGGGCAAACGTTCAAAGATCTCTGATCCGAACTCTTCTTCGAACCGTTGAATGCGTCGGTTGAGCGCCGAGGCGGTGATATTCATGTCGTCGGCGGCCTTGCGGATGGATCCGGCGCGCACAACGCCCTCTATATATCGCAGGGTTTGAAGATGTTTCATGCGCGGTCTTTCAGTCTCAAAGGGCGTTGGACAAGCGATGCATTTTTTGCAGCACTTTTGTGTATTATTAGCATTTGCGTCAAAGGTCGCAATAAAACACAACTCTCAGACACAGGTGGAACGCATAAAGGACGCGGCGCTATGACTGAGATTCGGATGACGATTAAGGATATTCACGCGGCTTATGCGGGGGGGCATACGCCAGCCGAGGTGGTCAAACAGGTGTTCGCGCGGATTGATGCGGTGAATGATCCGCATATTTTCCTGGCTCTTGCGGATCCGGAACAGGCCCTGACAGAGGCGGCCGCGCTTGGCGCGTTTGACCCGGACAAGCCGCTCTGGGGCATTCCATTTGTGGTCAAGGACAACATTGATGTCGCCGGGATCGAAACAACCGCCGCCTGTCCGGCCTATGCCTATACCCCGCAACAGGACGCTTTTGTCGTTGCACAACTGAGGGCGGCAGGGGCGATATTCATTGGCAAAGCCAACCTTGACCAGTTTGCAACGGGTCTGGTTGGCGTCCGCACGCCCTATGGTGCGCCGCTCAATTCGATTGACCCGGAAATCGTTCCCGGCGGCTCGTCTGGCGGCTCTGGGGTGGCGGTCGGTCATGGCATTGTGCCGCTGTCCCTTGGGACGGACACCGCCGGGTCCGGTCGGGTGCCTGCCGCGCTGAACAATATTGTCGGGTTGAAACCCACGCTTGGCGCGCTGTCGGCCAGCGGGGTTGTGCCCGCCTGTCGGTCGATCGAGACGATTTCGATTTTTGCCCTCACGGTGTCAGATGCCTATGCCGCCTATGAGGTATGCTGCGCCTATGATCCTGCGGATGCCTTTGCCCGCCCGATCAAGGCCGAACCACTTGCCATCCGCAAAGCCCCGCCTGTGGTCGGCATCCCAAGCAAGGCCAGCATCGCGTTTTTGGGTGATAAAGTGCAGGAGGCATCTTTTTATGCCGCGATTGATTTGCTCAAGGCCAGAAAGGCAGAGATCAAAGAGATTGATTTCACACCGCTCTATGCCGTCGCGGATATGCTGTACGAAGGGGCTTGGGTGGCGGAACGGTATTCGGTGATCGAGGCGCTGCTGAAGCGCGATCCGGGGGCCATTTTCCCAGTGACCAGCCAGATCATCCGCAAGGCCGAAGCCTTGAGCGCCGTCGATGCATTTCGCGGTATCTATCGTCTCAAAGAGCTGGCCCGTGCCGCAGAACCCGCGCTTGCAAGCGTTGATATGCTCTGTGTGCCCACGATCCCCACATTCCACACCGTGGCAGAGCTGGAGGCCGATCCCGTGACGCCGAATTCCAATTTCGGCACCTATACCAATTTCGTCAATCTTCTCGACATGTGTGGCATCGCCGTGCCTGTTCCGGCGCGGTCTGATGGCCGCCCCGGCAGCGTGACGCTGCTTGCCGCGCGCGGTCGCGATGCTGAAATCGCGGTTGTCGCGCGTGACCTTGAGGCGGCAGGACAACGCAGCCTCGGCGCGACGGATTGGGCGTTTGAGCCGCCGAACGCACTCTTGCCTGATGTTATGCCGGAACATGCGTCTGATACGCTGACAGTGGCGGTTTGCGGCGCCCATATGACGGGGTTGCCGCTGAACCATCAACTGACCGATCGGGGGGCTGTATTTGTGGGCACATCCCGCACGACCGACGCCTACCGTTTCTATGCGCTGGCCGGTGATCCGCCTGCGCGGCCCGGGCTTGTGCGCGGGGCCGACGGATCGGGTGCGCCGATCCTGGTCGAGCTGTGGGATCTGCCGCTTGCACGCGTGGGGGATTTCCTGGCGGGCATTCCGTCACCGCTTGGTCTTGGCAATGTAGCCTTGGAAGATGGATCAACGGTCTGTGGATTTGTCTGCGAAGCCATCGGTGCCAGCGGCGCGCAGGACATCACCTCCATCGGCAACTGGCGCGATTTCGTCAGCCCAGCACCGTAAAGTCGCAATCGCCAGGTTTGGAATGGTTGCGCTGCCCGATGTATCCGGTAATGTGAGGTTGAGTTTAATATTACGGATGGTGCGCTTTGTGACTCAAGCCAAGGATAAACCGAAAGGCAAGGAAGCCAAGCCCGAAGCCGGGGTTCAGTCGCTGGTGCGGGCGACCAATATACTTCAGGCCGTGGCGAAGGCCCGCGAGGGGATCGGATCGGCCGACATCGCCAAGGAAGTCGGCCTGCATTCATCGACCACCTTTCACCTGACCAAGACATTGCATACGCTTGGATTGTTGCGTCAGGACGTGTTGACCAAGAAATACCGCATCGGGCCGCGGATCTTCTCCTTGGCTTTTGGGGCCTTGGATGAACAGGAATTGCTGCGGGTCGCGGCACCCTTCCTGAAGGATCTGACGCAAAAGACCGGCGAAAGCAGTCACATAGCGGTTCAGATGGGCGATGAGGTCGTGATCATTGATCGCCATGAAAGCGCGGCCTCGATCCGAATGGCGGAACGTGTCGGCTCTGCGCGGCCCGCGCATGCGACGGCAATCGGCAAGGTGGTTCTGGCCGGTGCGACGCCGGGCGATTTGGACGCCTATCTGCAAAAGGCGCCTTTTGATGCGATCACGCCCAAGACCATCACCGAAGCCGAAAGCCTGGAGCGCGAAATCGCGCAGGTGCGCGAAAATGGCATTGCCTTTGACGACGGCGAATTCGATCCAGAGGCCCGCTGTCTGGCGGCGCCGGTCTGGGATTTTCGCGGGCGGCTGATCGCGGCCATCGGCATTACGGCACCGGTCTGGCGGCTGGGGCTTCAGCACGTGGGCGAAGTTTCGATGACGCTCAAATCCGTCGCGGCGGCAATGTCTGCCGACCTTGGCCACGAGGTTGACCAAGCCGCACAGGAAAACACAGCCGAAAAATGAAAACCCCGCCCCGAAGCAATTTCGGCGCGGGGCAGGATGCCGGACGAGGGGGAGCACCTCTTGTTCCGGCGGGTTTTCCGGCGTGTGTTCTGGCGGTGTGGGCGGCAATCACAGTCTTCCGGGTGTTCCTGCCGCCCTGTTGTCGACCCCGATTTACATGTTGAACAGGATCATGCGTTCGTCGGTCATGTCGCGGATCGCATAGCGCGGGCCTTCGCGGCCGATGCCGCTGTCCTTGACGCCGCCATACGCGAGCTGATCTGTGCGCCAGGTCGAGGTGCCGTTGACAATCAAACCGCCGGTGCGAATGGCGCGATAGGCGCGCATCATCACTTCGTTCGAAGCGGTGAAAATCCCGGTATGAAGCCCGTAGCGCCCCGCGTTCATCATGTCGAAGACCGCTTCGATATCGTCATAGCCGACCACGCTGACCACCGGGCCAAAGACCTCTTCGCAAAAGACTTTGTCGGTGGGGGCGGGGCCACGGATCACCGTGGGCTCGATTGCCGCGCCATGACGGGTGCCGCCGATCAACACCTCGGCACCACCGGCTGCGGCCTCGCCGATCCAGCTTTCCACGCGTTTCGCGGCCGCGTCGTCGATCAATGTGCCAACGTCGGTGGTCGGGTCCTGCGGGTCGCCGATCCGCAGTTTCGCAACCTCGGTGACCAGCAGATCGGTAAAATCCTCCAGCCTGCTGTTGTGAACAAAGACCGTCTGAACCGACAAGCAGCTTTGCCCCGCCAGACGCATGGCGTTTTTCGCCGCCAGAGGCGCGGCTTTCGCCACGTCTGCATCGGAATGCACGATGGTCTGGCCTGCGCCGCCCAGTTCCAGCGCCACCCGGCGCAATCCGCTGGCGGCCTTGATCGCCGCACCCGCAGCGGAAGATCCGGTGAAGGTGACGAAATCGACCCGCGGGTCCGACACCAGCGCCTTGCCGACCTCGACACCGCCATGCACCACATTCAAGGCCCCGGTGGGCGCGCCGGCATCCTGAAAGATTTCGGCCAGTTTGTGCACCGTGGCGGCGGCCTGGGGTGGGGGCTTCAGGACGCAGGCGTTGCCGGCGGCAAAGGCCGGCCCGATCTTGTGGCAGGCCAGGTTGAAGGGCGCGTTGAAAGGGGTGACCGCCGCGACAACCCCCACAGGAAAGCGAGTCATGAAGGCCAGCTTGCCCGAGCCCATGGCGCTGGCGTCAAGCGGCACATGGCTGCCCTCGATCCGCACGGCCTCTTCGGCGGACAGCGTCAACGTGTCCTGGGACCGGCTGACTTCGGCCACGGCGTCGCCAATGGCCTTGCCGGTTTCGCGTGACATTGTCAGACCGATCTCTTCGGCGCGTTCCGTGATCAGGGCCGCCGCGCGATGCAGGATCGCCGCCCGTTCATGCGCCGGGGTCGCCGCGATTTGCGGGGCGGCCTCGCGGGCCGCCTCCAGTGCTTTGTCCATGGTCGCGAGTGTGCCACGCCCGACGCGCCCCACCGGGGTGCCGTGAAAGGGATTGAGGGTGGTGTCGCTGTCGTCGCTGTCGATCCATTGGCCGCCGATCAGGTGGCGGACCTCAACGATGTCCGGGTTGTCTTTCATCATGGTCTCCATGGGGCCCCAAAGGCCGGTTCCGGGTGCCGCAGCGGCGGCAGTTCCCATGTCCCGACCGAGGTGGGTTTCACGTTCACATCGACTTCGGCGTCGATGACAAAGGGTTTGTTTGCGGCAATGGCCATTTGCAGGGCAGCGCCGAAATCGGCCGCATTCGATACTTTGACCCCGTCGATCCCATGCGCCCGCGCCATGGCGCTGAAGTCCGGGTTATAGGGCTGGGAATTGTCGGCGGTGGTGAAGCTGGTGTTCAATTCCCGGCCTTCGAACGGTCCCAGTTGCAGATCGCGGATCGCCCCCCAGGCATAGTTGTTCCAGATCACCCAGACGACGGGGATGTTGTATTCCACTGCCGTGCACAAGACATGCGGTGTCATGGTGAAACCGCCGTCACCGACAACCGCGACCACCGGGCTGTTCGGCGCGGCCAGCTTGGCCCCAAGCGCGCCACTGACGCCAAAGCCCATGGCCGAAAAGCCCCAGGTGTTGAGCATCCGTTGCGGGCGCCGGGCCTGCCAGTATTGCATGAACCAATTGTGGTGCACGCCACTGTCACACACCAGGATCGCATCCTCGGGCAGCACACCCTGAACTTCCTTCACCACCCGTTCCGGGCGCATGGGCGCGGTATCGGCGGCAAAGGCGGGCGCAATATGGGCCTCCCACTGGGCTTTCCATGCGGCAATCCTTTGCCGCCAAGGCTCGCCCGTGGCCCGCGCCTCTGTCGCGCCGCCACGGCGTTCAATCTCGGCCAGAAGCTGACGCAGGAAGGTGCGGATGTCGGCACAGACCCCCAGCGTCGGGTCATAATTGCGGCCGATCTCATTCACGTCGATGTCGACATGGATCAGACGGGTGGGGGGAATGTTCCAGCTGTAACCTTGTTTCCACGAGCTTGACGACCGGTCATCAAAGCGCGCCCCCAGCGTCAGCAGCACATCACAGCGCCGACCGGCCTCATTCGCGGCATGGGTGCCGTTGCGACCAATAAAGCCAAGGCTCAGCGGGTGCTGCATGTCCAGAGTGCCCATACCGTTGGGCGACATGGCAACCGCAATGCCCAGCCGATTGACCAGCTCGGTCAGTTCGACGCTGGCCTCGGAAATGGTAACGCCGTGGCCGATAAAGATCAGCGGGCGTTCCGCCCCCAACAGCATGTCAGCGGCGCGGGCAATATCCTCGGGCGATCCACCGGTGCGATTGATCGGGCTCAGCGATCGCGGCGCGGGCAGCTCGACCATGTCTTCTTCCTGAAAGACATTGTAGGGCACATCCAGATGCACGGGCCCGGGGCGGCCCGAGGTCATCATATGCATCGCCTGTCGCATCGCGGTCGGCAGCATATCGACGCGCGACGGCTGAAAGCTGCGTTTTACATAGGGCCGCACGACCGAGGGGAAATCTGCCTGGAAATGCTGGTAGCTTTCCTGGAACGGCGCGCGGTTGAACTGTGATGTCGGGACGTTGGCGGTGATGGCCAGAAACGCCGAACTATCCGCCTGGGCGCAGGCAAGTGACATCGGCATATTGGCCGAGCCGGGCCCACAGGAGGTCAGCGTCGCCACCGGTTTATGCGCCACCCGATAATAGGCGTCTGCCATGTGCCCGGCGGTCTGTTCGTGCCGTGGCGAGATGAATTTGATCTTGTCCTGCCGCTCGTGCAGCGCGTCGATCATGCCGACATTGCCATGGCCACAGATGCCGAAAACATACGGCACCTCTTCCTGAATCAGGACATCGGCGATGACGTCGGCTCCCTTTCTGCGCTTCATGCCGCGCTCCTCCCTTTTGTGTGCCGTTTCTTGGCAATGCGATCCCAGCCAGCAGCATCCAGTCTGGCGCTGCTGTCCTTGATTTCGGCGGTCAGATCCTCGGACAGGCCGATGATTTCGAGCACCGGGGGATGCGACCAGCCAAAATCAATCAGCTCTTGTCCCAGTGTCGTCCAATCCATGTCGCCGCGTCCGATGGGATCGTGTTTATAAACCTCGCGGCCCGTATCCGACGCATGAACCAGTTTCAGCCGGTCGCCGATCCGGTCCAGCGCGGGCCGCAGCGGTTCCGCGATGAAATGACCATTGGCCACGTCATAGATCACGCCGACCTCGGTTGCGGTGTAGCCCGCGATGGCCGACACCAGCGTTTCGGTATCGGGCAAAAAGGCGAAGGGCATGTTTTCGACCAGCACCTGAACCCCATGACCCCGCGCAATGGGGATCAGCCGGTCCAACGCACGGTGGAAATGGCCCAACCGTTCCTGTTCCGCCATCGGCATCAACGGGTTGATCTTGCCGGGGCCGATGATGACATATTTGCCGCCGAATTCGCCTGCGGTTTCGATCATCCGCTGGACGGTCAAAAAGCTGTAGTCGCGGGCCTCGGGCGAGGCGGCGGTCAGGTTCACGTCAAGGTTGGGTTGGTTGATCGAAATCACCTGCGTGCCGGTGTCCGCCAGCGCATCGCGCAGCGCGCGGCGCTCTGGCGCGCCCATTTCCGGCGGCCACAGATGGCCGGGGAACATCATCAGCTCTACCCCGGGAAAGCCCATTGCGGCGGCTTCGCGCACGGCTTCGGCTGCGGTGTAATCGAAGGTATAGGCATAAAGATTCAGGCCGTAGTCGGCGGTGGACATTGCAGTTCCTCTCAGGAAATCAGGGGCTTATTCGGCGGTGGCCGCGACTTTGGCGACCATGTCGCGCCAATTCACGCGCGGTGCATAACCAAGCTTTTCACGCGCCGCAGAGATGTCGAGCAGGCTTGCCGTCGGGTTGGAGGCATAGACTTCGGGCTTGAGCACTGCGTCGCCCGTGATGCCCCAGCGTTTGCGCACCCGATCAAGCAGCGGCTCATCGCCCAGGGAATCTTCGGCCGAGATAAAGAAGATCTCTCCGTTGATGCCGGGCACCTTTGCGGCCTTTTCGATGCCCTGCGCCACGTCCCAGGGCGACACATAGGTCCAGAAATGATAGTTCTCGAGATCGGCCCCCCGATCATGTAATTCCGGGTATTCAAATTCGAACACGATATGCGTGGGGCGGATCACCACGATTTCGGTTTTGCCGCGCAAGGCATAGGAACGGCACACCACCTCGGTCACCTCTTTGCTGAGGCTATAGAAATCCGTGGGCCGCAGCGGGTGTTTTTCGTCGACAGGCACATATTGCGGCCGCCAGTTTTCGGGGTTGTAGTGCAGCCCCGTCGCCGCATCGCTGGAGATCACGACAACCCGGCGCACCCCGGCCTCCTCGGCGGCCTGAAGCACGTTCCAGGTGCCCTGGACGTTGGTTTGAAATGTCACGTCGGCGGGGGCGGTGCGCGGGTTCGGGATGGCGGCAAGATGCACAACCACGTCCTGACCCTGAAAGCTTTTCTGCAGCAATCCAAAGTCCAGAACCGAACCTTCGATGTAAGGCAGGTCCTGTCTTGGCGCGCAGATGTCCAGAACGGTCAGCTCGGCGCCGGTCTTCATCTCTTCGACGACGTGCCATCCCAGACGGCCGGCGCCGCCGGTTACCAAGATCTTGTCGGTCATGTTTCCTCTCCCTTATTGCCGCGGATCAGGCCGCGTGCGTCTCTTGTATGATTGTTTCGATATCGACGGTCCGTCGTAGGCTGTCGGACCGGTAACATGCCTCTTCTATCAACATGCTTTGCAGATACGCGTCGGCGGTGTTTTCGACCGCCGTTCCCATGGTCAGATGGTCGACCACATGCCGTTGCAGCGCGTGCACGCAGTCGCCGGCATAGCCGCGGTTGGCCCATTGATAGCTGTGCTGGGCAAAGCTGCCGCCATTCGGGCGGATGTAAATCCGTGCCCGTCCGTCCAGCCGGATCTGACCTTCTGCACCCTCGATCAGCATTTCGCCGACCGTCAGACGGGTATTGTCGGCCTCGTGATCGACAAGACGATTGCCATCCAACAGCCCGGCAAGCCCGGAATTGAAGTCGAACATGACATAGCCTGCATCCTCGCCTGCGATGGCCGGGTTCAACCGGCGCAGTCTGGCGGTGACCGCATGCACCTCTCCGAAAAGGAAACGGAACACATCAATCATATGCACGCCGGTTTCATGCAGCAGGAACCGGGGCATTTTTTGAAAATAGGGCTGTCGGTCGAGATAGGCATTTGGCCCCTGGCCGTCGCCGGGCCGCATTCTGAAGGTGACATTGTACAGCGGGCCAATGGCCCCCCCGTCCAGAAGCCGGGCGATTTCGCGAAACCACGGCTTGAACCGCCAGTTGTCATGAATGATGAGGCTGGAGCCGGGTTGGCGCGCCAGTGTCGCCATCGCCCGGGCTTGATCCAGGTCGGTGGCCATCGGCTTTTGCGAAATCGCATGAATGCCGCGCTGTTTGGCCAGTTGCGCAAAGGGCAGGTGGGTGTCAGGCGGCGAAATAATGTCAAGGATGTCGGGCTGAAGCGTGTCGAGCAGCCCCTCAAGGTCATCGGACACCACCGGAATATCATAGGTGTCCGCAACCTTCTGCGCCTTGGTCCTGTCTTTTGCATAAGCAATGCCAGCGACCTCCACCTCGGGGATTCGGGACCATGCGTCATAATGGTAGTGGCTGAAGTATCCGGCGCCGACCGTGACGATCTTTAGCTTTGACATCCCATCCTCCCTTTCCTGATGAATTGCTAGCATCCCGCAATGCTGGGCGTCAATCTATAATGCTGGATGTAACTTCATAATTTGGGATTGGGTTGTGGGGTTAGCCGCGGTTGGCTTGCCACTTGTGGGCCAAAGGTGTGGGAATATGACCCCAACGGGTATGCGGGCATTAATATGTATGGGGTTCGGGGGTGAGGGGGTCCCGTGGCAGGTCGCGCGGGTGGTGTTATCACCGGTGAGCTTGTGCAGGGCGTCGTCTTTCCCTGGGGTATAGACACGGTTTCGACGGGTCTTCGGGTGGATAATGGGCCATGTGAGGTCCGATTCGGCATTTCTGGCCCGCCAGACCCCGAGTCGCCGAGAATCGTCCGGAAATATCGCCAAAGCATCCCCAAAATTGTCGGATAAACCCCGAAAAGCCCCTTTGTGTTTGCGGTCGGTGGTGGCCTGAGGGCGGCCAGACTCTTTGTAAGGTTAATAAAAACAACGGCTTGTTTCTGAGTTCCTTGTTGGGGCGCCCCCATCCGACCTTTCTGAATTCAATATCATAATGTAGTTTGACATACGGCTATGTGAGCTATTACGCTGTTGGTCGAGGAGAACTGCACCACACTGCACCAAAATTTCGACCGTCCCGTATTCGGGCGGCGGAATGCCCGGCCGGACCCTTCGGCGCGGGGCTTTAAACGTATGTACGGGAGGTACGCATGAACAGAACAACAACAGCACTCGGGCTTGGCGCGCTGGCGCTGGCTTTGTCCGCATCCACGGTCTTGGCAGAGGATTTCCCAAGCCGACCAATCGAGGTTTCGGTCTGGGCGTCGGCCGGCGGTGGCACCGACACCACCAACCGCTATCTCGCAGAGGCGATGCAAGAGCAACTTGGCGGCCGCATCAACGTCGTCAACCGCACCGGCGGCGGCGGCGGTGTTGCGATGAACCAGGTCTGGAGCCAACCGCATGACGGTTACGCATGGTTGGGCGCGTCCGAGGGCATGCAGGTGGCCAAGGTGCTGGAATACCACCAAACCGGCACACAGGACTGGCGCTGGTACATCGTGGGGGGCTCGCCGGGCGTGATCAGCGTCAATGCGAATTCGAAATATGAAACCCTTGACGAACTTATCACCGCATCAAAGGAAAACCCCGGCAGCGTCAAGATCGGCCATTGCGCCCTTGGCTGTGTCTGGCACATGAAGGCGCTCTCCTTGGGGCAGGGCGCACAGGCCGAGTTCAATTATATCCCCTTTGAGGGCAGCGCACCGGCGCAGGTCGGTGCCTTGACCGGCGAAGTCGATGCAGTGGTGTCGAGCGTGTCCGAGCAGGCCGAATACATCAAGGCGGGCAAGTTCCGGCCATTGGCGATGATTGAAATGCAGCCCTATCAGCTTGGCGATATGGATCCGATCCCGGCGGCGGGCGTGACCTATCCCGACATCCAGAAGATCCCGGCGCGTCAGTGGCTGGGCATGGCGGTTCCCAAGGATCTGCCGGAAGAGGTCACCGCCAAGATCGATGCGGCCTTTGAAAAGGCGATGAAGGCCCCGAAGATCCAGAGCCTGGCGAACGAACGCTATATGGCCTTGTCCGGGGCCTATGGCCCGGAGGCCGAGGCGGAACTGGACGCGATGGAACGCGCGATGAGCTACAAGCTGCACGAATTGGGCATCGCCGCGACCGACCCGGCAGAGCTTGGTATTCTGGCACCTGACGCCTGATCCCTCCCTTCGCACCTGCGGACCGGCACCGACATGTGCCGGTCTCTTGTTACATCACAGGAGAATGCCATGTTGCCGCGTCAGGCCCGTCGCAAGGCGGATTTCGTCGTCTGTTTGCTCTTTATCGCCTTTGGGGGGCTGGTGCTTTATCAGTCCAGCTTGATGCCGTGGGAGACCTCGCGCACCGGTGCAGAGGCACAATGGTATCTGTCGCCCGGTCTTTTTCCCGCGATCCTCGGGATATTGCTGATCCTTTTCAGCCTGCGGGTTCTGGTGTCTGCCGTGGCCGAGGGCGGTCATCTTGACATCGCCGGACCGTTGATGGCCTGGGTCTTGGACCTGCCAAGGAACGTCCGGGTGCACCGGGTTGTCTTTATCGTTGTCTGGAGCGGTCTTTACATCTTTGGCGCGCTGGGGCGGGTGAATTTCCAGCTGGCAAGCGTGGTCTTTGTCTTCGTCATGATCGCGGTCTTCTGGTTGCCGGGCTCTGGCGCGACATTGGCCCGCCGCGCGGCCATCGCTGCGCTGGTCTCTGTCATCGTTCCGGTCAGCATCGCGCATGTCTTCTCAACCTATCTTTACGTGCCCGTGCCCTGAGGCCCGCCGCAAAGGACGCCCAACCTTCATGTTACATTCTTTCGCAGAACAAATCCTTGTCGTTGCCTCCTTTCAGAACCTGTTGGTGCTGGCCGGTTCCGTTCTTGTCGGGATGGTTTTCGGTGCCCTTCCGGGCCTGACGGCAACCTTGGCCGTGGCTTTGCTGAGCACGGTTACCTTCAATCTTTCGACCGAATTGGCCATGTTCGCGCTGATCGGCGCCTATGTCGGGGCGATCTATGGCCCGGCGCATTCTGCCATCCTGCTTGGCATTCCGGGCACCGCCGCAGGGGCGGCGACGGCGCTGGATGGTCACATTCTTGCCCAACGGGGCCAGGGCGGAGAGGCGATTGCCACCGCCACCATTGCCTCGGTGGTTGGAACGGTCTTTGGGCTTCTGGCGATGATCCTCGTGTCACCGTTGCTGATTGACATGGCGTTGCTGTTCACATCGGTCGAATTCTTTTTGCTTGCGATCTTTGGCGTTTTGATCTGCGGGTCACTCACCGCGCCGGACATGCCGGCCAAGGGCTGGATCTCGGGCATTCTGGGGTTGATGCTGGCCTCTGTCGGGATCGAGACAATTCAGGGCTATCAGCGGTTTACCATGGGAATCCCGGAATTGGCCGGCGGGATCGAGGTGGTGCCGGTCATCCTTGGGGCCTTTGCAATTCCACAGATCATCCGCGTGTTGCGGGACCGAGAGGTCGTCGGCGGCGCGCGCCCACATATCGGCAGCCTGCGGCCCCGTCTGGGATTTCTTTGGCGCAACAAGGGCAGCGTTCTGCGCTCTGGCTGTATCGGTGTGGGCGTCGGCACGATCCCCGGTGTGGGCGAGGATATCGCCTCGTGGGCGTCTTATGACACCGGCAAAAAGCTCGATTCCGATCCCGAAAGCTTTGGCAAGGGCAACATTAAGGGCGTGATCTGTGCCGAGACCGCCAATAATGCCTGTATCGGCGGTGCGATCATTCCTGTTCTGACACTTGGGGTGCCCGGCTCGCCGCCGGCGGCGATGCTGCTTGGCGCGTTGAACCTGCATGGGGTGCGCCCGGGGCCAATGCTGGCTTTTGAGGCGCCGAATTTCATCCCACAGATGGGGGCGATGCTGCTTTGGGCGTCGGGATTTATTCTGGTGCTTGGCCTTCTGATGGCACGGGCCTCGGTGCAGGTGCTGCGCCTGCCGGTCGAGGTGCTGATGCCGCTGGTGGCCTTCCTTGCCGTGCTCGGATCTTATGCGCTTGGTCTGAACGTGTTCAACGTCTACCTGATGTTCCTGTTCGGGGTTGTGGTCTATCTGCTGGAGGAGCTCGGATATCCCGTGGCCCCGGCGGTGATTGGCGTTTTGCTGGGCACCATGGCCGATTTCAGCATCCGCCGCGCACTTTTGGGATCGGGCGGGTCGTTGGAACCCTTTGTGACCCGGCCGGTTGCGCTGATCCTGCTTGCATTGATCGTCCTTTCCCTGGCCCTGCAAAGCCGTCTGCTCAAGGGGGCTGTCCGCTGGTGCTTTGGCAAGTGGGGGGCGGCGCGCAACGGGACCGCATGAGCGGCGGTTGCAAGTTGCGCCCGGTGATCGCGCCAATTTGATGCAATCGGGCCACGCCCGGCGTGTCATGAAGCGCCGGGTGCGGTGAATTCGGTCAATTTTTGTCCGACCATATGCTTTTGATTGAGGATCGACCACCTTGGGGCTACACAGGCCAAAAGGGTATTTCCGAACCGGGTGGATCTGATCACATGCGCAATCTCAACAAGCCGATTTCCTTTAAACACGGTAAAGGAATGAAAAACGGCTTTATGCTGGCCCCGCTGACCAACCAACAGAGCAACGAGGACGGCACGCTGTCTGATGACGAGTACAGGTGGTTGGTGAAACGGGCAGAAGGCAATTTTGGTCTTACCATAACCTGTGCGGCAAATGTTCAGGAGGTCGGCAAAACCTGGCCCGGCCAATTGGGCGTTTTCGGGGATCAACATCTGAAAGGTTTGACCCGATTGGCCGCCGGCATTCACCAACATGGCGGTCATGCGTCGGTCCAGCTGTTCCACGGTGGCCGCCGCGCGACCCGCGACCTGATCAACGGGCCTCTGCAAGCGCCCTCCTTTGATCGTGAGACCGGCGCCGAGGCGATGAGCCTTGAGGCTGTCAAAACTCTGCGGGATGATTTCATTGCCGCCGCCGTTCGGTGCCACAAGGCAGGGTTCGACAGTGTTGAACTCCACGCCGCGCATGGCTTTGTCATTTGTCAGTTTTTGAGCCCACAGTTCAATCACCGCGATGATGAATATGGTGGCACGGCGGAAAATCGCGCCCGTCTTCTGCATGAGATCCTTGCCGGAATCAGAAAATCCTGCGGAGAGGATTTTGCAATTGGTGTGCGGCTGTCGCCAGAACGCCACGGTCTGCTCTTTGGGGACATGCTTGCCCTGACGACAGAGATCATGACAACGGGGCAGGTGGATTTCGTCGATATGTCGATGCGCGACGTGTTCAAATATCCCGATGATGAAAATTTTCAGCAGAAAACGCTGTGCCAATGGTATCTGGACTTGCCGCGCGGTGATGCGAAAATGGGCGTTGGCGGCAAAATTCGCACGGCAGAAGATGTCCTGCGGATCAACGCGCTGGCCCCGGATTTCGTGGTTCTGGGGCACGCGGGCATATTGCACCACAACTTTCCCGACCTTATGGCGGACAGCCCCGATTTTGTCGGGCGGCAGACGCCGGTTGGCCCTGATATTTTGCGTGAAGAGGGGCTGTCAGAGACCTTTATCACCTATCTGGAAACATTCCCGGAATTCGTCGCGCAGAGCTAGCGGCGGTTCCTTTCCGCGGCTCTAAACACCCGGTCATCGACTCCCGGCCATCGACGCGAATGTGACTCGGGTTCTCATGCCGCGAGGCGCGCGGAGCGTTGTTCCGCGCGCGCGTGATGACGTGTGCGCATGCCCCGCATCCAACTCGGGAGGGGACGCGAAATGAATTCGCTTTTGAATTCTTCAGTGAAAGCCTGCGAAATCCGGTGAAAGCCCCGGTGGTCCCGCCGCCGTCAGATTTGCGCATTAATGTCGCGCAAAATGACACCGCCCGGGCAATGCCCGGGTCGTGGCCCCAGTGGGGGTAATTTTCCATTCAAATCAATGATGAATGGTGGGCGACCCTGGAATCGAACCAGGCGTGCGTCTCCGCGAGGGAGTTACAGTCCCCTGCCACACCTTGCGGCCTGTCGCCCACTGTGTCGGGCTGATTAATGATGAGCCGGGGGGAGGTCAAGGCGAAAAGCCGGGAAATTTCACGACTTGGCATCTTTTCTTGCGGGGAGGTTTTTCGCCCGGTATGCGCATGCCAAGCGGCGGTGCGTTGCACGGGCCTGAACAAGGGGCCATTGTGGTCGCAACGAAAGGATCAGCCATGAAGAAACCCAAATGGGTCGTTGAAAAGGAACAGGCGAAACGGGTGGCGGCGGCAGAGACCGTCTGGCTGTTTGGCATCCATGCGGTGCGCGACGCGCTGGAAAACCCGGCGCGCGAAAAATTGCGCCTGATCGTGACCCGCAATGCGGCCGACAAACTGGCTGAGGCGATCACCGCCAGCGGCATGACCCCGGAAGAGGCCGATCCGCGCAAGTTCCCGGCGGTGATTGACCCGCAATCGGTGCATCAGGGCGCGGTGCTGGAGGTCAAGCCGCTGAACTGGGGCTCGCTGACCGATGTGGCGCTGGCGGATGGGCCGGGCGCACAGCGTCTGATCCTGCTTGACCGGGTCACTGATCCGCATAACGTTGGCGCGATCCTGCGGTCGGCCGAGGTGTTCGGCGCCCGCGCCGTGATCGCCCCGCGCCACCATTCCGCACCGGAAACCGGCGCCCTGGCAAAAACCGCCAGCGGGGCGCTGGAACGCCAACCCTATCTCAAGGTGCGCAATCTGGCCGATACCATCGTCGAACTTCAGGCAATGGGTTATCTCGTGCTTGGGCTGGCCGGTGAGGCAGAGCAAACCATTGAACAGGCGCTGGAGGGCAAGACCGACCGCCCGGTGGCGCTGGTGCTTGGTGCAGAAGGGCCGGGATTGCGGGAACGAACCCGGGAAACCTGTGATGCGCTGGTGCGGATTGAATTTGCCGGGGCCTTTGGCTCGCTCAATGTGTCGAATGCGGCGGCGGTGTCGCTTTATGCCAGCCGGGGGCAAAGCTGAGGGGTTAAAATCCCGGCTGCGCTGCATAGCTAGCACAGATACAGCCACAGACAGAGACCCAGACAGGGGCACAGGAGCGCCAGATGCCGCAAGGGACCAAGATCGCCACATGTTGTTATTGCGGCACCCGCGCGGCGTTGGTGCTGCGTGGGGACAAGCGGCATGAGCTCAGTTGCGCATCATGTGGTGCGCCGCTGCATGATCTCAAACTGATGCCGGCGGCGCGGCTGGATGGCAAAAACCTGACCCGCAAGCCGGTGAAATCGCGCGGCTCCAAGGGGGCGACCCCCAACCCCTATTGGGAAACGCGCCCGGAAAAATCCAAAAAGAAAAAGAAAAAGAAGAAGTCGCGCAAGAGCGGTGTAAGCTGGTTCCTGGACGAGGCGTTCGACGCCATCGAAGATATATTCGACTAGGGAGAGTGATTGATGGGCAAGGCGAAAACCTATGAGGGCAAGGATATTGCCATCAGTTTCGACATGGCGCGCTGTATCCACGCGCGCAATTGTTTCCTGAAATTGCCCGAGGTGTTTGACCCGGCCCGCCGGCCCTGGGTCGCGCCCGACGCCGCCAGCGCCGAAGAAATCGCGGCGATGATCCGCACCTGTCCCTCAGGCGCGCTCAGCTATGAACGCCGCGATGGCCAGCCGGGCGAGGCCGCGCCGCGTATCAACCGCGTGGCGGTTCTGGAAAACGGGCCATTGGCGCTGGGGGGAGAGGTGCAGATCGGCGGTGACACGGTCACGCGGGCAACGCTGTGCCGGTGCGGCATGTCAAAGACCAAACCCTTTTGCGACTATTCCCATGTCGACGGCGGATTTCAGGCCACTGGCGAACCGCTGAGTGCTGAGGGGGAGGTGCCCGATCTGTCCGGTCCGGTTGCGGTGGCGGCACGCGAAAACGGCCCGCTGGTTCTGACCGGTCCGGTTGAGGTGATAACCGGCACCGGGCGGCGGGTGAAGCAAACCGAGAAAGCGGTGCTCTGTCGGTGTGGCCAATCGGCGAAAAAACCGTTTTGTGACGGCAGCCACAAAGACGCCGGGTTTGTCGCCGACCCATTGTGACGCCGCGCACCGAACCCCACATAGGCTTTTCAATCTGCGGCCCATCCACTATTGCGGCCCTGTAGCAAGGAGATGCGGCCCATGAAGTATGAAAATCCTGGCCCGGTTGAAAGCAACTGGGGTGATGCGATTTCACCGGTGGAAGAGATCATCGACGAGGCCCGCAATGGCCGGATGTTCATTCTGGTTGACCATGAGGACCGCGAAAACGAAGGCGATCTGGTGATCCCGGCGCAGATGGCAACGCCCGACGCGATCAATTTCATGGCCACCCATGGACGTGGGCTGATCTGTCTGACCATGCCGGGTGATCGGATTGATGCGCTTGGCCTGCCGCCGATGGCAACCAATAATTCCTCGCGCACGGAAACCCCGTTCACCGTGTCGATCGAAGCCCGCGAAGGTGTCAGCACTGGGATTTCCGCCGCCGATCGCGCCCGCACCGTGGCCGTGGCCATCGACCCGCGCACATCAGAGGCCGATATCGCCACGCCGGGCCATGTCTTTCCCCTGCGCGCCCGCGATGGCGGTGTGTTGATCCGGGCCGGTCATACCGAGGCTTCGGTCGATGTCTCGCGTCTGGCCGGGTTGAACCCGTCGGGGGTGATCTGTGAGATCATGAATGAAGACGGCACCATGGCGCGTCTGCCGGAACTGGTGGCTTTTGCCCAGAAACACGGGCTGAAAATCGGCACGATTTCCGACCTGATCGCCTATCGTCGGCGCAACGACAATCTGGTCAAGGAAACCGACACCCGGACCGTGACCTCGACCTTTGGCGGCGAATGGACGCTGCGGGTGTTCACCGATCTGGTTAAGGGCGTCGAACATGTGGTGCTGACCAAGGGGGATATCACCACGCCGGACCCGGTGCTGGTGCGGACCCATGCGCTCAAGGCGCTGGAAGACATCCTTGGGGTCGGCGGCACGGACGAGCTGCACAAAGCCATGCAGATCATCGCCGCAGAGGGCCGGGGGGTTGTGTGTCTGTTCCGCAATCCACAGGCACGCGTTCTGAGCGAACCAGAAGAAGACGGGCCGCGCACCGTGCGCGAAGTGGGCTTGGGCAGCCAGATCCTCAGCGCGATGGGGTTGTCGAAACTGATCCTTCTGTCCGACAACGAAGCCACGAAATATGTTGGCCTTGATGCCTATGGGCTTGAAATTGTGGGCACGCGCCCGATCACGGAGTAATTGAGAATGGCCGAAGCCGAAGCGCATTACATCCTGCCACGTCCCGAGTTTGACAAGCCGGTCAAGCTTTTGATCGTGGTTGCGCCTTATTACAAGGACATCGCCGACAATCTGGTGGCCGGCGCCAAGGCCGAGATCGAGGCCTGCGGTGGGACTTGGGATTTGATCGAAGTGCCCGGCGCGCTGGAAGTGCCATCCGCGATTGGCATTGCAGAGCGGATGAGCAATTTTGACGGCTATGTCGCCCTGGGCTGTGTGATCCGGGGCGAGACCACGCATTACGACACCGTCTGCAACGATTCGTCGCGCGGGATTACCCTTTTGGGGTTGCAGGGGCTTTGCATTGGCAATGGCATCCTGACCGTGGAAAACAAACCCCAGGCAGAGGTGCGCGCAGATACGGCGCAGGGCAACAAAGGCGGCGGGGCGGCGGCTGCGGCCTTGCATCTGATCGCGCTCAGCCGTAAGTGGGGCGCTTCCCGCAAGGGGGTGGGTTTCCGCCCCGACCGGGACGAATACCAGATCGCTGGTGAGACAAAAGGCAACCCGACCGCATGAGCCAAGATTTCGACGACACGGCCCCCGACACCCCGGCTGAACCACCGGCCAAACCCCTGTCAGGCAACCAGAAACGCAAGATGAGATCCGCCGCGCGGCTGTATGCCGTGCAGGCGTTGTTCCAGATGGAACACAGCGGCCAATCGGTGCCCAGCATCACGCATGAATTCATCGAGCATCGTTTTGGCGCCACATATGACGGTGACGAAATGAACGAGGGCGATGTCGACATGTTCCGCGCCTTGGTGGGCGATGCGGTGAACAATCAGGCCAGAATCGACCAGATGACCGATCGGGCGTTGGTGGCGAAATGGCCGATTGCCCGGATTGATCCGGTGTTGCGCGGGTTGTTTCGGGCCGCAGGCGCCGAATTGGGGGCCGGCGAAACGCCGCCCCGGGTGGTGATCAAAGAGTTCGTCGATGTGGCCGGGGCGTTTTTCCCCGAAGGCCGCGAGCCGCAATTTGTCAATGCGGTGCTGGATCATATGGCACGCGAGGCCCGCCCGGAGGCTTTTTAAGCAAAAAGCCGCAGGGTAAGCAAAAAGTCGCAGGGCGGCACCGCGCCGCACCCGGATGACGTGCATAGCCCGCAGGAATGTTGTAGAGTCAACCGACCGCGCCGAATCTGGTGCGGCATATGGGGGATGGCATGCAACAACCGAGGCCGCAGCGGCGGGATGTGACCAGACAGGAACTGCCGAAACTGGTGCGTCACTACATCAAACATGTGCTGATCGGCTTTGCCGCTTCTGCGGTGTTTGTTGTCATGCTGCTTGGCTTCAATATCGCCAATCTCTGGCATTTGGTCTCGACCTCGCAGGTCGGGCCGCTGGCGGTATTCATGCTTTGGGTTTTCAACGGGATCGTCTTTGCCGGGGTGCAATTTGGCATCTCTATCATGTCGATGGGCGATGATGATGATGACACCACCCCCGGTGGCGGTCTGCGTGCCCCGCAGACGGACTATGTCCCGGTGCGCATTCCCGTGACGCCCCCGCGCCGGAAACTTTGATCCAGCCCGCTTTTTTCAGGCCCCTTTGATCGCCAGCCCGTCGGCAATAGGCTGACAAAAGTGGCGCTTCGGAGTTATGCCGATATTCGACGCCCTTCTGCGTTATGCCGAAAGGGGTTTCCCGGCGGCGTCGTGCCGAAAACCAGGCAGTTTGTTTTCAATAGGTAAAAGTGGCGGGCCCGCAAACGCGACCGTGGGGTTATCTCATTCCCGAGGACCTGTTTGTACAGGTGGGCGCCAGGTAACCAGGCCAGGACCAGGACAGAGCCAGCTCCCTCGGAATTGCTTAAGGCCACCGGAATGCAACCATTCACGGGAAGGGCAGAACCCGCCTTGAACGAAAATAGGGACTTGCGCGGCGGGGGGCAAGGGCCGGCGTGAAATTAACCGCGGGCGGGCCTTGGTGCCGGGTCGGGAAGGGGGCCAGCCCCCTCGGGCTTTGCCCGACCCCCGGGATATTTTTGAACAGAAGAAGGTCTTGGGTCTAATTTGCCGGGGCGTTTGTGGTGAAGCCATAGGTATCCAGCTCTTGCGGCAGCAACACGTAGATTTCATCAGGCGGGGTGGCGAGGGCGTGGCGCATGACCAGCGGGTCGATGCCCATGTCGGACAGATATTGCATGACGTCGGCCTGGCCGCGTTGGATGTCTTCGACCGCGACAAAGGCCGGCAGCAGGCTGCTTTCGCCGAAGTAATGTTGGTGGACGCCGACGGATGCATCTGGGTGGATGTCGCGGGTTGCGCCGCCGGCCAGAAGATATGGACAGGCGGAATAACAGAATTCGCCAGCCAGCATTTCGGTGGCGATGCCACTGTCATGCAGATGTCGGCCCAGCGCCAGCGCCTCTTGCACGGCACCGCCCGGCGATTGCAGGATCAGCCGTTCCGGGCGCGGGTCCGCTGCGGCGAGCTGGGTGATAATGCGCTCTGCATCCCCTTCGGCGATGGCGCCTTCCAGCCGCTGGGTGGTGTCGGTGACAGGGCTGAGCACCAGCCGTTTCGGCAGATCGCCGGGATCGCGGATCGGGGAAACCGCCGGGCGGTCGCGGCGCGGATCAAAGACGCGGCGTTGATCGCCGGGGCGGATCGGTTCGCTGAGCCGCGGCGTGTTGGTCCATATTTTTGGCAACCGCAGACCGCCACGCTGGACATCGCCAAGCACCAGCAGCGCGCCCAGGGCGAGCTGAAAGACCAGCACAGCGGTCAAGATGCGGCGGATTTTGCCGCCGCCGGTCATGGGGTTTTGCCGGGCAGGGGATGGATCTTTGCGGCGTCGGTGGGGGGTGGTGATGGGTCCGTTTCAGCCGGTGGGTTGGATTGCGGGGCGGATGTGTCAGGCGCGGGGTTGGAATGTTGCGGCGTGGTCTGCATTGCGTTTTCCACATCGCGCACTGCCGCCAGCGCGGCGCGCAGCTCTGCCAGGGTCAGCGTGTCTTCGACGGCGGCGCCTTCGCGGCCGGAACGAATGGCGGAATGTGTGATCGCCAGAATGAACACCAGCACAGCCGGCAGAAGGTCGATGGCAATTGCCCCCGCCCAGGAGGGCACAAAATTCCCGGCATAAAGGATCACGGCGTCAGCGGCGGAAATCGGTGCATAGCTGACCTCAGGCGGCGGGGCGAGGGCCAGCACCTGACGTGCCGCGCCTTCCAGCGTTGCGGCGCGTTGGGCCAGGACATCCAGAACGGATGTGATGGTCGCAGCTTGATCGCCGCGGTTTTCCGCTGTCGCCCCGTCGAGTTCCGGCAGCACAACCGAGGCCGCCAGATCCTGCGCCGCGCGTTCCACCAGCGAGGCGACGGACAGCTGGCGGAGTTGCGTGATAAGCCCCTGCAATTGCACGGCCAGTTCTGAAAACTCGACCGAGCGGGGCTCTACCGCGCCGGATTCGACCGTGAGCGCGCGCATGCGGCTGAGCAGGGCGTTGCCTTGGGTGAAGGCGGCATCGACCCTGGGGGTTTGGGCGGCGATCTGGGTTTCCAGTGCGACCAGTTCCGATGATTTCTGTCGCAGGACCCGGAACACCGCGCCGCGCCCGGCCAAGCCGGATAGATTGCCGGTGGCCTCTTGCTCTGAAAGATCTTCGAATCCCTGTCTGGTGCGGGCGACATCGCGTTCCAGGGCCTGACCGCTGAGCGCAACCTCATGTGCCCGTTCGAGCGAGGTTTGATAGCGTTGTACGGTTTCGGCCAGATGTTGTTCCACCGCCGCCGACCCGGCCAGGGCCGCCGCGTTCAGCCAGCTGGACATGGCCACGATCGCCAGCGACCCAAGCCCCATCGCCGCCAACAGGCCGATGCGTGCCTGTGCCGTGCGCACCGCCGGAAACAGCCGCATCATATAGGACCAGAACACGAAAATCCCGACCGAGACCGCCACCGAGTAGGCGATGGCGGCAAAGACCGACATGGCGCCGTTTTCATCCAACAGCGAGGACACCCCTAGATAGGTGTAGATCCCTGATGCCACCGCCAACACGCCAAGCGCGGTGCCGGAAAATGTGTCTAGCCAGGTAATATGGCCCTGTAATTCACGCGCATAGCGCACGCCACGCGCCTGCGCGTCTGACATTCTGGTATCTGTGTCCATCGGGCCCTCAACGGTTCATGGGTTCAAGATATGGCCAAAGCGGCGATTGGCAATGTCTGATCGGGGGCTGGGCGGGGGATTGCATGTGTTCGCGATATGTTCCATGTTTGACCCATGTCCGACCTGACCAACATATCTGCGATTGATGCGATGCAACCCGGCCAGTTGCTGGCGCGCGGGGTCTGTCGCCATATGGCGGCGCTGGGCTTTGTCACGATTGAGGAATTTACCGTCACGCGCGGGCTGCGGGTGGATGTTCTTGCGCTTGGGCCCAAAGGCGAAATCTGGGTGGTGGAATGTAAATCGTCACGCAACGATTTTACGTCGGATCAGAAATGGCAGGGCTATCTGGAATGGGGCGACCGGTATTTTTGGGCGGTGGATGAGGCGTTTCCAACCGATCTTTTGCCCGAAGGCACGGGATTGATCATTGCCGATGCCTATGACGCCGAGGTGCTGCGCATGGGCAAAGAAACCCGGCTGGCCCCGGCACGGCGCAAGAAAATGGTGCATATGTTCGCAACGCAGGCCGCGCGGCGGCTTCAGGCGCTGCGCGATCCGCGCATTTGACGACGCGGTTTTGGGGTCACACCGAAGCTTGTGACCGGCTTATTTGCCCATCTGCTCTGCGGCCATTGCGGCGGCGAGCATTTCTTCGGCGATTTCACGTGCTTCGTCGGGATCGAAATCCATCGGAACCTCGGTATTGCCTGCGCTGATGAACAGACGCACCATGCCGCTATCGGTGGGACCGATCTGAAGATTGGCCTCGATGTCGCGTTCGGTATTGATGCTCATGGTTTTTTTCCTCTGGCCGGGCCCGTATCGGGCGCCCTCGTATCAGGCCCCTGGGGCCGCAATGGGCTACAGCAGCGCGCATGGAAAGGCAAGTGATGACAGACATTGGGTTCCGCGGGCTGGAGGTGGGCGACGCCGGGTGGCTGGTGATGCAACATGGGCTGTTATACGCCCGCGACGAAGGATTTGATTCGACGTTTGAGGCTTTGGTCGCTGAAATCCTCGCTGATTTTATCCGCAATCATGACCCCACCTGTGAACGGGCCTTTATTGCCCATCGGGGGGCAGAGCGGCTGGGCAGTATTTTCTGCGTGCGCCAGGATGACGTCACCGCCAAACTGCGGATGTTTCTTTTGCTGCCAGAGGTGCGGGGGCAGGGGGTTGGCAAAAGGATGTTGGCGGAATGTTTGGCCTATGCCCGCAGCTGCGGATATCGCCGGATGGAGCTGTGGACACACAAGAGCCACCGGGCGGCCTGTGCGCTTTATGCTGCGACCGGATGGACCCTGATGGAGCGCCGGCCGGTGGTCAATTTCGGGGTGGCATTGGAAGAGATGCGCTGGGTTGTGAATTTGTAGCCTTTTTGGGTAATTTTTCCGTGGCAAACGTCTTGCAATCGCCGCGCACCGGGGGTATTCCGCCCGTCAGTGCCGCCTTAGCTCAGTTGGTTAGAGCGCTTGATTGTGGATCAAGAGGTCCCTGGTTCGAGACCAGGAGGTGGTACCATTTCCCTTTAGTGTAAATGATGATGTATCGCCGGTACGCGTGTCGCGGTCGGTGTGTTTTGTTCGTCGAATGTTGCCTATTTGGACACAATTTTGGATAATTTGTCTTATTGTCCCCAGTTAACCATTTGTTAACTAATAGTTAACAACCTGAACGCGATACATTTTCTGCATTGCAACCGGGGGATATTTCATGAATTTGCGCCTTTCGGCGTTCATTGTCGCTGTGCCTGTGGCTTTGCTAGGGGCGGTCGGTATTTGGTCGGAACCGGCCAACCACTGGATGGCGCATGGGCCGATTCAATCTGGCCATGCCGAGGTGTCCTGCCGCGGATGTCATGTGGAAAGCCCCGGCACCACACGCCAGCAAATTCAGGCCAAACTGGCCTATGTGATGGGGCGTCGTGAGGAACCCGCCGATTTCGGCAGATCCGAGGTAACAAGCGATCAATGCCTGGACTGCCACCAGCGCCCGAATGAACGTCACCCGATTTACCGTTTTCGCGAACCGCGTTTCATCGAGGCGCTACAGCAGGTCGAGGCCGACAGCTGCCTTGGGTGCCACACCGAACATGCGGCTGCGCGCGTGTCGAGTGACACCAGAATTTGCAGCGCCTGCCACAGCGATTTGAAATTGGCGAACGACCCGGTGAACGTCCCGCACATCACCCTGATCAAAAATGAAAAATGGGGCACTTGCCTGGGGTGTCATGATTTTCATGGCAACCATTCCTATGAACCGCCGACCCATGTCCGCGATTTGATCCCGGAACCTGAAATCCGGGCGTTTTTTGGCCAGGGCCCCAGCCCTTATGGCCCGTTCAAGATGTTCGAGGGGAAAACCCAATGAGCCTGAAATCCATTATTGCCGTGGGCCTGTTTGGCTGTTTGGCGATCTATTTGTTTGTCACCGCGCCGCCGCCTTTGCCAAGCCAAGCGGCGCAGGGGCTCGATTCGCGGCCTCTGCCGGCGCGGCATTTGTTTGACGCGGCCAATGCAATCAATGATGCGGCGCGGTCGATCTATACCGCGCGCGTTGTGGGCGGCGGGGTGAAGGCCGGGTTGAAGTTCGGCGAAGACTGGGCCGAGCCGGGGGTGGAAAAGGGGCCATTGCCGGCCTTGTTCCTGCGGCTTGCCGCCGCCCGGATGGAGGCCAAGCCACCGCGGTTGGGGCTCTATCTGGGGTCTGATGCGCCGATCAATGCGTCAAACCTGTTCAATGGTTCCCAGGCAGAGGCCTTTCAACAGGTGCGCGCCACCAAAGGCCCGGTGTTTTCCAGCACCGAACGTGGCGATCTGGTTGGCATGTATCCCGATTTTGCCTCGGCTGAACCCTGTGTGACCTGTCACAATGATCACCCCGACAGCCCGCGCCATGATTGGGTTCTGAATGAAATCATGGGGGCCACCACCTGGACCTATCCGCGCGACACCCTGGCCGCTGATGAATATCTGGATGCGACAGAGGCGTTTTATTTCGCGGTTGCAGAGGCTTATCAGGGCTATCTCGACAAGGCGGCGGGGTTTGCCATTCCGGTTCCGATCGGGGCGGAATGGCCGGATGAAGGCGCGCGGGTTCTTCCGGATTTGGCGACCTTCATGGCCGAGGTGCGGGCCAAGGCCGGCGGCACGGTGCTGAGCGCGCTGATCGTGACGGATGCGGAGGTGGGACAATGATTGTCGTTTTGACCCGGCTGCGTCAGCGCCCTTATGCCATGCTGGGGCTGTTCGGATTGGCGCTGATCACCACGGTTTTCACCGCCGGGGTGGCGCTGCGCCCGGCGTTTGATCTGACCCTGTCCTGGCAGATCGTGACCGGGGCGCTTTTGGTCACCGGCATGGCCTATCAATGGATGTTGCTGGTGGCGCGCCAGACCGGCAAGGCGGCAGAGGTGCGGCGGCATTATGCGGCCCATCGCTGGGTCGGGGTTGGCATGACCCTGTTGTTTGCGGTCCATGCGGTGCGGTTTGGCCATGCCTGGACCTCGGTTCTGGCAATGTGTTTCATTGCGGTCGCGGCCACTGGCCTGTTGAACCGCGAAGTGATCCCCTATCGCAGCAAGCTGCTGTATAATGTCTGGCTGTGGCTGCACATCGCGCTGTCTTCGGCATTGATCCCGTTGACTGCCTTGCACATCTGGATTGCGCTTACGTATCAGTGATCGCTGGGCGCGGTGATGGCGACGTCCTGGGTCATGCGCCCGGTGATCCGGTCGAAAATCAGGATGCGGTTGTCCTGTGTGACCACCGCGACCCAACCGGTGCCAAAGGTGACGGCCTGGGCCGTGACACCGGCGGGCAGGGTCAAATCTTCGGGCAGTTGCGGGCCGGTGTCGCGGAAGCGGATGACAAGCAGTGTGATGATCAGTATGACCCCAGCGATCATCACGCCCGTCAACACCGTCACCAACACGCGCAAGAAGCGCAGCGAGGGCGGTTCGGGCATATCCGCCTGCGTATCAGAAGGGTCATCCATGCCGGAACTCCGTTTCACCATTGGCGCCAATCCGCCCGCCCGTCTTGATAAAGCTTTGGCGCGTGATGTGCCAGAGGAGGCCGCATTGTCGCGCACCCGTCTGGGGCGTCTGTTGGAAAGCGGCGCGGTGATGGTTTCAGGTGCGGTCGAGGTCAATCCAAAGGCCAAAGTGGGCGAGGGCGCCGAGGTGGTCATCACCGTGGAGGCGGCCGAAGAAAGCCACATCCTGCCGGAAGATATCCCGCTCGACGTGTTGTTCGAAGACGAACATTTGATTGTGGTCAACAAACCCGTCGGCATGGTGGTGCATCCCGCGCCCGGCACGCCGTCGGGCACATTGGTCAATGCGTTGCTGCATCATTGCGGCGATACGCTGTCTGGGGTGGGGGGGATGAAACGCCCCGGCATCGTGCACCGGATTGATAAGGATACATCCGGCGTGCTGGTGGTGGCGAAATCCGATGCCGCGCACCATGGGCTTGCCGCGCAATTTGAAAAACACACCGCCGAACGCGCCTATCAGGCGATTGTCTATGGTCATCCGGATGCGGCGGATCCGCGGTTGCGTGGCCTGCGCGGCATCAGCTTTGAGCCGGGAAATGTGATGAAGATCACAACTCAACTTGCCCGCCATCGCACGGACCGCCAGAAACAGGCGGTGTTTTTTGAGGGCGGTCGCCATGCGGTGACCCGCGCGCGGGTGGTCGACACCTTTGGCACGCCGCCAGTGGTGACGTTGATGGAATGTCGTCTGGAAACCGGTCGCACCCATCAGATCCGGGTGCATATGGCCCATGCCGGCCATGGTTTGATCGGCGATGCAACCTATGGCGGGAAACGCAAATTGCCGAAAACCGCGCTGAGCGACGTGGCACAGGCCGCGCTGGCGGCATTTCCACGTCAGGCGCTGCATGCGCAGAAACTGGGGTTCGCGCATCCGGTCAGCGGCGAGTGGCACGCGTTTGAAGCGCCGCTGCCCGATGACATGGCTGACCTTCTTTCGACGCTTCGGGCGATTTGAAACATTTAATGTGCGTTTTTGCGTAGTATTCCGGTGTGTCGCCGGGTCTGATGTGCGTCTATGCTATTTTCAGACGATATCTGTAGCAAAAGTAACAGGGTTTGTCGCATCTCGCACATGGGCGTGAGGCAGCGACATGGCGCTGGAAAACTGAACAGATCAGTACAATAATTAACGCAATCGGGTTTATGTGCCCTTGAAGCACAGATTTCCCACACCATATTGAATGTTAACGGTCTAAACATCGGAGGGACGACCATGGCTAATTACGCAAATCTCCCGGCCCCGACGCCGGAAGGCGGAATGTCACGCTACCTGCAAGAAATTCGTAAATTTCCGCTGCTGGAGCCTGAAGAAGAATACATGCTGGCAAAACGCTGGGTTGAGAAACAGGATACCGAAGCGGCGCACAAGATGGTCACAAGCCACCTGCGTCTCGCGGCCAAAATCGCGATGGGCTATCGCGGCTATGGTCTGCCCCAGGCCGAGGTGATTTCCGAAGCCAATGTTGGCCTGATGCAGGCGGTCAAGAAATTTGACCCGGAAAAAGGTTTCCGCCTCGCAACTTATGCGATGTGGTGGATTCGCGCCTCGATCCAGGAATATGTCCTGCGGTCGTGGTCGATGGTCAAACTTGGCACAACCTCGGCGCAAAAGAAGTTGTTCTTTAACCTGCGCAAGGCAAAAGCCCGTATTGGCGCGCTGGAGGAAGGCGATCTTCGCCCCGAAAACGTCAAACGGATTGCCACCGATCTCGGTGTGACCGAGGACGAAGTGATCAGCATGAACCGCCGCATGTCGGGGGGGGATGCCTCGCTGAATGCGACTGTCGGCTCCGAAGGTGAGGGGACGATGCAATGGCAGGATTGGCTGGAAGATGAAGACGCCGATCAGGCTGGCGATTACGAGGCCCGCGACGAGCTGGAAACTCGCCGTGCCATGCTGGCCGAAGCGATGGATGTGCTGAATGACCGGGAAAAGGACATTCTGACCCAGCGCCGCCTGTCGGACGAAACCGTGACACTCGAAGATCTGTCCGGGCAATATGACGTCAGCCGCGAACGCATTCGCCAGATCGAAGTGCGGGCGTTCGAGAAGCTGCAAAAACGGATGCGTGACCTGGCCAAGCAACAGGGCATGCTGGAATCCGCGTAAATCAACGCGACAAGTTCGTGACCAGAGGCCGGGGTGAAAATCCCGGCCTTTTTCGTGTTGTCGGCCAGATGTCTTCGCGCCATGTTACCCCAAACATTTTAGGGGAAGAATATGATGGCGGACCATGTGCGTTGGGGAGTTCTGGGGGCGGCAAATTTTGCCCGCCGGCATATGGCACCGGCCATTCATCTGGCGGGGCGGGGCACGCTTGCGGCGCTTGCGACCTCCAGCGCGGACAAGGCCGCCGGATTTCAGCGATTGAACCCCGACCTTCACCTGTTTGACGATTATGATGCGCTTTTGGCCAGTGACACCATTGATGCGGTCTATGTGCCGCTGCCCAATCACCTGCATGTCGAATGGGCGGAAAAGGCGCTGCGCGCGGGCAAACATGTGTTGGTGGAAAAACCGCTGGCGATGAAGGCCGAAGAATTCGACAGTGTGATTGCGCTGCGCGATGAGACCGGTCTGGTCGCAGCCGAGGCCTATATGGTGGTGCATCACCCGCGCTGGCAGAAGGTGCGCGAGCTGGTGCAGGGTGGCGAGATTGGCGAAATCATGCTGTGGGATACGGTGTTTTCCTATGACAATCGGGCCGACACCGGCAATATCCGCAACCGGGCGGATACCGGCGGCGGCGCAATTCCCGATATCGGCGTCTATACCTATGGCACCGCGCGGTTTGTCACCGGCGAAGAACCGCAAGAGATCCTCAGCACCGCGATCACCTGGGAAAACGGCGTTGATGTCTGGTCACATATCACCGCGCAATTCCCGTCGTTCCATTTTTCCGGTGTCAATTCCATGCGCATGGTGCCGCGGCAAAACGTGACCATTCAGGGCGACAAGGGGATGATCTCGGTGCAAGCGCCGTTCAACGCCGGGGTGTTTGATCAGGCCGAGGTCACATTGGACCGCCCCGGAATGGAGCGGGTGACCTGGCGTTGGCCCGGCGTGAATCACTATGTGCATCAGGTCGAAAATTTCAACGCATCGGTGCTGGATGGGGCGGATTATCCCTGTCCGCTGGAATTTTCGCGCGGCACCCAAGCCATGATTGACATGGTTTTTGCCAAGGCCGGCCCCGCAACATAGGCGCATCCGCCCTTGCGGGGGGGGGCTGGCAGTAAATCGTAATTTGAGGGCTTGTCTGAGGTCGCTGTCCCGCGACCTCAAATGCATATGGCGTTTAAACCGCGCGGATTTTTGTCGCGGGTGTATCGCCGCTGTTGGCATCAATGAAGTCCAGCACCAGTGGCCGGATATTGTTGCGCCAGGATTTGCCGGCAAAGATGCCGTAGTGGCCGGCGTCCGGTTCCAGGTGGCTGGCCTTTTTCGAATCCGGCAGGCCGGTGCACAGGTCGAGCGCCGCAATACATTGGCCGGGGGCCGAAATATCGTCTTTTGCACCTTCGACGGTTTTGACGGCGACGGTGGTGATTTTGCCGATATCGACATGTTTGCCGTCGATCGAAAAGACGTTCTTGGCGATATCCCGGTTTTTGAAGATGCGTTCGACGGTCGACAGATAGAATTCCGCCGGCATGTCCATCACCGCCAGATATTCGTCATAGAATCGGTTGTGGGCATCATGATCGGATGCTTCGCCGCGCGCGACGCGGGCAATCTGGTCGCTGAATGCCTTGGAGTGCCGTTCGCTGTTCATCGACATGAACGACTGCAACTGCAACAGGCCGGGATAAACCTTGCGCCCGACACCGGGGTATTTGAATCCGACGCGCTGGATCATGGATTGTTCCAGCTGGCCCATGGTGACACGATGGCCGAAATCGGTCACATCGGTTGGCGTCGCATCCGGGTCAATCGGCCCACCAATCAGGGTCAGCGACCGCGGCTGGGCCTCGGGGTCTTCGCCTGCAAGATAGGCAGTGGCCGCCAAAGTCAGCGGCGCGGGCTGGCAGACAGCGATAACATGTGTGTCTGGGCCCATATGTCGCATAAAGTCAGCGAGGTAGAGGGTGTAGTCCTCGACATCGAACTTGCCTTCGGAAACCGGAATATCGCGTGCATTGTGCCAGTCGGTCACATAGACTTCGCAATCAGGGAGCAAGGACAGAACTGTCGAGCGGAGGAGCGTGGCATAGTGTCCAGACATCGGGGCAACCAACAAAACCTTGCGGGACGCTGGCGCACGGCCGGCGATCTCAAAGTGAATAAGGTCGCCAAACGCACGGCTGACTTCGGTGCGGACGTTGACCAGATGGTCGCGGCCGTCCGAACAGGTGATCGAATGAATGCCCCAATCGGGCTTGGCGACCATACGTTCAAACGTGCGTTCCGTAACCGACCCCCAAGCCGCAAGCCAGTTCATGGCCGGGTTTGGCCACATGGATACCGCCGGGTACGAGGCCATGGCTTCGGCCGTCGCACCAAGCCATTGGTTCGTGTTTCGAACGGTTTCCATCCAGTCGTAAGTGAGCATATAGCGCATGTGCGTGGCTCCGGAGCTGAGGGGGCACTGTCGTGCCCTGTTGTTCGCCGCTTTGGCCCCTCCTCCAAAACGACTAATTCTGCACACGCACGATAATGAGGATTCGTTAAGATGACAATCAAAGAGACCGAGCAGAGTAATAATATTGCGCATCTCGACGAAAATATAGCCAAAATTGAGGGGTTAACCGAACGTCTGGCGCGTGCGCTGACCAAGCGTCAGCCGACAAATCCCGGCATTGCCGGCCCGGACAAGGAATTATTCGCGCGTGCAGCATCGGCCTATTGGCAGGAGTGGATGCAAAATCCCGCCAAGATTCTGGAGCATCAGGTGGCCTATTGGGGCAAATCGCTGAAGCATATTGTCGATGCGCAGCATGTGCTGGCGCAGGGCAAGCTGGCCGCGCCAGAAGATCCGACGCCGGAAGATCGCCGGTTCAGCAATCCGGTCTGGAAGACCAACCCCTATTTCAACTTCATCAAACAACAATATCAGATCAACTCCGAGGCGTTGAAACAGGCGATCGAGGACATCGAGGATATCGACGAAACCGAAAAACGTCGGTTGCGCTATTTCTCGCAACAGATCGTCGACATGATGGCGCCGACAAATTTCTTTGCCACCAACCCCGATGCGCTGATGAAGGCGATCGAAACCGAAGGGGAATCGGTGGTTAAAGGGTTGGAAAACCTGGTGGCCGATCTGGAGGCAAATGACGGCGAATTGGTCGTGCGTCTTGCCGATGACACCGCGTTTCAGGTCGGCGGCAATATCGCAACCTCACCCGGCAAGGTGGTTTTCCGCAACCGCATGATGGAGCTGATCCAATATTCGCCCAGCACGGAAAAGGTGCATAACATCCCCGTGGTGCTGTTCCCGCCCTGGATCAACAAATTCTATATTCTCGATCTGAAAGAGAAAAACAGTCTGATCAAATGGGTTGTGGATCAGGGCTATACCTTGTTTGTGGTCAGCTGGGTGAACCCGGACCGGTCCTATGCCGATGTCGGGATGGAAGATTACGTGCAGGACGGCTATCTTCAGGCCATCGACACCGTCAAATCCATCTGTGGCACCAAACAGGTCAACGCCATCGGCTATTGCATTGCCGGCACGACATTGCATCTGACGCTGGCCTTGCTGAAGAAACGCGGCGACACGTCGATCAAATCCGCCACATTCTTTACCTCGTTGACAGATTTTTCGGAGCAGGGGGAGTTCACCCCGTTTCTACAGGATGATTTCGTCGACGGGATCGAGGCCGAGGTGAACCAGAATGGCATTCTGCGCTCCTTTATCATGGGGCGGACGATGTCGTTCTTGCGGTCGAACGATCTGGTCTATCAGCCCGCAATCCGAAATTACATGATGGGTGAAACCCCACCGGCCTTTGATCTGCTGTATTGGAATGGCGATGGGTCCGGTCTGCCGGGGCGGATGACCGTGCAATATCTGCGCGGCCTGTGTCAGCGCAACGAATTGATCGAAGGCACGTTCGAACTTCTGGGCGAAACCCTGTCGATCAAGGATGTGTCGGTGCCGATCTGTTCAATCGCGACAGAGACCGATCACATCGCCCCCTGGAAAGATTGTTATCGGGGATTTGGCAAGACCAGCAGCCGGTCGAAAACCTTTATCGTCGGCCAGTCCGGCCATATCGCGGGGATCGTCAATCCACCGTCGAAAAAGAAATATGGCCATTACACCAATGACGACGTGAAACTGTCGGCTGATGACTGGATGGCGGGTGCGGAATTTCATGAAGGTTCCTGGTGGCCGCGGTGGGAGGCCTGGTTGAAACCGCGCTCGGGCAAGCTTGTGCCTGCACGTGAACCGGGTGATTCTAACCATCCGGCACTGGCGGATGCGCCGGGGGACTATGTAAAGGTCAAGGCAACCATCTGATATCTAACGGTATCCGAGGTTATGCTGCGGTGCAGCAAAAAACAGTTGAAATGCTGCGACGCAGCGGCTATATGTTTTGCAGACGCAGCAAGCGGGGTGGGCCCGCTCTGCGCGGAAACAAAGGATTGAGAATATGGCCGCTGCAAAAGCACAAGACGTTACCGCACTGCTGAAAGACATGATGGGCGCGTTCCCGGTCGACACTTCCGCTCTGGAAGATGCGTTCAAAACCCAAGCAACTTTGAACGAAAAGCTGTCGGGTGTTGCGCTGGACGCCGCATCGAAGTCGACCGAAATTTCGTCGAAATGGACCAAAGACACCCTGGCGAAATTGGCTGACCTGTCGTCCGCCAAATCCGAGCCTGCCGATTACGCCAAAGCAATGACCGATTTCGCTTCGGCTCAAGCTGAAGTTGCTTCGGAAAATCTGGCTGCTTTCGCTGAAATCGCGAAAAAGGTTCAAATGGACACAGTTGAGCTGATGATGGCTGCTGGCAAAGACTTCTCGGAAGAAGCAACTGCCGCTGTCAAAAAAGCGACTTCCGACGCGACAGCCGCTGCCAAAAAAGCGACAACAGCTGCTAAGTAAGCTTTTGTGATGTTTATCACACCTCCTCCTCCTCCCTGAGGTGTGAGACATCGAACGAGGCGGGTCCATTGGGCCCGCCTTTTTCTTTTTGCCATCTTAAATGCGCCAATTACTGGGCGCTTTTGGTGGTTTTGGTTTGATGATTGCGCCAAAGAGAACGTTGATTTCGCCGAAATCGACTTTTTCGCACTTGCGGCGACAGGGCGCTTTTCTTTTGTGCTGCACTCGCATAGGCTTTTCTGCAGCGCTGAAACTTTCGAGAGGAAAGCCCAAGTGGCGGACACACCCAAGCCTCTGTTGATCAAACGATACGCCAGCCGCAGGCTCTATAACACAGAGACCAGCGATTATGTCACGCTGGAGGATATTTCCGGTTTCATTCGCGATGGCCGCGATGTGCAAATTGTTGATTTGAAATCCGGCGATGATCTGACGCGGCAATATCTGCTTCAGATCGTGGCAGACCACGAAAGCCGCGGTGAAAACGTGTTGCCGCTGGGGGTCCTGACCGATCTGGTGCGCAGCTATACCACCCAGGCCCAAAGCGTCGTGCCACAGTTCCTGACCGCCAGTTTCGATATGTTGCGCGAAGGCCAAAACCGGATGCTGGAAATGAGCCCGGTTGCCAAGATGCCCGGCTTTGAGGCGATGAAGGCCCAGCAAGAGGCTTTCGTCAAGGCGATGACCGGCGGGATATCGACAAATTGGTCCGGGCCCGAAGCCGAGCGCAGCGAAAGCACCGCGCCCAAGGCAGAGGCCGAGGATCTGGAGACGATCAAGAAACAACTGGCAGCGTTGCAAGACAAGCTGTCGAAGCTGGACAAATGACCGGTTGATAACGCGCGGTCCCGGGAAATTTCCCGGATCTGCCCCGTAGAATGACAAAAGCCCCGCAGTTTTGCGGGGCTTTTGCGTTTCAATGTGGTCCCGGATCAGGTGCCATAGGCGCGCCGGGCCCCCATCACCTGATCTGCCGCCGTGATCAGCGCATCGGCCACGAAATCGCATTCCGCCCGGGTCAATCGGGCAGGCAGGCGCACATCACAGGCCCGCATCAACATCGCCCGTGTGCTGGGCAGATCGGCGGGCAGGTCGGGGATGAACTTCCAGTTCCAGAAGGCGCGGGCATTGTCAGCGGACAGGCCAAAGATCTGAACCTTGACCCCCATCGCCGCGGCCGCATCGGCAAAGGCGCGCCGTTCGCCTTCATCCATACCATCAAGATTGAATTGAATGGAATCCGGTGCGCGGTCTTCCGGTTTCAGACAGTCCGGCACCTGCATCCAGGGGCTGGTGTTCAGCCGTGCGGCGACATGGTCGTGATTGGCGCGACCGTCATTTACCCGGCGCTCCAAATGGCCCAACTGCGGCCGGATCACCGCCGCCGACAGGTTCGACATGCGCAGGTTATAAAGCGGCAGCGTGTTCTGAATGGCCGGGAACACATCCTTCAACACCGAATGTTTGTTCCAGTTATGCTCATAGGCGCCGGACATGATGATCGCACTGGCGACAAGTTCCGCATCATTGGTGATCATGATCCCGCCTTCGCCGGCATTGATCATCTTGTAGGATTGAAAGCTGAAACAGCCGATTTTGCCAAGCGTCCCGATCTTTTGGCCATTCCAGGTGGTGCCCAGCGAATGCGCCGCATCTTCGATCACGGGGATCGACCGGGCGTTACACAGCGCCATGATTGCGTCCATATCCGATGTATGGCCACGCATGTGGCTGATGATCACCGCCTGCACATCGTCCAGCTTGGCGGCGAAATCGGACATATCAATCCGGTAATTGTCACCAACTTCGCAAAGAACCGGGCGGCATTCCGCATGAACCACCGCCGAAGGCACCGCCGCAAAGGTAAACGCCGGGATCAACACCTTGGAATCGCGCGGCAGGCCCAGCGCCTTGAGCGACAAAAACAGCGCCGCCGAACAGGAAGAAACCGCCAGCGCATATTTCACGCCCATCATCTCGGCGAATTCCGCCTCCAGCAAAGAGACAGGCGCATTCTCTGGCGCAGTGTAGCGAAACAGATCCCCGGATTGCAGCAAACGATCTATTTCGGCGCGGGCCGCTTCCGGGATCGGCTCTGCGTCATGCACATTGGGCGCCTGTACCACACTGGTCATTTTCGTTTTCCTTAATCCAAGTTTTCGAATTAGTAAAACAATCCGCTGGACCGCAAAAGTGAAATTTCTGCGACGGGGGCAAATCGGCGGTGAAATGTTGCGTCAGATACCCAGCCGGTCGCGCAGCGCAAACCACGACATGGCCAGTGCCAGCAAGGGCGTGCGCACCGCCCCCGCACCGGGAAACCGTGGGGCGGGCAGGGCGGCCATGGTGGCGAACCCGTCCTGTTCGCCCATGATCGCGCGGGCCATCAACCATCCGGCGTGGGTGGCCGTGCCAACCCCATGGCCGGAATAACCCGAAGCCGAAAGAACACCCGGCGCCACCTCGGCCAGAAAGGGCAGGCGCTTCATGGTGATGGCCAATGTCCCGCCCCAGGCATAGTCGATCCTGACGTCCTTCAAATGTGGAAAGACCGTTGCCATCGGTTTGCGCACCTTGGCGGCGATATCTTTGGGAAAGCGATAGCCATAACTCTCGCCGCCGCCAAACAGCAACCGCTTGTCATGGGACAGACGAAAGTAGTTGACCACAAACCGGCTGTCGGCCACGGCGATGTCTTCGCTCAGGACATCCGCAGCCGCCGCGCCCAAGGGTTCGGTGGCCACAATGAAATTGTTGATCGGCATCACCCGCGCCGACACCTTGCGATCCAGTGACCCAAGGTATCCGTTGCCTGCCAGAATGACATGTGGCGCACGGACCCGTCCCTGGCCGGTCTGCACCAATCCCGGTGCAACATGATGCACCAGCGCGCCCTCATGAATGACTGCGCCGGCATCCCGCGCCGCCCGTGCCAGCCCAACAGCAAACCGCAACGGATGCAGATGCGCCGCATCCCGGTCAATCATCCCGCCCTGATAATCGGGCGAGGGGCACAGCCTGCGAAATGCATCGCGATCCAATGCTTCGGCATGACGATAGCCATAGCGATCCGACAGGACATCCACATAGGAATGCAGCTCCGCCACCTCTGCCGCACTTGACCCGGACCAGGCCACCCCCGGCGTCAGACAACAGTCAATCTCATGCTCGGACACCAGCCGTTTGACCAATGCCTTGGCATCTTCGCCCAATTGCCAATATGCGGCGGCCGGCCCGTGACCCACCAGCTTTTCCAGACCCTGCTGGTCCACCCTCTGGCCCGATCCCAATTGCCCGCCATTGCGCCCCGAGGCGCCAAAACCCACCCGATGCGCCTCCAGAACCACAACCCGCCGCCCCGCGCGCGCCAGCTCCAGCGCCGCCGACAGGCCGGTATAGCCCGCGCCGACAATACAAACATCGGCATCGACCGTGCCGCGCAGGGGCGCAAATCGGGGCAAAAACTCCGTGGTCGCCGCATACCAGCTGTTTGGGTATTCCCCCTGGGCGTCATTGGAAAACAACAGGTTCATCGGCCCATCTTTCGGTTTCTTCTTGGTCAAAATATCCCGGGGGAGGCCCTGCTTGCAGGGACGGGGGCAGCGCCCCCATCACGCCCCCGGTATCGCGCCTGATCACACGTTCAACAACAGATGCTCACGTTCCCAGGGCGAAATCACCTGCAGGAATTCTTCATATTCCGCGCGTTTCACAATGCCATACACCCGGGCAAAATCCGGGCCCAGCACCTCATGCAATTCGCTGGCCTCTTCAAACAGATCCAAGGCACTGCCAAGCACCTGCGGAATGTCGCCATCGCCGTCATAAGCATCGCCGCGAAACTGCTTTCCGGGGCGTTCTTCCTGGACCAACCCAAGATAGCCACACGCCAAAGAGGCGGCGATCCCCAGATAGGGATTGCAATCCATGCCAGCCAGACGGTTTTCCACCCGGCGTGCCTTGGGCTCGGAAATCGGAATGCGAATGCCGGTGGTGCGGTTGTCGCGCGCCCATTCCAGATTGATCGGCGCAGCGTGATCTTTGACATAGCGACGATAGGAATTCACATAAGGCGCGATCACCGCAATCGCTGCGGGCATATGTTTCTGCAACCCGCCGATGAAGTGATAGAACGCTTCGGTTTCGCCACCTTGCGGACCCACGAAAATATTTTGCCCGCTTTCGAGATCCAGAATGGAATGGTGGATATGCATGGCGCTGCCGGGTTCTTCGGCGATCGGTTTCGCCATGAACGTGGCAAAGCAATCATGGCGCAGCGCCGCTTCGCGGATCAGCCGTTTGAAGTAAAACACCTCATCCGCCAGTTTGACCGGATCGCCATGGCGCAGGTTGATCTCCAACTGGCCGGCACCGCCTTCCTGGGTGATGCCGTCGATCTCAAACCCCTGCGCTTCGGCGAAATCATAAATATCGTCGATCACCGGGCCAAATTCATCGACCGCCGTCATCGAATAGGCCTGCCGCGCCGCAGCCGGGCGGCCAGAGCGCCCCATCATCGGTTCGATATTCTTGGCGGGATCAATATTGCGGGCGACGAGGAAAAATTCCATTTCCGGCGCAACAACCGGTTTCCAGCCCTTCTTGTGATACATCTCGACCACGCGTTTCAACACGTTGCGCGGCGCACAGGGCACCGGCTGGTCCTCGCGGTCAAAGGCATCATGGATCACCTGCAAGGTCCAGTCCCCGGTCCATGGCGCGGCGCTGGCCGTCGACATGTCGGGTTTCAGGATCATGTCACGTTCGATGAACCCTTCGGCGCCTGCCGCCTCCCCCCAATCGCCGGTGATCGTTTGGAAAAAGATCGAATCCGGCAAAAAGAAATGCGATTGCCGGGCAAATTTCGAAGCGGGCACCGCCTTGCCGCGGGCAATGCCGGGCAGGTCGGAAATGATGCATTCCACCTCGTCCAGACGACGGCCTTCCAGATAGGCGCGGGCCGCTTCGGGGATCTGTTCCATCCAATCGCTCATGTCAGGCTCCTGTCCGCGAAATGTCTCTGTGGCGGAAAAACCGCCCGATCTGCTCTGCCAAACGGGCATTGTCCACCGGCTGGCCAAGGGTTTCGCGCGCCGCCTCCAGCCGATCCTGCGCCACGACCTTGCCGCGGGTCCGCATCAGCCCGTCAATGAAATCCGCGCCATATTCCGGGTGCGCCTGAAGCGAAAACATGCGGTCGCCATAGACCAGCGCCGCGTTTTCACAGAAATCATTGCGCCCCACGACCCGCGCCGCGTCGGGCGCCGTTACCACCTGATCCTGATGCCAGGCATGAAGCCGCAGCGTCTCGCCCAGGAAATCATATTCCGTGCGCCCCAGCGCCCAGCCGCCGTCAAACTTTTCGACCCGCCCGCCAAGCGCCTGTGCCATGATCTGATGACCAAAGCAGATGCCAACCACCGGGATCGCCGCGTCATAGGCCGCGCGGATCAGATCCTCGAGCCGGGCAATCCACGGCAGATCCTCATATGCACCATGTTTCGACCCGGTGATGAGCCAGCCATCGGCGTCATTCACATGATCGGGAAACACCCCATCCACGACATCGTAATTCACGAATTCAAAGTTCTGCCCCGCCAGAAGCTCGGCGAACATGTCGGAATACGTCTTAAACTCTGGCAGCGCCTCGGGCTTGTGCCCGGTGGTGAGGATGCCAATTTTCATAAGTCACCTGTTTGCTTGTCGTCGTGTTTCGATTTCAAACCGTGTCGAGATAGATTTCCACCCGCTCGGCCTCGGTCAATTCTTCCATATAATGTGCCTCCTGCCGTTTGGTCAGAAGGAAGTTGCGGATCAATTCCGCCGGAAAGATCCGTTTGATGTGCTCGCTGGCCTCGAATGCATCCAGCGCGCCGGTCCATGTCATCGGAATCCGGGGCAGATCAATCGCATAGGCGTTGCCGGTGATCGGCTCTGACGGTTCCAACCCGTCTTCAATGCCGTTCATCGCCGCGCCCAACACGGCCGCCAGCATCAGATAGGGGTTCACGTCGCCACCCGAAACCCGATGTTCGATCCGCCGCGCGCGGTGATCCCCCGACGGCACCCGCACCGCCGCCGTGCGGTTTTCATAGGCCCAGCAAATCCCGGTCGGCGCATGCGCCCCGGGCACCATCCGGTCATAGGAATTGGCATGTGGCGCAAACACCAGCGCCGACCCCGCCATCGCGTCAAGACAGCCGCCAATCGCATGGCGCAACACATCGGTGCCTTTGTCGCCGCCATCATCGAAAATATTGGTGCCCTCGGCATCGAGCACCGAAAAATGCATATGCATGCCAGAGCCGGCATAATCGTCATAGGGCTTGGCCATGAAGGACGCGGCAAAGCCATGCCGCCGGGCCAATCCTTTGACCAGCATCTTGAACAGCCAGGCATCATCGGCGGCGCGCAGCGCGTCGTCACAATGCATCAGGTTGATTTCGAACTGCCCCAGACCTGCCTCGGAAATGGCGGTATCGGCGGGAATGTCCATCTCTTCACAGGCGTCATAGAGATCGGTAAAAAATTGATCAAAACTGTCCAGCGCCCGGATCGACATGGTCTCGGCCGCCTTGCGCCGCTTGCCCGATCTTTCGGCCGCCGGCACCTGCAACGACCGCCCGGAATCGTCGATCAGATAGAATTCCATTTCCACCGCGACCACCGGCGTCAGCCCACGGGATTTGAACCGGTCCAGCACAGCGCGCAGCGCATGGCGGGGATCGCCGTCATAGGGCCGGCCATCTTCGCGAAACATCCAGATTGGCAACAGGGCGGTAGGGGCCTCCAGCCAGGGCATGGGCAGGAAACCACGTTCGGTCGGCAGCAATACGCCATCACGATCGCCGCTTTCGAACACCAGCGGGCTGTCGTCGATATCTTCGCCCCAGATATCAAGGTTCAGCACCGAAACCGGAAAACGGGTGCCATTTTCGACCACCTTGTCCGCATAACGTGTCGGCACGCGCTTGCCGCGTGGTTGACCGTTCAGATCCGCGGCAGCCACACGAATTGTGCGCACCTGCGGGTTCTTGCGCAGCCAGGATTTCATCGCATTGACAGACATGTCAGCCACCCGAAAATAATTTGATCAAATTATGGATAGCGACAGAGCCCCCCGCTTGGCAAGCGGGAAAGATGTTTTCGCGCCTAACGGATCAAATTTGGACGAATGCGCATCCGGGCGCGACGTGCGACGGGCAAATGCCGGTTCAGCCGTCGATTGATCAGCCCAAACACCGCAATCAAAACCAGCGTTAACAAGATGAAATACCCGGCCAAAATCGGATAGGGCACAAAGGGGTTGAACGTCTTGTCGGCAAAATAGCTGGCGTAATAGAGCGCATCACCGCGTTGCTGAAACGCCGGAAACCCGGACAAATACACCAGCGTTGTGGCGTGAAACAGGAAAATCGCCTCGTTGGTATAGGCCGGCCAGGCCAATCGCAGCATGGTCGGCCAGATCACCCGGCGAAATCGCGACCACCCCGACAACCCATAGGCATCCGCCGCTTCAGTTTCGCCCTTGGGCACCGACAACAACGCCCCATAAAAAATCTCGGCGGAATAGGCGGCGGTGTTCAGGAACAACACCACCAACGCCCCCAACCAGGCCGAGGTGAACGGCGTGAACACCGGTGCGACCTGTTTCAGCGACAGGAACAAGAAATAGGCAAAGAAGAACTGGATAAACAGCGGCGAGCCGCGAAACAGGAAAATGAACCATTCCGCCGGTTTGCGCAGCAAGGGGCTGGCGGAAAATTTGCCCATCGCCAGCGCCGTCGCCAAAAAGAACCCCGACACCAGGGCCAGCACCCCGAAATAGACATTCCAGATCATGCCAGAGCCGATCAATACCACCTGCTGGCAGATCGTGAAATCAGATCGCGGCAGCAACCGCTCGCCCACACCGACAGAGCGCAGGGCATAATCCGCAATTGTGTCCCAGCAACTCATCACAGCGCCCTCATTTCATCTGACCGGAAATATCCCGGGGGAGGCCCTGCTTGCAGGGACGGGGGCAGCGCCCCCACTTTGCCTATCATGACCCTCATGCCGCGGCCTTTCGCTGTGCTTCGCCGCCTGCGGTGGCCTGCCCATGTGTCAGCCGCGACATCAGGCGGCCCAACACGACCTCGGATAATTTGGTAAACCCAAGGTAAAACACCAGCAGCGCAAGGAAATACCACATCCGCCAATCGCCATGGGGATAATCGGTGAAACGGGCGGTTTTCGTCCCGCCCAATTCCCGCGCCCAATAGACAATGTCCTCAACCCCCAGCAGGAACAAAAGCGGCGTCGCCTTGATCAGCACCATCCAAAGGTTCGACAGCCCGGGCAGGGCATAGACCCACATCTGCGGCACCAGAATACGCCAGAACGTCTGGCGCGGGCTCATGCCATAGGCCGCAGCGGTTTCCAATTGCGCATGTGGCACCGCACGCATCGCGCCATACATCACATTGGCGGCAAAGGCCCCGAAAACGATGGCAAATGTCAGCACCGCCAACAAAAACCCATAGGTTTCATGCACCCATTGTGCCGCATTGCCCAGCGGCAGCTTGGCAATGTCACAGACCACAAAATCGCTGCCCTGACGAATTGGCTGGTCCCAATCGGGGCATTTCACCTTATGGCGCAGCCATTCGAACCCCTGATCAAGCGCGATGACGAAGAACAGGAAAAACGCGATATCGGGCACGCCACGGACAATGGCGATATAGATCCGCCCCATCCAGTTCAGCGGGAACACATGGCTGCGCGCGGCCGCCGCCCCGGCAAAGCCAAACCCCAGCGCCACCGGCGCCGTGATCGCCAGAAGCAACAGCACAGTGCCGAACGAGCCGTAGAACGCCATATGCTTGCCGGTGGTCAGGTAACACGACAGCCAGGAAAAGCCGGCCAAAGTCTCTGGATCTGTGCAATAGCTGAAAATGAGGGGCCTCGTGAAATCAATCTGGGCGAATTGCCCACCCAATGCCGCATGCGGGCAGGCGGGCGTAACGCCCGCCACCCATTTTAATTGATCGTCTTAGAATGTCGCGCCGACTTCCCATTTTTCGATCAGGGCGTTCAGGCTGCCGTCGTCTTTCATCGACTGGATGGCCGCGTCAAACTTGGCGCGCAGCTCTGCATCGCTTTCGCGGAACCCCATGCCGATGCCGCCACCCAGAAGGATGTCTTCGGCCACAAAATCCAGCTCTGCGTCTTCTTCGACATAAGGCGCGAGGAAGGATTTATCGGCCAGAACCGCATCCGCTTCGCCGTCGCGCACCGCGCCGAGGGTTTCTTCCGGGTTGGAGAATTCCAGCAGCGTCGCGCCGATTTCCGCCACATGGCTGGCCTGGATCGTGCCGGTCTGTGCCGCGATCACCGCGCCCGCAGGATCAACCATCATGCCAGCCTTGCCGACAAAGGACGACGGATCAGGCTGGGTATAGTTTTGCGTGAAATCAATCACTTCTTCGCGTTCGTCGGTGATCGACATGCCCGCGATGATGGCGTCATAGTTGCCGCTGACGAGGTTGGGAATGATCGAATCCCACTCGTTTGTGACCCATTCACAGGTCAGTTCGGCACGCGCACACAGCTCGTCGCCAACTTCGCGCTCAAAACCGTCAACCTCGCCTGCGTCATTCAGGAAGTTGAACGGAGGATAGGCGCCCTCGGTGCCGAGGCGCACGGTCATCGCGTGGCTTTCTGCGAAAGCAAAGCTGGCCGTCAGCGCCAGCGCGGCGGTGCTCAAAAGGATGGTTTTCATTTTTATGCTCCCTTGTTTTTGTTTTTCAGACGGCCATCGTCGAGGAAAGGAACCCCCGCAACCGTTCCGATTTCGGCGCGCCAAACACCGCGTCGGGCGCACCTTCTTCTTCCACCAACCCCTGATGGAGAAAGACGACATGGTCGCTCACATCATGGGCCATTTTCATGTCATGGGTCACAATCAACATTGTGCGGCCTTCGCTGGCCAAGTCTTTGATCACCTTGACAACTTCCTGTTCCAGCTCCGGGTCGAGCGCGCTGGTGGGTTCATCGAACAACAGCGCCTCAGGCTCCATCGCCAATCCGCGCGCAATCGCGGCGCGTTGTTGTTGGCCACCGGACAACTGGGCCGGCCAGACATCACATTTATCGCCAATCCCGACTTTGTCCAGATAGTGTCGCGCGCGTTCCTCAACCTCTTTGGGATCGCGCCCCAGCACCGTGACCGGCGCCTCCATCACGTTTTGCAGGATCGTCATATGCGCCCAGAGATTGAACTGCTGGAACACCATGGAAAGATTGGTGCGGATGCGCAGCACCTGTTTGGCGTCACCGGGACGGCGGGATAGACCAGAGCCTTTCCACTGCACCGGTTCGCCTTTGAACAGGATGTCACCTTGCTGGCTGTCTTCCAACAGGTTGGCACAGCGCAAAAGCGTCGATTTGCCCGACCCGGAAGAGCCGATGAGCGATATCACCTGACCGCGCTGCGCGGTGATCGACACGCCCTTCAGGACTTCGAGTTGACCATAACATTTGTGCAGGTCGCGGATTTCTATGACGGGTGTCGGGTCTGGCACGGGAAACCATCTGTCAGGGAATTTGCCTGCCAGAAGGGCCGAAAAAACGCGCCAGTGCAACGAGAAACACGACAAAACCGGTCCATTCGCGCCCGATTTGCCGTAAGGGAATGCCTAATTTCGGTGCGGGCGGTAAAATTCCGGGCGCTCGGCGCAAATCCGGCGGGATTTGAATGGCCTATTTGCCGCTGACACGCTGGCGGGCGAGGGCGGATTCGACGTCGCTGACCCCCAGAAGTGGCGCCACCATGCGCATCAGCGCATTTTCGGCCTCATCGCGGCTGCCATCGGCCAGCACCACCTGCCAAAGCGACTCGATCACTTCGATCCGCGCCTCATAGGGCACCGCGTCCTTGATGGCGCGGGTAAAGCGCACGGTATCCGGTGCCTCGGATTCCAGAACCTCGGCATTCTTGCGCAGGGCAGTGGCCTCGAACGGGGAAAGGGCGAAACGCGCGGCGACAATCCTGTCGATCAGCGCGCTTTCGTCAGCATCGAACTGGCCATCAGACCGGGCCACCCGCACCAAAAGCGCGGTCATCGCCAGACGGGCGTCGTCATCGGCAAGCGGGGCGGGCTCTGGCTGAATCAGCCGGGAGAGGAAATCAGCAAACATGTTGCAGATATAGGGCAGGGGCGGGCGGGGGCCAAGATGGCTTGGCCCGCTTATGCCCAAGACAACGCGAAGTTTACCACGCGCGCCTTATTCCCATTCAATTGTACCCGGAGGTTTCGACGTCACATCATAGGTCACGCGGTTGATGCCCTTGACCTCGTTGATGATCCGGGTCGCGGTTTCCCCAAGGAATTCATGGCTGAACGGATAATAATCCGCCGTCATACCGTCGACCGAATTCACCGCCCGCAGCGCGCAGGCATAATCATAGGTCCGCCCATCGCCCATCACGCCAACGGTGCGCACCGGAAGGATGGCAACAAAGGCCTGCCAGATATCGTCATACAGCCCGTGTTTGCGGATCTGGTCGATATAGACCGCATCGGCCTTGCGCAGAATCTCCAGCTTTTCGCGGGTGATTTCGCCGGGGCAGCGGATCGCCAGACCGGGACCGGGGAAGGGGTGACGCCCGATGAAAGACGCGGGCAGGCCCAATTCGTGGCCCAGTGCGCGCACCTCGTCCTTGAACAATTCGCGCAGCGGTTCGACCAGTTTCAGGCCCATCTTCTCGGGCAGGCCACCAACATTGTGGTGCGATTTGATTGTCACCGACGGGCCACCGGAAAAGGACACCGATTCAATCACATCGGGGTAAAGCGTGCCTTGGGCCAGGAACTGCGCGCCTTCGATCTGATCGGCGTATTTCTGGAACACGTCGATGAACAGCTTGCCGATGATTTTGCGTTTGGTTTCGGGATCGGACACGCCGTCCAGCTCGCCCAGGAACAATTCCTGTTCCTCGGCGTGAATCACCGACAGGTTCATGTGATCGCGGAACATGCCGACAACTTCTTCGGCCTCGTTCATGCGCAGCAACCCGTGGTCGACAAACACACAGGTCAGCTGATCGCCGATCGCCTCGTGCAGCAGCGCGGCGGCAACCGAACTGTCGACACCGCCGGACAGGGCGCAGATCACCTTGGCGTCGCCCACCTGATTGCGGATCTTGGCAATTGCTTCTTCGCGGTAGGCGCCCATGGTCCAGTCACCGGCAAACCCGGCGGCACGGACAAAGTTTTCGTAAACGGTTTTGCCGTTCGGGGTATGGTGTACCTCGGGGTGGAATTGCACCGCAAAGAACTGGCGCTCCAGATCTGCGGTGATGGCGAAGGGCGCGCCGGGCGATGTTCCGTAAACCGCAAAACCGGGTGCGATTTCAGATACATGGTCGCCGTGGCTCATCCAGACCTGTTCGCGGCCTTCAAGGAACCAACCGGCCAGGAAATCGGGCCGTGTTTCGGTGGGCTCTACATAGGCGCGGCCAAACTCGGCGGTGGCGTGATCGCCGGCCTCAACCTTGCCGCCAAGATCCAGCATCATCACCTGTTGTCCGTAACAGATGCCAAGGATCGGCACGCCAAGGTCATAGACCGATTTTGGCGGTCGCGGCGACCCCTCGCGCATCACCGAATCCGGTCCGCCGGAAAAGATGACCGCCTTTGGCGCGAAATCCGCCAAAAAGGCGTCAGTCACGTTCTGATAGGGGTGGATTTCGCAATAGACATTCAGCTCGCGCAGGCGACGGGCAATAAGCTGCGTTACCTGGCTGCCAAAGTCGATGATAAGAAGGCGGTCATGGATGTCCTGTGTCATGAAACGGCTTTAGGCGGGGCCGCGTTCAAGGGCAAGAGCTAACCCATGCTATCGGACTTTGGACGGCCCTGTTTGCGGCTTTTCAGGATGTCCTGACGATAGGACCACATGGCAATGCCAGCCCAGACAGACACATAAAGAAATCCACCCACAAACAGGAATTCCCCCGGAATAGGCCCGACATTGGCGCGATCCACCGCCTGGGCCCAGCTTTCCACCGGGGTGGGATGCACCGCGATCTTGCCGCCAAAGGCCAATGTCTGAATCAGCAGGATCCACAAATAATTGCTGCGGATACGCCGCCCGACGGATGTCAGGAACCCGACATGGTATTTGGGATGAAGGTAATCTTCGGCCAGGGTTTGTTGCCATTGCTCCTCAAGATGCAGATCGCCATCATGCAGCATGGGCGCGTAAAAATGCGTCTCAAGCCAGCGTGCCCGGGCGCGCCAAACGTTGAAATAGCGATAGCGCCGCGCCTCAAGCATCAGGAACAACAGAATCAGAACCCCCACCAAAACCAGGGGCAAAGGCGAAGAATTCGGGGTGGAAAACGAAATCGACAACGCCACCCCAAGGGTCACAACCGCCCAATTCGTGGTGGTGTCCAATCGCGTTCGCCAGATCGTGCTGCGATACACTTCGCCGCGATAAAGATGCGCAACCGCCGTAATTTCGGGCGAAGTCAGCTCTTTACGCTCGGATTTCGGTGTTTGTTTCGTGTTTAGGGCTTCGGTCTTGATCGTCATGTGCTCGCCGTGTTTTGCCCGCTCTCCGAGGAGGGGTATGCACCTTCCGCAAGGGAAGGTAAAGGAACGCGAAGGCGGTGATGGTCGACACAACGGCCTTGGCCCTTGCAGTTGATCGGGCGATCAGGTGTCTTGGTGGACATCACGCACAGACTTCAGCGCAAATAACGGGGCAAATACGGGGGGCATGGAATGGAACGCATTCTGACCGAATTCGGGATGGGGACATCCCTGCGACGGGGCGATTACACCCAGGCGGCCAAACGGGCGATTGAAAACGCGCTGTGGCACAATTCAATCAATGCCGCCGAGTTGTTCGGCTTTGACAAACAGGACATGCGAATCGCGGTGCAGATTGCGGTGCAGGATCCCGATGCCGTGGATCGCACTGCGGTGGCGGCGGTGTTTCCCTATGGTGTGCCCGAGATCACGGTTGTGCGCGGCGGATTGGCGATTCCCCGTCCCGAGGGCAGCGGAAATCCGACCCTGATCGCCCATGCCGCCATCACGGTTCGTTTCGATATGGAGCGTGTCGCATGACGGATCGCCGCTTGATTATCGAGATGGGACAAGGTGTTGACCTGCACGGCGGGGATTATACCAAGGCTGCGGGTCGCGCGATTGACGACGCTTTGCGCCATTCAAGTTTGCACATCGTCAAGACACTGCACTTGTCACAGGATGACGCGCGAATTCAGGTCACGATTGGCGTGCAGGCACCGGATAAGGTGCACATCGACGTGTTGCTTGGCAAATTTCCGTTTGGCCGGGTGACAATCACCCCGGTGCTGGGCGGTATGGATGTCTGTTTCCCCGACAGCGATGACATTCAGGTGGTTGCCAGCGCCGCGATCGAGGTGTTTCTGCCGCCGCAAACCGAATGGAGGCTGCGCAAAACGGCCCCCTAGGATCGCCAACATGTCGTTTTCCGGTCTCAAAGGACGGATTTTCGCCATGGCGCATCGGGCCCCTGCTGTAAATCCAGAAGAAACGCCGGCACATGCCCGGATCGGATCGAAAGGGTGACAACATGTCAGAGGCAGGGACCCGCAGACGGGCAAGAGGGGGCGGCGGCGCAGCCCGGCGCGCGGCACGTTCGGCCGTGAGCTTTGACACGGCGAAATACATCGAACGCAACATCCCATTGTACGACCTTCTGTCGGATGAGGTGCTGTCGATCATCGAAGCCAACGCCGAAACCGTTCTCGAAGAGATCGGGGTGAACTTCGTTAACAATCCCGCCGCCCATGCCCTCTGGCGCGAGGCCGGTGCCGATGTCCGTGGCGAGCGGGTGCATATTCCCCGTGGATTGGCGCGCAAGCTTTGTGCCACCGCGCCCGCCACCTTCACCCAACATGCCCGCAATCCCGCCCGCAACGTCGACATTGGCGGCAAGACATTGGTCTGTGCCCCGGTCTATGGCCCGCCCTTTGTGCGCGATATGGCCGGTGGGCGGCGCTATGCGACGATGGAGGATTTTCGCAAGTTCGTGAAGCTCGGCTATATGTCGAAATGGTTGCACCATTCCGGCGGCACAGTGTGCGAGCCGACCGATGTGCCGGTGAACAAGCGTCATCTGGACATGTTGCTGGCGCATATGACGTTGTCGGACAAACCGTTCATGGGCTCTGTCACCGAACCCAGCCGCGCGCAGGATTCGGTCGACATGTGCGAAATTCTGTTTGGGGCGGATTTCGTCCAGCAAAACACGGTGATGACCTCGCTCATCAACGTCAATTCGCCGCTGACCTTTGATGATGTGATGATGGGCGCGCTGGAGGTTTATGCGCGCAACAATCAGGCCTGCATCATTTCGCCTTTTATCGTGGGCGGCGCGATGGCCCCGGTGTCGGTGGTGGGCACCCTGACCCAGGTGCTGGCAGAGGTGCTGGCCGGCATCGCCTATGCGCAATTGGTGCGTCCCGGCGCGCCGGTGATTTTCGGCGCATTTGTCACGTCGATCGACATGGGGTCCGGCGCGCCGACATTTGGCACACCAGAGGCCAGTCAGATCCTGTACGGGGCCGGGCAATTGGCGCGACGCATGGGATTGCCCTTTCGGTCCGGTGGCGGGTTGTGCGGGTCGAAACTGCCGGATGCCCAGGCGGCCTTTGAAACCGCGCACACCCATAACGCCGCTTTGCTTGGCGGCGTGAATTTCATGCTGCATGCCTGCGGCTGGCTTGAGGGTGGGTTGGTGTCGAGCTTTGAGAAGTTCGTCATGGACGCCGACCAATTGGGCGTATTGCACAAAATGGCAGCAGGCGTTCGCGCCGACGAAAACGCCCAGGCGATGGATGCCATCCGCGAAGTGGGCCCCGGCGGCCATTATCTGGGCTGCGCCCATACCCAGGCCAATTTCCAGGACGCGTTCTGGAAAACCGACGTGCTGGATTACAAGCCGTTTGAAACCTGGGATGAAGAGGGGGCCAAGGACACGATGGTGCTGGCCGCCGAACGGGTGTCAAAGATGCTGGCGGATTACCAGCAGCCGGCGATGGACCCCGGCGTGAACGAGGCTTTGACCGCCTATGTCGCGAACAAGAAAGCCTCGATGCGCGATTCGTTTACCTGATACTGGCGCAAGGGGCGGCGTCGGCACATCATGGTCTGCGCCGCGCCGGCCCTGGCCGTGCGCAGGGGAAAGGTGCCTGACGCGCCTCATCGCGCGGCACGGATCAACGCGGCTTCGCCCATCATGGCGATCATGATTTCCACATGGCGCGCCACATCATAGCTGGCGCTGCGTTCGACGCGCGCGTCGTTCAGTTCATGTTCCATTTCCAAAAGTTTGATCAACGCGGGCCCGGACCTGCGTGGGGTGGATCCGCCCATGGCGCGCTGCAAATGCAGGTCGCGACGATAGTCGATCAACCCGGCACGAGCGGCGCGAATCAACAGACGGGGACGGCGAAGTTGGCTGAGAAGTGACAAAGCATCTTGCATGGTTTTGGTCTCGCAATCGTGGGTTTGTGTCAAAACCATGGCACAGCTTTAGCGGGTGTTGCGCGGTCCTGCGAAATAGCGTTCGGCGGCCTCAGTATTGTTTATCCTTTAGAAACAATGATGTCCTAAGGCGGAAACTATTAACGAATGAGTAACCAAATCGCCTTTAGGTTGTGGATAATTTTACAGAACGCGGGATCTGAACCTTGCAAAAGATGGAAAATGGACCTTCTTCGGTGATCAACTGGCCAGGCCAGTCGACTCTCGATTGGCCGGGCTGGGTGCCAAAGGCCGCAGCGCATTACATCCGTCATGTCGAGCAAGGCCAATCGTTGCGCCAATTGGCGCAGCAATCCGGCTGCCACCCCTCCACCGTTTTGCGGCAAGTGCGCCGGCTGGAAAGCCGCCGTGACGATCCGCTGGTGGATTCCGCTCTGCGGCTTCTGGGAATTTCCATTGCTCAAAAGGCGACGGTGACCAGGAAAGGCAAGAGCATGGCAGCACAACCCAAGCTTGATAACCACCCGACCGATGACGAAACCCTGAACCGCGAGGCGCGCCGCGTGCTGCGCCGGATGAGCGAGAGCGGCGCGGTGCTTGCTGTGGTGCCGGACATGGAAAAGGCCGTTGTGGTGCGCGAAACCGCCAGCGGATCAACCCAGCGCACCGCAGTTGTGGATACCGAAATTGCCCAGGCCATGGCGCTGAAGGAATGGATTACCTGCAAGACCCCCGGACGGATAACGCGGTATCATATCACCGCTGCCGGGCGGGCTGCGCTCAGCCATCTTCTGGCGCAGGACGAATGTCAGGTGCAGGCCACAACCGGTCGCGAAACCCCCGGCAGACAGTCGGGCAGATCGGGCGAGGGCAGCCGCGCGACCGGCATGGCCGAGGCCCAGGCCGCCTTTTCCGCCGCGCCGGATATGGCGACAGCGGAAAAGGTGCGCCCACGCCGGCCACGCGTACGCTACAGCGCCAATGAAACGCCGCTGACCTCTCTGGCGCGGCGCCGTACCAAGGACGGCACCCCGTTTCTCAGCGATGATCTGGTTTCGGCGGGCGAGCGGCTGCGCGAAGATTTCGAAATTGCGCAGATGGCGCCGCGGACCACCCAGAACTGGGACAGTTTCCTGACCGGCGGCACCGACAGCGGCCTGGCCTCGGGCGATGGCCCATTGGCCACAACCGAAGCGCGCCGTCGCGTTGCCGAGGCCCTGGGCGAACTTGGCCCCGGACTGGGGGATGTCGCCCTGCGGTGCTGTTGCTATCTCGAGGGGCTGGAAACCACCGAACAGCGCATGGGCTGGAGCGCGCGGTCGGGCAAGATCGTGCTGCGCATTGCGCTGCAACGCCTGCGCCGCTTCTATCAGGACGTCCAGGGCGGCGACGCGATGATTGGCTGACCGCGATGTGACACGGTCAGGACCATGCGCGTGGATGACAGCCCTCAGGCGATCAGATCATCGAAATCCCGCGCACAGGTGATGTCGACCTCGGTCAGCCCGCCGGCCTCGTGGGTGGTATAGCTCAGGCTGCAATAGCCCCAGCCAAAGGCCACATCCGGGTGATGCCCATGCCGGTCGGCAACCCAGGCCGCGAGATTGGCCAAATAGACCGCCTTGGCGAAACCCTTGACCGTGATCTTGCGGGTGATGGTGGTGCCATCCCCCGACAGCGCCCAATCCCCATGCAGCCCGGCCATCTTTTCCCGTGCGCCGTCGCGGTCCAACAGGGGCGTTTCGGGCGAACAGGCCCCACCAATCGTGCAAATTGTCATTGTGTCACCTCAGGCTGCATTGGGTTTGGCTGGATAGGTCGGCGCATGTAGCCCCATACTCTGGGCGCGGCGCACATCGGCCAGCAGATCACGTTCGGCCGCGGCAAACAGATCATCCAGATCCTCGATCACAAAATAGATCGGCTGATGAATGTCGATCCGATAGGGCGTGCGCAGGATGTCGATAATGTCAAACGGCCGCCGTTCCGGCCCGACCTCACTGACGCTCCAGGGCAGCTCGATCACAGACGACGCAAGACCAGAGCCCAACGCCTTGTAGCCGCCATTTTCCACCACCAGACCAAATTCAATCGTGAACCAATACAGCCGGATCAACCAACTGTAATTTTCCCGGGTGGCCAACAGGCCCGCCTTGCCGATCGCCTCAGAAAATCCGGCAAAACGCGGATCGGTCAACAACGGCGCATGGCCGAACAATTCATGAAAAATATCCGGCTCTTCGATATAATCGAAATGCTCACGGCGGCGGATGAACGAAGCCGCGGGAAAGGTCTTGGTCGCCAACATCGAAAAGAACCGGCCAAACGGGATCAGGGCCGGGACCGCCTCGACCTGCCAACCGGTCAGATCGCGCAGAGTGGTCGAAACCTCCGGGCATTGCGGCACCCGCGTCTGTGACATGCCCACCCGCGCCAAACCATCAAGATAGGCCGTGGCCGCATGGGTCTGCACATTCGGCAGTTGCTGGGCATAAAGATCGCGCCAAACAGCGTCTTCCTCGCGGGAATAATCGATAAAACCGGCGCTGTCCGGCTGTTTGGCAACATATGTGGTGTTCTTGGGCATTTTGGGCCTCCTCCTAAGGGGGAGCTTGCGCCAGTGCAGGAGGAAATTCTTGCCTTTCCTGCCTCTCTATGGCGATATCTTGGCAAAATATGCCTCAGTTTTGGAAGAGGAGGGTAAAATGACCCTGACAGTCGACGACACCGACCGCCGGATTCTGCAACTGCTGCAAACCGACGGCAAAGCCAGCGTTCAGGACATCGCCGCCAAGGTCGCGCTGTCGACCTCACCATGCTGGCGGCGGATCAAACGGATGGAGGAGGCCGGATTGATCACCGGCTATACCGCGCGGCTCAATCCGAAATTGCTTGGCCTGCACGCGCTGGCCTATGTGTTTGTCTCGCTGATGGACCACCGAGAGGACACCATTGCCGCATTTTCCCGGTTGGTTGACACTCAGGAACGTATCATCGAATGCGCCAGCGTGACCGGCGAAAGCGATTACATCCTGAAAATCGCGGCGCGAGACCCCGAAGACCTCGATCACTTTCTGATGCGCGGCATCCTGTCGTCCGGTCTGGTCCGCGCCAGCCACACCCATTTCGTGTTGCGCCGGACAAAGCCGACTTCGCCCTGGCCCTTGCTCTGACGAAAAAAGGACCAGAGCGCACCCTGGTCCTTCTTCTGTTCACAAATATCCCGGGGGAGTCCCGCAGGGACGGGGGCTGGCCCCCGATTGCATCCGCTTATTCCGCAGCAACGCCTTTGGCCTCTTCTGCCAGATAGTCCAGCAGAGTTTCGGGCGAGGACACACCATAAGGATCTTCGCCGTGGTTGTCGGCGAGGCCGGGCTCTTCGAACCAGGCTTCGATCACCCCATCCTTGACGATGGCCGCATAGCGCCAGGAGCGCATGCCAAAGCCCAGATTGTCCTTGGCCACCAACATGCCAACCTTGCGGGTGAATTCGCCCGAGCCATCAGGAATGACCGACACGGCCTTCAGATCCTGCGATTCGGCCCATTTGTTCATCACAAAGCTGTCGTTGACCGACATGCAGTAAATGGCGTCGATGCCATTGGCGGCAAATGTTTCGGCGTTCTTCTCGAAACCGGGCAATTGATAGGTCGAACATGTCGGGGTGAAGGCGCCGGGCAGCGAAAACAGGATCACCCGTTTGCCCGCAAAATAATCCGCGGTGGTCTTGTCTTCCCAGCGGAACGGGTTCGGGCCTTCGATGCTCTCGTCGCGCACACGGGTGTGAAAGGTCACGTCGGGCAGGGTGTAGCCAGTTTTCATCTTGCTCTCCATTTGCATCAAGTTCTGGAATGATTCCAATCTGAGCGGAATGGAGTATTCTGCGGCTGCGAAGTCAAGGCTTTGCACCTGCAGAATTTTCCCGAACCAAGGAGAAATCCGCCTTTGCACGGCAAACTTGCAGCGAGCACAACTGATTAAATAGGGGATGCGCGACAGCATGACAGCCTTGATGACTTGGCATGGCTCGCTGCAAGTGCTTATGTTATAGGCGTTGAAACCAATTCATGTCGCGGGGAATAAATCGTGCGAGACCTCAAGATCCCGGAACAACGCCACCCAGAAAAGGCGCATCGCCCCGACAACGCCCAGCCAAAGAAACCGTCGTGGATCCGGGTCAAGGCGCCAGGCGGCGAAGGCTATAACACCACGCGCAAGATCATGCGCGAAAATAACCTTGTGACGGTCTGTGAAGAGGCCGGTTGCCCCAATGCCGGTGAATGTTGGTCCCAGGGCCATGCGACGATGATGATCATGGGCGATATCTGTACCCGTGGCTGCACCTTCTGCAACATCGCCACCGGCAAGCCCGACACGCTGGATGCGTTTGAACCGGGTCGGGTGGCGCATGCGGTGGAAAAACTGGGGTTGAACCATGTGGTGATCACCTCTGTCGATCGGGATGACCTGAAGGATGGCGGGGCAGATCATTTTGCCCAGACAATTCGCGCGGTGCGCCACCGTTCGCCGAAAACCACGATTGAAATCCTGACACCGGATTTCCTGAAATGCGCGCCTGAAGTGTTGGAAATCGTCGTCGAGGCCAAACCGGATGTGTTCAATCACAATCTGGAAACCGTGCCGGGCCTGTACCCCGAGGTGCGCCCCGGCGCACGCTATTTCCATTCCCTGCGTCTGTTGCAGCGGGTCAAAGAGATGGACCCGTCGATCTTCACCAAATCCGGCATCATGGTCGGACTGGGCGAAGACCGCCAATCGGTCATGCAGGTGATGGAAGACATGCGCGCCGCTGACATCGATTTTCTGACCATTGGTCAGTATCTGCAACCCACACCCAAACACCATGCTGTGGAACGGTTTGTGCACCCGGATGAATTCGCCACTTATGAAAAAGCGGCTTATGGCAAGGGGTTCCTGATGGTTTCGGCCACGCCGCTGACCCGGTCGTCGTATCACGCGGGCGATGACTTCGCGCGGTTGCGGGCCAATCGCGAAGCGAAACTGGCCAAGGGCTGAACGCGCTTTGCGCGCTGGGCGAAGAGGCTGAGCGAAGAATAAAGAGAAGAAAAAGAGAGGGGGCCAGCCCCCTCACCCCCGGGATATTTTTGGTCAGATGAAACCAAAGACCGTGTTGCCGGTTGATCAGCCCGAGGCCAATTGCCGGATCATCGCGCGCCCCAATGCGGGGATGGCGGTGCCGAGTTTCAGCGCCCGGATGGCAAAGCCACGGCGCAGCGGGTTGGTGGTGTTCACCATCCGCCGCCCACGTTCCGAAAGGCGGATCACCCGCGCCCCTTCTGCATGGCGGGCAGCGTGATAGCCATCGGTGGCCTTGGTCATGATTCTATGTGCAAGATCTGCGGCGTCGGCCATGCCGAGGTTCATGCCGCGGCCGCCAACCGGGGAATGGCAATGCGCCGCGTCCCCGGCCAGAAACACCCGGTCACGCTGGTATGTTTGCACTTGGCGGATTGAAATGGGAAAGCTGCCTTTGCGGTGCACGCGGCGCACATCCATCTTGACCGGCAGCGCCGCCAGCGCATCTTCGCTTGAGGAAATGACCCGAAACCGGTTTTCCTCCAGCGGGGCGACCACCAACACGTCACCACCGTCGAGCAGGAAAATCTGAAACCTTGTTGGATCGCGCCAATTCTCGGCCTCGACATCGGCAATCGACCACAGACCGGGCAGGTCGTGGCCGGGGAAATCAAGCCCCAACGCGGCGCGCACGCTGCTTCTGACGCCATCGGCCCCGATCAGGTAATCCGCATGCAACATGCCGTCGCTGGTCTCGATCTCGACCCCGTCGGGGGTTTGCTGCAATCCCTGAAAGGCGACGCCGTATCTGACGATTTCGCCATAATGGGTCAGGGCGGTTTCTAGATGGGATTCGGTGCGGTCCTGGGCCAGCCCCCAAATGCGGCTGGCAGTGTCGAAGCCCAGAGGCAGGCGGGCGATTTCCTCGGCGCGGAGGTGAACAGATACGCCGGAAAAGGCAATTGCCTCGGCCAGGATTGCATCGGCAACACCCGAGGGGCGCAGGATTTCAAGTGAGCGAGGTTGCAGCCCGACAGCGCGCGACAGATGCGACGGGCCGTCACGCGATTCAAGTGTGGTGACCCGCGCCCCAAGGCGCGCCAGTTCCACCGCAGCAGTAAGACCGGTCGGGCCGGCCCCGGCAATCACGACGTGCATAGCTCCCCCCAGAACATGCGGATGTGGGGAAAGCTTACACCGATTCTAGGTAATCACCCGGCATCTGCTGTGTCCGGCATCGGCAATGCTTTGACATATGCGGCAATTGCGGCACGGTCTTCGCTGCTCAGCTGTCCGGTATTGGCCACCACATTGGCCATATGGCCACCGGCGCTGTCAAAGTCCGGGGTGAAGCCGGTTTCGAGATAATAGGCGATGTCCTGGGCGGACCAGGTCAGCTTGTCCGGGGTAAGTGCCGGGATTGTGCCGGTTCCGGATGGGTCCGGGGCACCGGCCATCCATTGCCCGCGATCCAATCCGCCAAGCACGTTGCGTGGCGTATGACATTCTGCACAATGGCCCAGCGCCTCGACCAGATAGCGACCACGGGTCAGATCCGGGCCAAGGTCATTGCCGTCCATCACCCAACCCGTGTTGAGGAACAGCATTTTCCAACCGCCAAGTGAGCGGCGGATATTGAAGGGAAAGCCGACGTTATGGTCCTGCGATGCGTCGGAACTGGGCGGCAGGGTCTGCATATAGGCCCAAAGATCGACGATATCGCGATCATCCATCCGGGCATAAGACGTATAGGGAAACGCGGGGTAATAATGCTGACCTTCGGGCGATACCCCGTGCAGCAGGGCATTGGCGAGGTCACGCATCTGCCAATCGCCGATGCCCTGTTGCGCATCGGGCGAAATGTTTGGCGCAATGAAGGTGCCAAAAGGCGAGGGGAACTCCTGGCCCCCCGCCAGAACCAGTTTGTCGGCGCCACTGGCCCCCGGGGCCGCATGACAGGACGCACAACCGGCGGCGGTAAACACCTGTTTGCCCCGTTCGACATCACCCGTGGCATCGGCAAATGCGTCACTGGCCACGGTTTGCGGCGCAGTGGCGACCCATCCGACCCCGGCCGCAACGATCGCGGCCGGGATCAGCAATTTGAGGAATTTAGACATGTTATCCAATTACTGCGGAATGCGGAAAGACTTGTGGCAGTCCGAACATGTGGCGCCCAGCGCCCCAAGGATCGGGCCAACCGCCTCTTGTCCATTGCCCGCTTCGGTTGCAGCTTTGGTCGCCGCAAGGCCAAAGGCCTCCCATTTGGCGTTAAAGCCGTCCACGTCGGCAGCAATGCTGTCTTTGGCCGTGGTGCCATCGATCATACCGCCATCGGACCCTTCGGGAAACAGTGACGCAAAGTGGACCATCGAAACGCCTTGCAGCGATTCACCTGCGGCGGTGGCAACTGCGGCGTCGTATTCCATTTGGCCCTTGGCCATGGCGCCAAGCGTGCCAAGGTTCAGTGCGATCACCTGCATCAAACCCTGACGGGCCTTGATCTCTTTTTTGTAGTCTTGCGCGGTGGCGGCCGTGCCGGCCAGAATTGCCGTCGCGGCAACAAGTGTTACAAGCTTCTTCATCACTACCTTCCTGGTGTTGGTGGCTAGATCCAAGGTTAGTATGCATGGCGCAGATGACAAACATATTCTTTATCGCTGCAAATCGGGTGCGTTTTTATGCACAACGCTAGCTGGGATGATCTGCGCTATGTGCTGAGCGTGGCGGAAACCGGGTCGGTCAGCGCCGCCGCGCGGGCGCTTGGGGTCAATCATGCAACGGTTTTGCGCCATGTCGCCGCGTTCGAGGACAGCCACGGCGCCCAGGTCTTTGAGCGCACACACCAAGGCTATCAGCTGCGCCCGGATCGCGCACATGTGATCGACGCGGCGCGAAAAGCGGCGCTTGCCTTGCGGCGGGTCAGCCATTTGATGCGCGATGGCGGCGGCGGGTTGGGCGATACGTTGCGGCTGACCTCGACTGATACTTTCTGCACCACGGTTCTGGCGGCGGGTTTGGCGGGGATGAGCCGGGATCTGGCACCTCAGCGGATTTCCCTGATGTCGAGCAATGCGCATTTGGATATGGCGCGGCTGCAGGCGGATGTTGCCGTGCGCCCGGCTTTGGCGCGCCCGGCGGATATGGCGGGGGACAGCGTGGCCGAACTGGGCTTTGGCGCTTATGCCCGCGACGGGGCGGTTCGCCATTGGCTGGGACTTGCCGGGCCATTGGTGCGGGCAACCCCCGCGCAATGGATGTCGGAACATGTGGCGCCGGATGACATTGTCGCCTGCGCCGACAGCTTTGTGGCGTTGCGGGCGATGGCCCTGGCGGGGCAGGGCATTGCGATCCTGCCGCATATTCTGGCGCAAGGGGATCCGGGGTTGCAGCCGATGCAGGTCGGATTGCCGGCCATGCGCAGTCCGATCTGGGTGCTGTGCCACCGCGATCTGGCTGACTCGCCCGGGATGCAGCGGGTCATGACGGTGGTTGGTTCCGTGCTGATCGCTGCGGCGGACCGGCTTCGCGGGCCATAAGTTTCGCGGGCCAAAAGCCGCCGACGCCATGGGCCCATAGATCCATGGCGTTATTGGCCGATGATCCCCCGGCGCGGTAGACGCTCTGCGGTCAGAGCATCCGGCCAGCCAATCCATTTTTCAATCGCATAGAGTACCAGACAGGCGGCAATCACCCCGAAAACCAACATCACCTTGCGGGTCGAAGGTGGATTGCGCGCCCATCGCGACATGCGTAGCAGCCAATGCATTGCACCAAATCCTGTGTGACGCCGCGAACCTCCGGCTGACCAAGACCTAACGCGTTTCGCGGGCTGGTTCAAATTCGCGACCCGGATCAAGTTAACGGCCCGGCCCAAACCGCAGCCCACGCGCCCAAACCGCCGCTATTCGCCGGTAAACCGCACCTTGCCGATATAGGGCAGATTGCGATTGCGCTGGGCAAAGTCGATGCCATACCCGACAACAAATTCATCCGGGATTTCAAAACCAATCCAATCGGCACGGAAATCAACCTCGCGCCGGGTCGGCTTGTCCAACAAGGCAATCGACCGCAGCTTTGCAGGATTGCGCGACAACAACAGGTTGATCACATGGTGCAGCGTGTGCCCGGTATCAACAATGTCTTCGACCACCAGCACATCACGCCCCTCGATCGCCCCGCGCAGATCTTTCAGAATGCGGACCTCGCGGCTGGATTCCATTGCATCACCATAAGAGGACGCCTCGATGAAATCGACCTCGACCGACATGTCCAGCTCGCGCACCAGATCGGCAATGAACACGAAAGATCCGCGCAAAAGCCCAACCACAACAATCTTTTCCGATGTGCTGAATTCGGTCCGGATGTCGCGGCACAACTCTTCGATTCGGGCCGCAATGGCCTTGGCCGAGATCATCTGATCTATCACATATGGTCGTTCGGTCATGGGCCACCCCTTGAAATTCCTGGATCAAAGGGCGACACCGGCCCCGCAATTGTCATGACAAATCCGGGGCCCTATGCCAACCCATTCCGAAACCCGCCACCTGCCGTATACCGCGCAACAGATGTACGATTTGGTGGCTGATGTGGGGCGTTACCCCGAATTTCTGCCGTGGTGCGCCGCGGCCCGCATCCGGCGCGAGGTGGCACAAGCCGACGCATCCACCCTGTTAGAGGCGGATCTGGTGATTTCCTTCAAGGTGTTTCGCGAAAAATTCGGCAGCCGCGTTGTGCTCTGGCCCGAGGCCCGCAAGATCGACACAGAATATCTCGACGGCCCGTTCAAATACATGAAATCCAACTGGGGCTTCGCCGACAGGCCGACCGGTGGCTGCGACGTGTCCTTCTTTGTTGATTTCGAATTCAAGAATGCGATCCTGCAAAAGATCATCGGTGTGGTGTTCAACGAAGCCATGCACCGCATCGTGCGCGCCTTTGAAACCCGCGCCGCCGCGCTTTATGGAACCACCGGATCAACCTGAAATCTGACCCAGGTCAAGAATCTGTCCCATGTAAAAAGGACCCCGCAGGGCCCTTCTTCTGTTCACAAATATCCCGGGGGAGTCCCGCAGGGACGGGGGCTGGCCCCCGCCTTGTCTTTAACTGGCGTGATCCCTAGCTGGCGTGGTCATAGGCCCGTTCGCCATGTACCGCCATGTCGAGCCCGTTGGTCTCGGTCTCTTCATCGACCCGCAGCGGCGTGATGGCCTTGACCACATAGATCAGCACCACGGTGACCACTGTTGTGAACACGCCCACAATAGCCAGGGAGCCGAGCTGCGCGACAAAACTGCCCGCACCAAAGACCGCAATCATGATCGTGCCAAAGATGCCGCCAACGCCGTGCACCGCAAAGACGTCGAGGGTGTCGTCAATCTTGAGCGCGTTGCGGATGAAGTTCACCGCCTCCTGGCACAGCACCCCGGCAATTGCGCCAATGATCAGCGCCTCGACCGGGCCAACAAAGCCGCTGGCAGGTGTGATCGACGCAAGGCCCGCGATGGTGCCGGTGACCAGACCCACCAGAGAAGATTTGCCAAATTTGATCTTTTCCCAAAGCGCCCAGGTCAGCGATGCGGTCGCCGCCGAGATATGCGTCACGGTCAGCGCCATTGCCGCGCCACCGTCGGCGGCCAATTGCGATCCGCCGTTGAAGCCGAACCAACCGACCCAAAGCATCGCCGCGCCGATCATCACGTATCCGGGATTGTGCGGTGGTGTGGTCCGGTTGCGGCGCGGCCCAAGGAACACCGCCAGGATCAGGGCCGCAAGACCCGCCGTTTCATGCACCACAATGCCGCCGGCAAAGTCCTTGACGCCAACCTCGCCAAAGATGCCCCCATCGGCCAGCATCCCGCCGCCCCAGATCCAATGCACCACAGGTGCATAACAAAGCAGCATCCAAAGCCCGGAAAACGTCAGGACAAAGCCAAAACCAACCCGTTCGACATAGGCCCCGACAATCAGCGCCGGAGTGATGATCGCGAAGGTCATCTGAAAGGCAAAGAACAAAATCTCGGGCAGGGTGCCGGACAGATCCTCGGTCGTCATGCCAAGCAGCAGAAGTTTGTCCAAACCACCCCAATAGCCGCTGTCGCCGCCGCCAAAAGCGATGGAATACCCGGCAACGAACCAAAGAATGCTCATCAAGCAGGCAATCGCATAGCAATGCATGAAGACACTCAGCACATTGCGCGCGCGCACAAGCCCGCCATAAAACAGGGCAAGCCCCGGCAATGTCATGAAAAGGACCAGCGCGGTTGCAACTATGATCCAGGCTGTATCGGCACCATTCATCCCTAAGAATCCTCCTGATTGGCCACTTTCGGGGGCAGAAAGCGTACCGGAGGTGCAAAAAAAAGCAGCAACCGACCGAAGCGGCGCACAAATGGGCCGCGATTCATGTATGCCTGAATATTGCGCGAAAAAATCGGATAAAGATTAATTGTTGCGCAGAGTATGCAGGAGCAGGCCGAGCGCGTGATCGCGGGCGGCGGCGCGCACGTTTTCCCGGCCCAGGGCCCCGAATTCGACCGTCTGTGCGGTGGTGCCATGGGCATCTGCCACCGCGAAACAGACCCGGCCCTCGGGTTTGAATTCTGACCCGCCGGGTCCGGCAATGCCAGAGATCGAAACAGCGGCACTCGCATCTGCGGCGGCGCGCGCGCCTTCGGCCATTTCGATCGCCACTTGTTCCGATACCGCGCCAAATGTCGTCAGGGTCTTGGGCGACACGCCCAACATGTCCTGTTTGGCGGCATTGGAATAGGTGACAAAGCCCCGTTCGAATATTGCCGATGATCCCGCCACATCGGTGATGGCGGCGGCAACCATGCCGCCGGTGCAGCTTTCGGCACAGGTCACGGTGGCCCCGGCGGCGCGGGCCGTGGCCAACAGATCCGTCGCCAGCGACATCAGACCAGCACCCCATGCGCAATCGCGGCCAGGACAATGGCGACCAAAGCCGCCGCAACCCCGGCAATCACATCATCCAGCATCACCCCCAGCGCATCGCCGCGCCGGTCGGCCTTGCCGATTGGGCCGGGCTTCCAGATGTCGAACAGACGGAACAACACAAACCCCGCCACAATACCGGGCCAAAGCCGCAGCACCTCTGCGCCCATGAAGGCCGCACCAAAAGAGACCGGCAAGAGCGCGATCCACTGGCCTGCAACTTCGTCGATGACAACTTCGGACGGGTCGTGATCGTCCTGACCGGCGGTGACCTGTGCCGTGGCCCACCAGCCAAGCGCAAAGATCACCAGCGTCGCACAGAGCAAAAGCCACGGGCCCCCAACCACATGCAGGATCCAGGCAAAGGGCAGGGCGGCCAGCGATCCCCAGGTGCCGGGCGCGGGCCGCATATAGCCGACATAAAACCAGGTGGCGACAAGTTGGCTCATATCCGCACCAAAAGAACGCTGGCCTGTGCCGCGATCCCCTCTGAACGGCCGGTAAAGCCGAGTTTTTCCGATGTGGTTGCCTTGACCGAGATCTGATCCACATCCGCCGTCATGATATCTGCCAAGGCGGCGCGCATCGCATCCGCATGCGGGCCAATCTTGGGCCGCTCACAAATCAGGGTGACATCGGCATTGCCCAGACCAAATCCCATCTCGCGTGCCAGATCCATCGCGTGACGCAGGAAGATATGGCTCTCGGCGCCTTTCCATTGCGGATCAGAGGGCGGAAAATGCTGGCCGATGTCACCGCGTGCCAAAGCACCATAGATCGCATCGGTCAGCGCATGCATGCCGACATCGGCATCGGAATGCCCCAACAGCCCGCGATCATGTGCCACCTGCACCCCGCAAAGGGTGACATGGTCGCCGTCGCAGAAGGCATGCACATCATATCCATTGCCAATGCGCATGGGGCGCGCTCCTTTCAGAAACTGTTCCGCACGGGCGAAATCCGCCGCATGGGTAATTTTGAGGTTCTCTTCTGCGCCCATGGTAATGGTCACGTCCAGCCCAAAAGCACGCGCCACCGCGACATCATCCAATGCGTCGCCGTCAAAGGCGCGGTGCGCCGCGAGGATCATATCAAAGTGAAACCCCTGCGGTGTCTGGGCGCGATACAGCCCGGATCGGTCGCGCGTGCCGGTCACGCGGCCATCCTCGCCGGTCCAAAGCGCATCGGTCACCGTCAGCGCCGGCGCGGCGGCGGGGCCATGATGCAGCGCCGCGATCACGCCATGGATCACCGTGGTCGAAACGCAGGGGCGGGCCACATCATGGATCAGGACCGCATCAAAGCCCTGATCGGCCAGCGCCTCTAACCCCCGGCGCACGCTGTCGGCGCGCGTCGGCCCGCCGGTCACCAGATCAACGTTCAGCCCCCGGGCCTCGGCCTGATCATCGGGGTGGATCACCAGCACGGTCTTGGCGATGTCCGGCAGGTCAAATGCCGCCAAAGTCCAATCCACCACCCGGCGCCCGCCAAGGGGCCGCCATTGTTTGGGCGCACCGGGGCCTGCGCGGGTGCCACGCCCGGCGGCGACTATCAAAACGGCAATCTTCATGCCGCGGTTGATATTCCCTGCTGATGCAACTGGCAATTGCCCCGGGGTAATTGCCTATTTTTTTGGCAAACGATCTTTTCGCAGATGCAGCAACGCCTCGGATTGTTGCAGTTGCCCCCTCAAGCGGATATTCCAGAAGGTGCTGCACAAGGATTAAGCATGTGACCATTCAGGTGGCAGAAATCTCCCTAGACCCGCCGGTCTTTCTCGCGCCATTGGCCGGGATTACCGATTTGCCGTTCCGGAATCTGGTTCAAAGTTTCGGCGCGGGGCTGGTCGTATCGGAAATGGTGGCCAGCCAGGAAATGGTTCAGGCCAAACCCGGCGTGCGCGAAAAAGCTGAATTGGGATATGGGGTTGCGGCGACGGCGGTGCAGATTGCTGGGCGCGACGCCTATTGGATGGCCGAGGCCGCCCGCCAGATCGAGGCGAATGGCGCCCGGCTGATTGACATCAATATGGGTTGTCCCGCCAAGAAAGTGACCAGCGCCAGCGGCGCAGGCGCGGCGGGATCGGCGCTGATGAAAGATCTCGATCATGCGCTGACCCTGATCGAGGCCGTGGTGGGGGCGGTTGACCTTCCGGTGACGCTGAAAACCCGGCTGGGCTGGGATGATGCGCTTTTGAATGCGCCGGATCTGGCGCAACGGGCGCAGAACGCGGGGGTGAAGATGATCACCATCCATGGCCGCACCCGATGCCAGTTCTACAAGGGCCGGGCCGATTGGGCGGCAATCGCCAATGTCAGCGCGGCGGTGGATATTCCGGTGCTGGCAAATGGCGACATCAAGAACAGCCAGGACGCGCGCCGCGCCCTCGACGCGTCAGGCGCGGCTGGGGTGATGGTCGGGCGCGGGGCACAGGGGCGGCCCTGGATACTGGCGCAAATCGCCCATGATCTGTTTGGCGCACCCGCGCCGGAAATTCCGAAAGGCGATGCATTTTGTGACATGGTTTCAGGACATTACGAAGAGATGTTGAGGTTTTATGGCACCGATCTTGGACGGCGCGTCGCGCGCAAGCACCTTGGCTGGTATATGGATGAGGCCGGCACAGAAGCCGGGTTGCGGCGCGTGGTTCTGACCGCGCCAGACCCCAGACAGGTTCTGGCGCATCTGCGGGATGCTCTGGCCTCAAATGGACAGGTGGCAGCATGATTTCCTTGTTTAACCGCGGCGCATCGACCCCCGATCTGTCCGAGGACAATGCGGTCTGGTCATCCCTGCCGGTGCCGGGCGTGTTGATTGATGCGGAAGACCGCATCCTTGATGTGAACCCGGCGGCAGAGGGGTTCCTGAATTCTTCGGCCAAATCGCTGCGCGGTGAGCCATTGTGGGATCGGCTGGCGGTTGATGCCCCATTGGAAGAAAGCTTTGCCCGCGCCCGCGAACATGGCACGCCGTTGTTTGTCAACGATGTCGATGTCGGCTCGGGCAGCCGCGCGCCGTTGCAGTGCAACCTTCAGGTCGCGCCGATGCAGGGGCATGACGGCATGATGATCATGCTGATTTCCCCGCGTGAGCTGGCCGGCCGCATGACGCAGAGCCAATCGGTGAAATCCGCCGCCAAATCCGCGATTGGCATGGCCGAAATGCTTGCGCATGAAATCAAGAATCCGCTGGCGGGAATCGCGGGTGCGGCCCAGTTGCTTAGCATGAACCTTAACGCAGAAGATCTTGAAATGACGGACCTTATCGTCGGTGAGACCCGGCGTATCGTCAAGCTGCTGGAGCAGGTCGAGCAATTCGGCAACCTGTCGGCACCAGAGCTGCGGTCGGTCAATATCCATGATGTTCTGGACCGCGCACGCCGGTCGGCGCTTGTTGGCGCGGCGGCGCATATGAAGATTGTCGAGGATTACGACCCCTCGCTGCCCAATGCCTGGGGCGATCCCGATCAGCTGCTTCAGGTGGTGTCAAACCTGGTCCGCAACGCCGCCGAAGCGGCCGGGCCAGAGGGCGGCACCATCCGGCTGCATTCCTATTACGAGCGGGCCTTTCGTCTGCGCCGGTCTGATGGCACCGGCCAGACCCTGCCGCTTCAGGTCGAGGTCATTGATGATGGCCCCGGTCTGCCAGAGGCGTTGAAGGGCGACATTTTTGAACCCTTTGTGTCCGGCAAAGAAAACGGCACCGGCCTTGGGCTGGCGCTGGTCAGCAAGATCATTTCGGACCACGACGGATGGATTTCCGTCAGCTCCGTGCCCGGGCGCACGGTGTTTCGCATATCGCTTCCGATGGTGCCCAAGGGCATGGAAGCCGACCCGACGACCCAGGAGGCTGAATAATGGACGGCACCATTCTAGTAGCGGATGACGACCGCACGATCCGCACGGTATTGACCCAGGCACTGACACGGGCGGGATGCAAGGTGCATGCCACATCGTCGCTGACCACGCTGATGCGCTGGGTGGGCGAGGGCAAGGGCGACGTGGTGATTTCCGACGTGGCCATGCCGGATGGCAACGGGTTGGAAATGCTGCCGAAAATCCGCTCGGACCGGCCGGATCTGCCGGTGATCGTGATTTCGGCCCAGAATACCATCATGACGGCCATTCAGGCCGCCGAGGCCGAGGCCTATGATTACCTGCCCAAGCCGTTTGACCTGCCGGATCTGATGAAACGCACGGCACGGGCGCTGGAATCGCGCAGCGCGCCGTCGCGTCCGGTAATGGACACCCCGGATCAACCGGACGAATTGCCCTTGGTCGGGCGCACGCCGGTGATGCAGGCGCTTTACCGGTTGGTGGCGCGGGTGATGAACACCGATCTGCCGGTGTTGATTTCCGGCGAAAGCGGAACGGGCAAATCGTTGATTGCGCGCGCTATTCATGACTTTTCGGATCGGCGCACCTTGCCGTTTGTGACCGTCACCGGCAACGACCTGCGTGATATCGAGGGTCCGGCCCGCATTCTGGCGCGGGTCAAGGGCGGCACGCTGTTGTTTGATGAAATCACCGATATTCCCGATGAAATTCAGGCCCGTATCGTGCGGATGGTCGACACGCCGGGCGAACATGTGCCGCGGTTCATGGCCACCAGCCAGGGCGATCTGGCCGAGGCGCTGGACAAGGGGCGGGTGCGGCAGGATCTTTATTACCGGCTGTCCGGTGCCACGATTCAGGTGCCGTCGCTGCGCGAAAGGGTCGAAGACATCGCGCTTTTGACTGATCACTTTCTTGCCCGTGCCGAACGTGATGGCGCGCCGAAACGCTGGCTTTCGGCGGATGCGGTGGAATTGTTCCGCGCCTACAGCTGGCCGGGCAATGTGCGGCAATTGGAAAATGCGGTGCGCCGTCTGTCATTGACCAGCCGCGCCGAAGAAATCACCCGCACCGAGGTTGAATTGGTTCTGGGCAATCAACCCGATATGGAACCGGTGCTGTCGGGGGGCAGCAGCGAAAAGCTGGGGGCCTCTGTTTCGCGCCATTTGCGGCGGTATTTCGACCTGCATGGCGCGCTGTTGCCGCCGCCGGGTCTGTATCAGCGGATTTTGAAGGAAGTGGAATTTCCGCTGATCGAAATCGCGCTGGAAGCGACCGGCGGGAATCAGGCAAAATGTGCCGAACTGCTTGGCATCAATCGCAATACGTTGCGCAAAAAGATCACCGACCTCGATATTCCCGTGACACGGCGCCGCAAGTTGATGTAAAACAGCCACAGGAGTGGCCCCGAAGCCGCAGTCGACGTGCTGTAGCGGGAGAGAGCCACATAATATGGTGGTTGGTCGCGCAAGCGGCACGTCAATGCGAGGGCAGTCTGTGGCCACAGGGGCACATACGGCATCAGGCGATTTAGGCGTCAGCGGTAGGATTCCGCCGAAACGGCAGTCCTATTGGGACCGGCTGCGTCGGTGGTCACGCCAGCGCCGGGTTCAGAATGTTGCGACGCTGGGGCTGGTGCTTTTGGGGCCGGTGCTGGCGTTCACGACGTTTCTGGTCATGGGCCCCTTGAACATGGGGGCCAGCGCGCCGGGGCTGCGGTTGGTGCTGCTGGCGGATTTCGTCTATGTCCTGCTGATTGCGGCGCTGGTTCTGGCGCGGGTGGCGCGGATGGTGGCGGCGCGGCGGGCACGGTCGGCGGGATCGCGATTGCACCTGCGGTTGACCGGGGTGTTTGCCCTGATGGCGCTGATCCCGGCGGTCACTGTGGCGGTGTTTGCGGTTTTGACCATCAACATCGGGTTGGAAACCTGGTTTTCCGATCGGGTGCGTCAGGTGGTTGGCGCCTCTCTCGCGGCGGCAAAGGCCTATCAGGCCGAACAACGCGAAGACCTGAGCGAAGATGCGGCGGCTCTGGCGGGCTATATCGACGCCCAACAGCGCAACATTGAACGCGACCCGACCACCAATCTGCGCAAGGTTTTGACAGATGGGCAATTGCTGATCCAGCGCGGGCTGCGCGAGGCCTATTTGATTGATGGCACGGGGGAACTTCGGGCGCGGGGGGAGCGGTCGTATCTGTTTGATTTTGAACGCCCCTCAACCGACCAGATCCTTGCCAGCCGCGGTGCCGAGGGGCTTGCGCTGGTTGAGGATTGGGACAACAGCGAATTTCGCGCGATTGTGCCGCTGCGCGCCTTTCCGGACCGTTATCTTTATATCTCGCGGGCGGTGAACGGGGAATTGCTCACACTGTTGGACAACACCCAGGAGACCGCCCAGTTCTATCAACAACAAGAGAGCGAGCGGGGCCGGCGGCTGTTTGATTTTGCGCTGATCTATCTTGGCTTTGCGCTGCTTCTGGTTCTGGCGTCGATTTGGTTGGGGCTTTGGTTTGCCGAACGTCTGTCGCGCCCGGTGGGCCGGTTGACCGGCGCGGCGCAGCGGGTTGGCGGCGGCGATCTGGACGTGCAGGTGCGCGAAGAAGAGGGCGACGATGAAATCGCCATGCTCGGGCGGTATTTCAACCAGATGACCCGGCAATTGAAGGGCCAGCGCGAAACGCTGTTGGACAACACCCGCCAGATCGAGCGCCGCCGCCGGATGTTTGATTCCGTGCTGTCGTCGGTCACATCCGGGGTTGTGGGCCTGGATGATCAGGGGCGGGTGTCGTTTGTCAATCGCTCGGCAGAGCGTCTGTTGGGCTGGTCCGAAGATCGCCAATCGGTGCCGCTGAATGTCGCGGTGCCGGAATTCGGCGCGCTGTATCAGCAATTGGTCAGCGGCGAGCGCAATGTCGTGCAGCAAGAGGTCAAGGTGGTGCGCGACGGCCAGCAGGAAAACCTGTTGGTGCGCATGGCCACCCGGTCCCGCGACGATGGCAGCCTTGAGGGCTATGTGGTGGCGTTTGACGACGTGTCGGATCTGGTGGCGGCCCAGCGGATGGCGGCCTGGGGCGATGTCGCCCAGCGGATCGCGCATGAGATCAAGAACCCGCTGACCCCGATCCAATTGTCCGCCGAACGGATCAAGCGCAAATTCCGCCGTCAGCTGGACGAAGAAAATGCCGCAACGCTAGAGGATTTGACCGGGGTCATCGTCCGCCAGACAGAGGATCTACGCCGTATTGTCGATGAGTTTTCCAAATTTGCCCGGATGCCGGAACCCAAACGCGCGCCAGAGGATGTGGTCCAATTGCTGCGCGGGGCGTTGTTGCTGCAAGAGATGGGCCAACCGAATGTGCAGTTCACCATGGAGCTGCCGGATCAGAAACTGATGGCCGATCTGGATGCGACGATGATCTCTCAGGCGTTGACAAATTTGATTAAGAACGCCGGAGAAGCGATTGAAAGTCTTGTTGAAAGGGGCGCCCCGGAGGGGCATTCGCCAATGATCGGCGTGACCCTGATGCAGGACGGAAAACAGGCCTTGATCCGCATAATGGACAATGGCATCGGCCTGCCAGAGGACCGCGCGCGGTTGTTTGAACCCTATGTGACGACCCGGGAAAAGGGCACTGGCCTTGGCCTGCCGATCGTCAAGAAAATCATCGAAGAACACGGCGGCACCCTTGTGCTGGAGGATGCGCCGCAATTCAAAGGTCAGCCCAATGCCGGGGCAATGGCCGTTGTGCGTCTGCCGCTGGCGGGTGCGGAAAACCCAGCAAATGGTGTGGTTTAAGAGGACAGAGTGGAGCAGAAAATGAGCGATATTCTTATTGTCGACGACGAACGTGATATTCGGGAACTGATTGGCGATATTCTGGAAGACGAAGGATATGCCACGCGGCTTGCCGGTGGGTCGGATGAATGCATGGCGGCGCTGAACGACGAGGCCCCGGCATTGATGATCCTCGACATCTGGCTGAAAGACAGCCGGATGGATGGCATCGACATCCTGAAAACCGTCAAACGCGACAATCCCGGCGTGCCGGTGGTCATCATTTCCGGCCACGGCAATATCGAAATTGCCGTCGCTGCGATCAAACAGGGCGCTTATGATTTCATCGAAAAGCCGTTCAATATTGATCAGCTGCTGGTGGTGATCCGCCGCGCGATGGAAACCTCGCGTCTGCGGCGCGAAAATCAACAACTGCGGCGCAAGGAAACCTCGGCTGCGAAAATGGTCGGCGAAAGCGCGTCGTTCCGGGCTTTGGTTGGCCAGCTTGACAAGGTGACCAAATCCAATGGCCGGGTGATGTTGTCCGGCCCTGCGGGCAGCGGCAAGGAAGTGGCCGCACGCTATATCCATGCCCATTCCAACCGCACCGAAGCGCCCTTTGTCACCGTCAACTGTGCGTCGATCGAACCGGAAACCATGGAGGATGTGTTGTTCGGTCGCGAAACCCCGGAACGCGGGGTCGAGGCCGGATTGCTGGAACAGGCCGACGGTGGTGTGATCTATTTTGATGAGGTCGCCGATATGCCGCTGGGCACCCAGTCCAAGATCCTGCGCGTGTTGGTCGATCAGCAATTCACCCGCGTTGGTGGCGCGGACAAGGTGCGGGTTGATCTGCGGGTCATATCCTCGACCAACCGTGATCTTGAGGCCGAAATCGAAGCGGGCCGGTTCCGTCAGGAATTGTTTCACCGGCTGAACGTGGTGCCGATTTCCGTGCCCTCGCTTGAGGAACGGCGCGAAGACATTCCGGTGCTGGCGAATTATTTCATTCAGGCCTGCCACGAGGCCCAGGGCCTGCCGCAGCGGGTGTTGTCGGATGAGGCCGTGGCGCTGATGCAGACCATGACCTGGCCGGGCAACGTGCGCCAGTTGAAGAACCTGGTGGAGCGGGTGTTGATCCTGGGCGATGGCACCGGCGAGATCGAGGCGCAGGAACTGCCGCAGGATGCACCAAGCAGCAATGAAGAGGGCCGGGTGGTTCTGGCGGGCACTTTGGCGACCTTGCCGCTGCGCGAGGCGCGCGAAGCCTTTGAACGCGAATATCTCTTGACGCAGATCAATCGTTTTGGCGGCAATATCAGCCGCACCGCGGCCTTTGTCGGCATGGAACGTTCGGCCCTGCACCGCAAGCTGAAATCGCTTGGGGTTGTGACCTCGGCCAAATCGGGTGCGCGGGTGGCGCGGGTCGACGAAGACGTGACGGCACAGGCGGGCTGAAGATATGGCACAGGATTGCGCGGCGCAGCGCAGAGTGGTTCGGCTCTGCGGGGTGATGATCTGCGCCGCTTTGGTGGCCGGATGTGAGGCCCCGAAGCCGGAGGCCACAGCGCCGACCATGGCGCTTGTCGACAGCCCCCGGCCCACTTCGGTTGCGGCCACATCGGCCACGTCCCCGCAAGCGGAACAGATCGAGGCCGTGCGCGCGGCGCTTTTGGCATTGGGGCCGGGGGTTGACCCGCGCGAAGCGGCGCGTGTGGCACGGATTTCGGTACAGGAACCGCTGGTCTGGGCGCAGCAATGGCAGGTGGTTGATCCGCCGCTGGTGCATAATTTCAAGGTTGTGAACGGGTTTCGCGACAAAGGTGTGTGTCAGGATTGGGCCAATGCGATGCAAGCAGCATTGCAGGCCGAAGGGCTGCGCAGCCTTCAGATTCACCGCGCCATGGCCAATGCGCGCAATGTGCGATTGGAACATGCCACGGTCATCGTGACGGCCCGGGGGCAGCCGATGGAACAGGGTCTGATCCTTGATCCCTGGCGGATTGGTCAGGGGCAGCTATGGTTTGGCACCTTGGCGCAGGACGACCGGTACGAATGGGAATCGCTGGCCTCTGTGCGGGCCTGGAATGCCCAGTGGCGGGCACGGGCCGCGGCGGCGCAATAGGCGATTTTATTGGGTATTTCCCGTCAAAAGGCGGGAATACCCGACCTGTGGCGGGCTTGTTTTGCGCAGCCCGGATTGGCAGGTTCGGGGCAGACTTCATCACATGAGATTTGGACCCATGCACAAAACATTTTTGACCCTTTCGGCCCTGACCCTGTTGGCTGCAACGCCAAGTTTGGCGGATGACATTACCGATGTGCTGCAAAGCGCAATGGACGCTTATGAAGAGGGCGATGTGCAATATGCGCTGGATGAACTGGAAATCGCCAAACAGAAACTTCTGGATCTGAAAACCAATGCGCTGGGGGCCTATTTGCCGCCGGCGCCGGATGGCTGGACCCGGGAAGACAATCCAGAAGCCGCCGCCGGCATGGGGATGATGGGCGGCGGCGTCGCGGCCGAGGCGACCTATTCCGACGGCACAACCCGCTATACCATCAATATGATGGCGGATAACGCCATGGTGGCCAGCCTGGCTGGGATCATCAACAACGCCGGGGTAATGGGGCTGCGGATGGAGCGGGTGAACCGACAGAAATTTGCGGTGCAGGACAATGAAATCATGGGCTTGGTCGCCAATCGCATCCTTGTGCGGATTTCGGGGGCGGACGTTGACACCATGCTGGCGGCCCTGGGTGAAATAGATTTCCGCGCGATGGCCGGTTTCGGGTCGTGATCTGCCCAAAGTGACAGCGACAGGCCCAAGGGAGAGGCCCTGACCCATCTGTGGCGGCGTGGCTGCATTGACCCTTCCGGCGCGGTCTGACAAGGATGATCCTTGCAGACCCGTTCGGGGCGTTTGGGGCAGGGGAGCCTGAGCCATGAAAGTCATCATTTGCGGTGCCGGCCAGGTTGGCTGGCAAATTGCGCGCCATCTTTCCGGGGAACGCAACGATGTGACCGTTGTCGACAGCAACCCCGATCTGGTGCGCCGTGCCACCGATACACTGGACGTGCAGGGGGTGGCGGGGTTCGCCAGCTATCCTGATGTTCTGGGTCGGGCGGGCGCGCGGGATGCCGATATGATCATCGCCGCCACCCATTCGGACGAGGTGAATATGGTCACCTGTCAGGTGGCGCATTCGGTGTTTTCCATCCCGCGCAAGGTGGCGCGCCTGCGGGCGCAAAGCTATCTGGATGCGATTTATTCCGATCTCTACCGGCGGGATCACATGCCGATCGACGTCGTGATCTCGCCCGAGAAAGAAGTGGCCGATGCGGCGCTGCAACGGCTGGCGGCCCCGGCGGCATTTGACACGGAAAGCTTTCTTGACGGTCAGGCACAGTTTCTGGGGCTGCGGCTGCATGCCGAATGCCCGGTGCTGAACACGCCTTTGCGTCAGCTGACCGATCTGTTTTCGACCCTGCGCTCTGTGGTGGTGGCCATCCGGCGCAAGGGCACATTGTTTGCGCCAACCGCCGATGACCAACTGTTTGCCGGGGATGATTGTTACATCATGGCCCATGTCGAAGACGTGCCGCGCACGATGGAGATTTTCGGCAAGACCCAGACCAAACAGGAACGTGTTGTGCTGGTCGGGGGCGGCAATGTCGGGCTGGCGGTCGCACATGCGCTGGAAACCCGCACCGAACGCATTCGCGCCAAGGTGATCGAGAAGAACCGCAAATGTGCTGAACGCGCGGCGGATCTACTGGAACGCACCATTGTGCTGAACGGCGACGGGTTGGATGCGCAATTGCTGCATGAGGCCAATATCAACCGCGCGGATGCGGTGCTGACCGTGACCGACGATGACAAGGTCAACATGCTCGCGGCGGTCCGGGCCAAGGCCGAGGGCTGTCCCTTTGCGATTGCGCTGATCAACGATCCGACGCTGGTGCCCCTGATGGGGCCGCTGGGGATTGATGCCTATATCAACCCGCGCGCCACAACAGTCAGTTCGATCCTGCGTCACATTCGCCATGGCCGGGTGCGTGGGGTTTATTCCGTCGGCGATGCCGAGGCCGAGGTGATCGAAGCCGAAGTTCTGTCGACCTCGCCAATCGCCGGGCAGCGCATTCGCGACATTGATTTCCCCGAAGGGGTTCTGGTCGGCGCGATCCTGCAGGATGGCAAGGTCAAGCGCCCGACAGGGGCGCTGCGCATCGAAGAGGGCAATGTGATTGCGCTGTTTGCCATGACCAAGGATGTGCCCGAAGTGGAGCGTCTGCTCCAGGTTTCCATAGATTTTTTCTAGATGGGACGGGCGTTACGAGAACTGCCGTTTTTCCTTCAGCTGGTTGGCCTTGTCGGGCTTGCCATGTTGATACCCGCCGCACAGGCGCTGACGGTGGAACGGTTTCACGAGGCGCGGACCTTTTTCTATGCGGCGTTGCTGACGTTGATATTCGTCAGCCTGATCGGCATTGCGCTGGCCAATCAAGCCAAACGCCCATCGGGTTTGCACCAGCTTCTGGGGCTTTTGGGGGCGTTTACGGTTTTGCCGTTGATCATGGCGGTGCCATTCCACGAAGCGCTGCGCACCACGTCCTTTCTCAACGCCTATCTGGAAATGGTGTCCAGTTTCACCACCACCGGGGCCTCTTTGTTTCCGCCGGATCGGTTGAGCGACTCGCTGCATCTGTGGCGGGCCCTTGTCGGCTGGATGGGCGGATTGTTGATGTGGATTGCGGCGGCGGCGATCCTTGCGCCGCTGAACCTGGGCGGGTTCGAAGTGACAGCAAGCGCCGAGCCCGGCGGCGGAGAGGCGCGGGTGGCCTCGATGGCCAGCGCCGATTCGGTGACGCGTTTGATGCGCACGTCCTGGCGGCTGATGCCGGTTTATGGTGGGCTGACGCTCGCGCTTTGGGTCTGTTTGCTGATCGCGGGCGAAGTGCCGTTGGTGGCGTTTTCACATGCGGCATCCACCATGGCGACATCGGGCATTTCACCGGTGGGCGGGGTACAGAATGGCGCAGCCGGATTGGTGGGCGAGGCGTTGATATTCCTGTTCATGCTGTTCGCCCTGTCCCGGCTGACCTTTTCCAATGACACGGTCACCGGTGCGGCCGCGGACCTGCGCCATGACCCGGAATTCCGTCTGGGCCTGATTCTTGTGGTGGTGGTGCCCGGATTTCTGATCCTGCGTCACTGGTCCGGCGCCTATGAGGTGGACGAGGTCAACGATTTCCTGGCGCTGTTGCATGCGGCCTGGGGCAGCATGTTCACCGTGCTGTCGTTCCTGTCCACCACCGGTTTCCAAAGCGCAGATTGGGTGGATGCCCGAAGCTGGTCAGGGCTCGACAGTCCGGGCATGATCCTTCTGGGCCTGGCGATGATTGGTGGCGGCGTGGCCACCACTGCGGGCGGGGTCAAACTCTTGCGGGTCTTCGCACTTTACCTGAATGGCCAGCGCGAGATCGAGCGGCTGGTGCATCCGTCCTCTGTTGGCAATGCCCGCGCCATCAGCCGGCGCATTCGCCGCCAGGGGGCCTTTGTCGCCTGGATCTTTTTCATGCTGTTCGCCATTTCGCTTGCGGCGACAACGGTATTGCTTGGCGCGTTTGGCGTGCGGTTCGAAGCGGCGATCGTGTTGGCGACCTCGGCGCTGTCGACAACCGGGCCATTGGTGGTCACCGCATTGGATTCGCCGATTGTCCTGGTCGAGATGAACCAGGGCGCAAAGCTGGTCTATGGCGCGGCCATGGTGCTGGGGCGGTTGGAAACACTGGCAATTATCGCGCTTTTGTCGCCAAACCTGTGGCGAAATTGACTTATGCTGCGATGCAGCATAGGTAAGAGGCCATTAGGGCTGGAAAACCCTTGACGGGCGCGACATACTCCGTCCGCAATGACCGGGGCCGATCCGCGGCAACGACAACAAGAACAAAGGCAATTTGCGATGGCTTCGGATAGACAGAACCTGCAGGACGCGTTCCTCAATCATGTGCGCAAGACCAAGGTTCCGGTGACGGTGTTCCTGATCAACGGTGTGAAACTACAGGGTGTGATCACCTGGTTCGACAATTTCTGTGTGCTGCTGCGCCGCGACGGCCAGTCGCAGCTGGTGTACAAACACGCGATTTCGACCATCATGCCGGCACAGCCGATCAACCTTTATGATGGTGACGAGGGCGCTTGAAAGAGCACGAAACCCATGTGACCCGGGCTTGGGTCCTGCATCCTGACATCAAATCCGACTATGACCGACGGGCCCCCGGCCCGGCGCTGGAAGAGGCGATTGCCCTTGCGGCGGCGCTGCCCGATCTTGAGGTTGCGGGCGCCGAAGTGGTGCGCCTGCCCAAGGCGCAGCCGGGCAAGCTGTTTGGCAAGGGCAAGATCGAAGAGCTGAAAGGCCGAATCGAAGGCGCAGATGTCGAATTGGTGCTGGTCGATGGCCATGTCACCCCGGTGCAGCAACGCAATCTGGAAAAGGAATGGGGCGTCAAGCTTCTGGACCGGACCGGGTTGATTCTGGAAATCTTCTCTGACCGCGCCGCAACCCGTGAGGGTGTGTTGCAGGTCGAGATGGCCGCATTGTCCTATCAACGCACCCGTCTGGTGCGCGCCTGGACCCACCTGGAACGCCAGCGTGGCGGATTGGGATTTGTCGGCGGTCCGGGCGAAACCCAGATCGAGGCCGACCGCCGCGCGATTGACGACCAATTGGTGCGCCTGCGCCGGCAGCTCGACAAAGTGGTGAAAACCCGCGATCTGCACCGCAAGGCCCGCGCCAAGGTGCCGTTCCCGATTGTCGCGCTGGTCGGCTATACCAACGCCGGGAAATCCACGCTTTTCAACCGCTTGACCGGTGCGGACGTAATGGCCAAAGACATGCTTTTTGCCACGCTGGACCCGACGATGCGCGCGGTCGAGCTGGAAAATGGGCTGGAGGTCATCCTGTCGGATACGGTCGGCTTCATCTCTGACCTCCCGACAGAGCTTGTCGCCGCTTTCCGCGCTACATTGGAAGAGGTGCTGGCCGCCGATGTGATCTGTCATGTGCGCGATATCGCCCATGATGGCACCGAGGAACAGGCGGCGGATGTGCGCGCCATTCTTGGCGGGTTGGGTGTGCCAGAGAGCACGCCGCAGCTGGAGATCTGGAACAAGATCGACCGCCTGCCGGATGACGAGCGCGAGGCGCTTTTGACCCGCGCCGCCCGCAACGATGCGATTGTGCCGATGTCGGCCGTCACCGGCGAGGGGATGGATGTTTTCCTGGCCGCAGTGACCCGCGCATTGGACGCCGAAAAGCATGATGTCGATTTGGTTCTGGGGTATGATCAGGGGCGAAAACGTGCCTGGCTGTTCGAACGCGGGCTGGTCACCGCCGAAGATCAGACCGAAGAGGGCTATGCCCTGCGCATCAGCTGGACCCGCAAACAAGAAGCGCAATTCGCACGGCTGTAACGCGCGAATTGCGTCACTTGGGCATTCCCCTGGCAGGCTAATCGCGCTATGTCGGCGGCATGCGTTTGAACGAAGTCACATACAGCGATGCCGAACCGATTGACGGCTATGGTCCGGGGTTTTTCCGGATCGGCGGCAAGGTTCACCACGGCCATGTCATCACCGACGCCTCTGGCACACGCGGCTGGGCCGGGCTGGACGATGGCGCGGCGCTTCTGGCGCTGGCGGACACGGCCGATGTGGTGTTCATCGGCACCGGGGCCGAGATTGCCCATATTCCCGCGGACCTGCGCAAGGCGCTGGAAGAGGCGGGGCTGGGGGTAGAGGTCATGGCCTCACCCGCCGCATGTCGCACCTATAACGTGTTGCTGTCCGAAGGCCGCCGGATCGCCATGGCGGCGCTGGCCGTAGCGGCGACAGAGTGACACGGGGCGCGACTGTGTGCGGGCCAGGGTCTTGCTGACGCTGACAAATTCGGCAAATCTCCTGACATGATGCTCGATGCGCAAAACCTCTCTGTGGCCCGGGGCGGCATTCCGATTCTGGCGGAGGTGTCGTTTAGCCTGGCCCCCGGGCGGGCATTGATCCTGCGCGGGCCAAATGGCATCGGCAAGACCAGCCTTCTGCGTGTGGTGGCGGGATTACAGCCGCCGCTGGCCGGGACATTGACCGGCGCGGGCGACAATGTGGCCTATGCCGCCCATGCGGACGGGTTGAAAACCACGCTGAGCGTGGCGGAAAATCTGACGTTCTGGGCGCGGGTGTTTGGCACGGATGATATCGCCCCGGCGCTTGCGGCCTATCAACTGGGGCCTTTGCGCGACCGGGCGGCCGGGCAATTGTCCGCCGGACAGAAACGTCGGCTTGGCCTTGCGCGGCTGATGGTGACCGGGCGGCCGATTTGGGTGCTGGACGAGCCGACAGTGTCGCTTGACCGCGATGCGGTCGCGATGTTTGCCGATGCGGTGCGCTTGCATCTGGGGCAGGGGGGATCGGCGTTGATTGCCACCCATATCGACCTTGGTCTTGATGGGGATGCATTGGATGTGGCGCAGTTTCGCGCCGTGCCGCCGGACAGCGACGATTTTGACGAGGTGTTTCTGTGATCGCATTGCTGTCCCGTGATCTGGCGCTGGCGATCCGCGCGGGCGGCGGCTTTGGCCTTGGGCTGGCGTTTTTTCTGATCGTCGTGACCCTGGTGCCGTTTGGCGTTGGCCCGCAATCCGAACTTCTGTCACGCATTGCCCCCGGCATCCTTTGGCTGGGCGCGCTTTTGGCCTGCCTATTGTCTCTCGACCGTATTCTTGCGCTCGACTGGGAGGATGGTTCGCTTGATCTTCTGGCCACCGCGCCCCTGCCGATGGAGGGGATCGTCAGCATCAAGGCGCTGGCCCATTGGTTGACCACCGGCCTGCCACTGGTGTTGGCGGCACCGGTGCTGGGCCTGTTGTTGAACCTGCCGCAGGCGGGATTTGTCTGGCTGACGCTTTCGCTGGCGCTTGGCACCCCGGCGCTGTCGGTGATTGGCACCTTTGGCGCGGCGCTGACCGTCGGGTTGAAACGCGGCGGATTGCTGATGTCGCTGCTGGTGCTGCCGCTCTACGTGCCGACCCTGATTTTCGGTGCCGAGGTGGCGCGCCGCGGCGCCCAGGGCATGGAGACCCAAACGCCGCTGCTGATGCTCGCGGGAATTTCACTTGCGGTGATCGCGCTTTTGCCCTTTGCCTCGGCTGCGGTCCTGCGGGTGAACCTGCGATAAATGAAATTGATGCTGGCACCGCACCACAGTCACGAATAGGTATCTGTCATGGCCTCAATCTGGGAATATGCGAACCCGAAAAAGTTCATCGACACCACAAACCGGGTGATCCCTGTGCTGTGGGCGCTGGCCTTGGTCTGTCTTGTGGTCGGGCTGGTCTGGGGGTTCTTTTTCACCCCCGATGATTATCGACAGGGCTCGACGGTCAAGATCTTCTATCTGCATGTGCCCTCGGCGTTGATGGCGATCAATGGCTGGTTCATGATGCTGGTGGCGTCGCTGATCTGGATCATCCGGCGGCATCACGTATCGGCGCTGGCGGCGCGTGCGGCCGCGCCGGTGGGCATGGTGATGACCATCATCGCGCTGCTGACCGGGGCGATTTGGGGCCAGCCGATGTGGGGCACATATTGGGCCTGGGATCCGCGGCTGACCTCGTTCCTGATCCTGTTTCTGTTCTATCTCGGCTATATCGCGCTATGGAGCGCGATCGAGGACGACGACACAGCCGCTGACCTTACGGCGGTGCTCTGCCTTGTCGGGTCGGTCTTTGCGGTCCTGTCGCGCTATGCGGTGAATTTCTGGAACCAGGGCCTGCACCAACCCGCCTCATTGTCGCTGGATGCCGAAGAAAACGTCGCTGACGTGTTCTTCCTGCCGGCGCTGCCGTCGATGGCGGGGTTTGTCTTGTTGTTCATCGTGCTGGTGCTGATCCGCACCCAGACCGAAATTCGCGCCCGTCGGATGCGGGCGCTCTTGGCGCGGGAGCGGATGCAATCATGATTGATCTGGGAAAATACGCCGTACCTGTCCTGTCGGCCTATGCCGTGAGCCTGACCTTGCTGGGGCTTGTCATCTGGACCAGCCTGCGCCGGGCCCGCCGGGTACGCGCGCAATTGGACGCGGTGGAATCTCGGGTCAGGTCTCAGCGGTCACAATAGGCCCCCGGCTGATTGACCGGGCAGGAGGCGCGCTGGCTGTCAAAGCCATGTGCCCCCACCACAGCGAACAAAACCAAAATCGCGGCCTGTACCAAAACCAAAGCTGTTTTCATGTTTTTCTTTCCTGTCTGCCTCACTCCCATCTGGTGTGGGATCAGTCGTGATTAAACGGGGAAAGGGGGGCGCGTCGCCTCACAAACACGCGATAGGCGGAAGGGCGCAAGGTTTCGGCTGAAACGCCCCTGCTTCTTCTCTTTTTAAATACGCAAATCCCGCAGGCGCCAAATGCAAAACGGCCCGAGGTTTTGCCCCGGGCCGTTTCAACGATGCGGGCGGCGCATTCACTGCGCTGCCCCTTTGATTTGCCAGGTCTTACGACTTGGCGAGGTTGCGCAGCACGTAATGCAGCACACCACCGTTTTCGATGTATTCGATCTCGACCGCGGTATCGATCCGGCATTTCAGGGTGATTTCCTGAACCGACCCATCGGCCATTGTGATCTCGCAGGGCACTTCCTGCAACGGTGTGACGCTGTCCAGACCTTTGATCGACACCGTCTCTTCGCCAGTCAGGCCAAGCGATTTGCGGGTTACGCCGCCGGTGAATTCAAACGGGATCACGCCCATGCCAACCAGGTTGGAGCGGTGGATACGTTCGAACGATTCCGCGATCACGGCTTTGACGCCCAGAAGTGCTGTACCTTTGGCCGCCCAGTCACGCGAAGATCCGGCACCGTATTGCTCACCGCCAAAGATGACCAGCGGTGTGCCCGCGGCCTGATGCGCCATTGCCGCCTCAAAGATCGAGGTCTGCGCGCCATCGGGGCCTTTGGTGTAACCACCTTCGACGCCATCCAGCATCTCGTTCTTGATGCGGATGTTGGCGAATGTGCCGCGCATCATGATCTCGTGGTTGCCACGACGCGACCCATAAGAGTTGAATTCGCGCTGCGGAACCTGACGTTCGATTAGATACTGACCTGCCGGTGTTGTGTCTTTGAACGCACCAGCGGGCGAGATGTGGTCGGTTGTGATCATGTCACCAAGAAGCGCCAGAACTTTCGCGCCTTCGATGTTCTCGATCTCTTTGGTGTCCATGGTGATGCCCTGGAAGTAGGGCGGGTTCTGGACATATGTCGACGCGGCCGGCCAGTCGTATGTTTTCTGGTCGGTGGTTTCCACACCCTGCCATTTTTCGTCGCCTTTGAAGACATCGGCGTATTTCGACTGGAAGGCTTCGCGCGTCACGGTCTGTTGGACCAGATCCGCGACTTCCTTTGTCGTGGGCCAGATGTCTTTCAGATAGACGTCATTGCCGTCCTTGTCCTGACCAAGCGGTTCGGTTGTCAGGTCGATGTTCATGTCACCGGCCAGCGCATAGGCCACAACCAGCGGCGGCGACGCGAGATAGTTGGCGCGCACGTCAGGCGAAATACGACCTTCGAAGTTCCGGTTGCCCGACAGCACCGAGGTCGCGACCAGATCACCCTGGGCAATCGCTTCGCTCAGCTCTTTCTGGATCGGGCCAGAGTTGCCGATACAGGTGGTGCAGCCATATCCAACAAGGTTGAAGCCGATGGCATCAAGGTCTTCCTGAAGGTTCGCGGCCTCCAGATAGGCCGAAACAACCTGCGAGCCGGGCGCGAGCGAGGTTTTGACCCAAGGCTTGCGGGTCAGACCCAGGGCGCGTGCCTTGCGTGCCACCAGACCGGCGCCGATCATCACATAGGGGTTCGACGTGTTGGTGCAGGAGGTGATCGAAGCGATCACAACCGAGCCGTCATGCAATTCGTACTCTTCGCCTTCGACCTTGATCGACTTGCGCGGATCTTTGGCGAGGACCGGGGCCGGACCTTCGGAGGCCATGTCGGCCGCATCTGCGGTGGCGTCAATGCCACGATACTCGGCCACAACCTTATAGAACGACGAGGCCGATTCGGTCAGCGCGACATAGTCCTGCGGACGTTTCGGACCGGAAATCGCCGGAACGATGGTGCCCATGTCCAGTTCAAGCGTGTCGGTATAGATCGGATCATAGTTTTCGTCGCGCCAGAAGCCGTTTTCCTTGGCATAGGCTTCGACCAGCGCAATCCGGTCTTCGTCGCGGCCCGTGTTGCGCAGGTAGCGCAGGGTCTCGCCGTCGATCGGGAAGAAGCCACAGGTCGCGCCATATTCCGGTGCCATGTTGGCGATGGTGGCACGGTCGGCCAGCGGCAGGCTATCAAGGCCCGGGCCATAGAATTCGACGAATTTGCCGACCACGCCCTTGGCGCGCAGCATTTCGACGACCTTCAGCACGAGGTCGGTACCGGTGGTGCCTTCCATCATTGCGCCGGTCAGCTTGAAGCCGATGACTTCGGGGATCAGCATGGAAATCGGCTGGCCCAGCATCGCGGCCTCGGCCTCGATCCCGCCAACACCCCAGCCCAGAACAGCAGCGCCGTTGACCATGGTGGTGTGGCTGTCGGTGCCGACAAGCGTGTCAGGATAGGCCACTTCCTCGCCGTTCTGGTCGACGTCGGTCCAGACGGTTTGCGAAAGATATTCGAGGTTCACCTGGTGGCAGATGCCGGTGCCGGGCGGAACAACGCGGAAGTTGTTGAACGCGGACTGGCCCCATTTCAGGAATGTGTAGCGCTCCATGTTGCGCTCATACTCGCGGTCGACGTTCATCTGGAACGCGCGCGGGTTGCCGAATTCGTCGATCATCACCGAGTGGTCGATCACGAGGTCGACAGGATTCAGCGGGTTGATCTTTTCAGGATCGCCGCCCAGAGCGACGATACCGTCACGCATCGCAGCAAGGTCAACAACCGCCGGAACGCCGGTGAAATCCTGCATCAGCACGCGGGCCGGACGATAGGCGATTTCGCGGGGGTTCTTGCCACCCTTGGCACCCCATTCGGCAAAGGCCTTGATGTCGTCAACCGAAACGGTCTTGCCATCCTCAAACCGGAGCATGTTTTCCAGCACCACTTTCAAAGCGGCAGGCAAGCGCGAGAAATCGCCAAGCCCGGCGGCCTGGGCTGCGGGGATGGAATAATAGGAAATTGACTTACCGCCAGCCGTAATGGACTTGCGGACCTTTGAGGTATCCTGACCAACTGTGATGGGCATGGAATGGCTCCCTTCTGATGATGCCAAGGGGTTTCGCTGCACCTGCAATAGCCCCGGTTTGGGGGCGCAATCAAGGGGGCGCGGCTATTTGTATGCGATTGTATGCAAAAAAAGCGCGATACTGTGGCGACTTTGGCCACTTCTGGGGCAGTTCTCGGAAAATCGCAAAACCTTGATTGGTTATTTCAATGCCGCACAGCTAGGAAGAGACCCGCGACATGACGGGGATATCAGATGACTTTGCGCAATGTACTTGGCGCGCTGGCCTTTGCCGGGCTGGCCGGGGTGATGCCGATGGCAGGGGCCTGGGCCGATGAAACCGGCGCCCGCACCCCTGCGGTGGCTGCGCCGGTGGTGGTTGAATTGTTCACCTCGCAGGGGTGTTCCTCTTGTCCGCCTGCGGATGCCTTGTTGCACAAACTGGCGGCGCGCAGCGATGTCATCGCCCTGGCGCTGCATGTGGATTATTGGGATTACATCGGCTGGAAAGATGAATTTGCCCTGGCCGGTCATACCAACCGGCAAAAGGGGTACGCCAGCGTGGCTGGACGGCGCATGATCTATACCCCGCAGATGATCATCAATGGCACCGATCACGTGGTCGGCAATCATCCGATGGATGTGAACGAGTTGATCAAATTGCATCAGGCCGCACCATCGCAAATCCGGCTGGATATTTCCGACACCGCCAGCGGCACCCAGGTCACCGCCCGTGCGGTGGCCGATCTGGACGGGGGTCTGGACGGTGGGATGCGGATCGTTCTGGTGGAATTTTCCCCCAATGCCACAACGACAATCACCCGCGGCGAAAACGCCGGGCGCACCATCAGCTATGCCAATATCGTTCAGAACTGGCGTGAGCTGGGGCAATGGGACGGCGAAAGCGATTTTCAGATCGCGGTAGAGGCCGAGGGCGCGGCGGCGGTGCTGGTGCAAAAGGCGGATTTTGGCCCGATCCTGGCGGCCGCGAAGCTGCCTTAATCAGGCCGACCTTAATCAGACAGGCCGGAATCAGATAGGTCGGAAGCAGGCAGGCCAGAAGCAGGTACGCCGGTGTCGATTTTCTTGACCCAGGTTTCGCGATACCAGACATAAATCCCTGACAAGACAATGATCGCGCCGCCGATCATCGTGGCCAGATCGGGGAGTTCTCCAAAAATCAGCGCCCCCCAGATCACTGCGAACAGCAACCCGCAATAGGTGAAGGGCGCCAGCACGCCCGCCGGGCTGTTTTGCAAGGCGCGGATCAACATCAGCTGCCCCATGGCCGAGACACCGCCCATGGCCGCCATGATGGAAATCGACCCGATGTCGCTTGGAATACGCCCGACAAAGGGCATCAACGCCGTCATTACAATCGCACCAAAAGCGGCGGTGTAAAACAGCGAGGTCCAGGCATCCTCATCCCGGCCGACAAACCGGGTGATCAGGGTGTAGGTGGAAAAACAGACGGCTGCGCCCAGAGGATAGATCGCGTCGGGGCTGAACACATCGGTGCCGGGCCGGATAATGATCAATGCACCACAAAGCGCCGCCGCAATGCCAAGCGCGCGGCGAAGCCCGATGGCCTCTCCCAGGAAAAGCGCGCCGCCAAGCGTGATCAGAACCGGATTTACATCCATGATCGCGGTATTTTCCGCCAGCCCGATCTTTGTCAGCCCGGTAAAGAAACAGAAGGTCGCGGCAAACAGGCTGATAGAGCGCATCAACTGCAATTTCGGATATCGGGTCTGCAAGGTGCTGCGCAAACGGGGCAACACCAGGATCAGAACCACAATGGTCTGTCCCGCGTATCGCGCCCACAGTGTGGTGGCGACACCGACCCGGCTGCCCATCTCTTTGGCCAGAACATCCGTGATCGAAAAGAACCAAACCGCGCCGATCATCAAGAAGATGCCGCGCGTGGTATCGGTCAGGGGGGAGGTGCCGCCGGATACAGACAATAGGGGAAATCGCATGTAACTGCCTTATGCGGGTTTTCCGGCACTGTCCATCCATCGCCCGGGCCTTTGTGTTTCCCCGGCGGCAACGTCGCACTGGGGGCCGCACTGGGGCAGGTGCCCGGGGGGGGCGATCACCCTGATCAGCCCTCCTCTTCGTCGTCGACAACAAAGGCAATGTCGCCTGCATCCGCCAGACGACGGATCGCTGCCACAACCTCGCTCATGGCGGCGTCGATGTCCTTGGTCTTTTGCGTGCCGACATCGGCCATTTCATCGCGCAGATTGTCGGCCATACGTCGGGACATGTTGCCCAAAAGAAATTCGACGACTTCGTCGAGACCATTTTTCTGTGCGCCGGCCAGGGCACGGGCGGCGGTGTCGGCATCGACCTCGCGCATGATGGTTGGCACATCGCCCGCGTCGATCCGATCGCTGATGTTTTCAAAGGTAAAGATGGCCTTGCGCACCTTGTCGGCAAAGACCTCGTCCTCTTTTTCAAGGGCGGACAGCAATTCATCCCGCGTCGCAGCGGGGGAGTTGTTCAGGATCGCACCAACCCGCGCCACCGGTTCCGATTTGAAGGCGCGCACAGGGTCGCGGTCCAGCTGCGTGGCCAGCGACAACCCGATCCTGTCCACCGCTTCTGGTGTGACATTGGCGGTCAATGATACCGCATAGGTGATGCGCCGCGCCAGCGGACCGGGCAGTTTCGACAGGATTTCCGCGGCCTTGGCGGTGTCGAGCTTTGACAGCAGCACCGCCGCGACCTCTGTGCTTTCCGACGTGATGAAATCCAGCAAACGTTCCACGGGCAACGGGCGGATCACGCCCCAGGGATCGCCGGTCTGGCGCACCCCGGCCTCCTTGCGGAGGCGGGCGGCGGTCTGGGGCGAGATTTTTCCGTCCAGCGCCGAAAGCGCCCCGGCAATGCCGCCGGAAAAATGCAGACCAATGGATTCCAGCTCATCCGCAAATTCGCTGACCACATCGGCCAGTGTCGCACGGTCGACATAGCGCATCTTGCCCATTTGCTGGGTCAAATCGGCCTGAAGACTGTCTGGCAATTCGGCCAACTGGACCTCGGCCCCCTCGTTGACCAGCAGCCGCACGATGATCGCGGCCTTTTGTTTGCGCGTCAGCGCGGCCGCACGCGATGTCAGCACCTTGCCGCCCGCGCCGTTGTGTGCCTGTCCGCTGCCGTTGGGTTGCCCGCCTGCCGATGGCATCATCGACGGCAGGCCGGGCAATGTCGCGAGTTGGTTCATCCCTGATACTCCGGTGTTCTGCATGTCAGCAGTACGTTGAATAGGTGAACAAACTCTGAAATCTGGCCCGATGAACTGGCCCGATGAAACGGGGTGTCCGGACCTAGCTGGTCACCTGTTCGACACAGGATCGGGTGGCGGCATCCCATGTGCTGCCTTCGGCACAGGACATCGCCTGATGCTGGTCTTCACATCCGGTGGCCAGGCTGACCGTGGGCACCAACAGCAATGCGATCGCATAGAGTGCGGTTCGGATCATTGGACGTCTCCCTTTTGCGGCGGCAGATCGCATCTGCCAATGCCACAAGGATACCACGACACGGGATTCGCGCAAAATCAGGCGCGCGCCACAAAAAAGACCCGGCAAGATTGCCGGGCCTTTCGAACCGTTTTACGCGATGGGCGCTAAGGTTATTCCGTGCCAAATACGCGCGCAAAGATCGTGTCGACATGTTTGGTGTGATACCCCATGTCGAACTTCTCTTTGATGCCATCCACGCCCAGCGCGGCAACCACTGCATCATCGGCCAAAAGCTGTTCCTGGAAATCAACCTGGTCTTCCCAGACCTTCAACGCATTGCGCTGCACCATCGAATAGGCGTCTTCGCGTGACACACCGGCCTGGGTCAACGCCAAAAGCACCCGTTGCGACATCACCAATCCGGGGAATTTGTTCATGTTGGCCAACATGTTTTCGGGGAAAATCAGCATTTTCTCGATCACGCCGGCCATGCGGTGCAGGGCAAAATCAAGCGTGACGGTGGCGTCCGGGCCAATGGCGCGTTCGACCGAAGAATGCGAGATATCGCGCTCGTGCCAAAGCGCGACGTTTTCCATCGCCGGCACCACGGCCATCCGCACCAGACGCGCCAGACCGGTCAGGTTTTCGGTCAGAACCGGGTTCTTCTTGTGCGGCATCGCGGACGAGCCTTTTTGCCCCATCGAGAAGAATTCCGCACCTTCCAACACCTCGGTGCGCTGCATGTGACGGACTTCGACCGCAATGTTTTCGATGCTGCTGGCGATCACGCCCAAGGTGGCAAAGAACATGGCATGGCGGTCGCGCGGGATCACCTGGGTGCTGATCGGTTCGGGGCGCAGGCCAAGCTGTTCGCAGACATGTTCCTCGACCGCCGGATCGATATTGGCAAATGTGCCAACCGCGCCGGAAATCGCACCGGTGGCGATTTCGTCGCGCGCATTCAAAAGCCGGGCCTTGTTGCGGTCCATTTCGGCGTAAAACCGGGCAAAGGTCAGACCCATGGTGGTGGGTTCTGCGTGAATGCCATGCGACCGGCCAACGCGCACGGTGTTCTTGTGCTCCATCGCGCGGGTCTTCAAGGCGGCGAGAAGCCGGTCAACGCCAACCATCAAAAGATCGGCGGCACGCACCAATTGCACGTTGGTGGTTGTGTCCAGCACATCGGACGAGGTCATGCCCTGATGCACAAACCGGGCTTCTTCGCTGCCGACATGTTCCGCCAGATGGGTCAAAAAGGCGATGACGTCATGTTTGGTTACGGCTTCGATCTCGTCAATCCGCGCGACATCGAATTCCACGTCTTTGGCTTTCCAGACCGCATCGGCGTTTTCCTGCGGAATTACGCCCAGTTTCGCCATGGCGTCACAGGCATGTGCCTCGATCTCGTACCAGATGCGGAACTTGGTGGCGGGGTCCCAGATGGCGGTCATTTCGGGGCGGGAATAACGGGGGATCATGCAGGCGGTCCTTTGTTCAGGAGGAATTCGGCGGTTTGGCCGTGGTCTTACGCCCAAGGGGCGAGGGGAACAAGGGCCGTGGCATTTCGATCAGATCGTTAGAATTTTCACGGATACTGCGACGACGGGCCAAATTTTCGCCCCATTGTTGCGCAATTGAGATCAATCAACGGCAGTGGTTAAAAGGGATCGGGGTATGTCCGACGCGACTTTGAATGCAGGATTGAAACACGGCGCCTTGGTCGAGCAGGATCAGTCGCAGTACAAGGCCAAACACCAATTCAACAAGACAGAGCTGATCGCGCATGCGGCGCGGGCCTCTGGGCGTGGGGCCTTTGGTATCGGGATCGAGGCGTCAAAATACCGCAAGGGCAAACAGAAGATCGAATTGGATGAATACGTCAAGTTCCGGCTCTATGATCACGCGGCCCATGATGAAACGGCGCGCGGCGAATTTGTCTCCTGGCTTTTGCAGAATCTGATCATCCACGAGGTCAACGACCTGCATTGGTTTGGCGTGACCGAAGACAAATGGCTGTCGGCCAAATTGCTCGAAACGGATGGGCTGCCGGTGCCGGAAACGCTTGGGGTGATTGATCGCAGCGGGCGGGCCTATCATGGGTCGTCACCGCTGGACGGGCCTGCGGCGCTGCGCGCGGCGCTGTGTGGCGGCGTTGATATGCCCTTGTTTGGCAAGAACATGCGCGGCCTGGGGTCGGTTGGGGTGTTTACCATTTTGAGCGCCGATGCCGAAGGCCTGCAACTGCGCGACCACGGCGACATGTCATACGAACATTTCTATGACCAGATCATCGGCGATCATGCATTCATTCTACAGAAGTTCGTGCAGAATTGCGCCTTTCTGCGCGGCTACACCGATACAACCGCGACCGTCCGGGTGGTCAACATGCTGGATGGCGATGGCGTCTATGTGCCGGCGGCGGTGCTGAAACTGCCCTCGCAGCGCAATCAGGCTGACAACTTCTGGCGCGACGGCAACATGCTGTGCAACATTGACCCCGACACCGGCGAAATCCTGACACTGGTGCAATCGGACGGCCCGGAACTGCGCCATCTGGATGTGCACCCGGAGACCGGACAAGAGATCATCGGCCAGCATCTGCCACATTGGAAAGACCTGCGGGCGATCAATGAACGGGTGGCAAAACTGCATGCGCCGCTACGCTATCAAAGCACCGACATTGCCCTTACCGATACCGGCCCGGTGGTGATCGAGGTCAATGCAGGCTCGTCCTTCACCTTGCCGCAATATGCCAGCGGCAAAGGGTTCATGACCCCAAAAGTGCGGCAGTTGTTCCGCTCCTGGGGCAGCAAAATCGTCTGGCAATAATCCGGCGCAGAACCGCTCTGGCCAAAAAACTGGCCACAGCACAGCCCGGTGTCGCCGGTTCCGCAGGCCATCTTTCATCTGACCAAAAATATCCCGGGGGGCCCGGGGGGCTGGCCCCCCGTACTTTGCCAGTGGGGCTGGCCCACCGGTTTTATGGCCTTGGGGCTGGCCCTCGGTCTTCGCAGGTGAGGCCGGAAACCGACAGCTTTGCTAAACTGCCAGCTCGGTGATCACCTTTGATGTGCGCTCCATTGTCTGATGCACCGGGCATTTGTCGGCAATTTCCATCAATCGGTCGCGTTGCTCCGGGCTCAGACCGCCCTCAAGCCGGATCACACGGCGAAAAAAGTCGATCTTGGTCTCGACACCGGTGCCGGCATCCTGGGCATGCATCTTGTCATGGCTGACATCGACGCTGACATGTTCCAGAGGCCAGCCTTTGCGGCGGGCGTACATGCGAATGGTCATCGAGGTACAGGCCCCAAGCCCGGCCGCCAGAAAGCCATACGGCGACATGCCGCGGTTGCTGCCACCATAGGCCTTCGGCTCATCCGCAAGGACGTGATGCCAGGGGCCATCATTGATATCCTGCAGGAACCCGGCCGGATCGGCCTCGGCGACGCGCACGATGCCTTCGGGGGCACCGGGCGGTGGGGCAGGCGGCGCAAGATCAAGATACCGACCCGCCCAGGCGGCGATCACCTCGGCGGCATATTCGGCGTCCCGTGGCCGCGAAATCAGATGGTCGGCATTGTCCAGCGTGACAAAGCTCTTGGGGTGTTTGGCCGCCAAAAAGATATTGGCCGCATTGTCGATCCCCACCACATCGTCCAGCGGCGCATGTAACACCAACAGCGCCTTGTGCAGATTGGCGATCACCGGTTCGAGGTTCTGCGCCGAAACATCTTCGACAAAGTCGCGCCCGATTTCGATCGACCGCCCGCCCAACATCACATGTGCCTTGCCCTTTTGGGCAATGTCGTCCAGCGCCCCGGCAAAGTTATGGGTCACGTGTTTGGGATCAAACGGCGCGCCAAGGGTGGCCACCGCCTTGATCCCGCTCATGTTTCCAGCCGCGCGCAAAACCGCCGCGCCGCCCAGTGAATGTCCGATCAACAGCCCCGGTGCCATGCCCCGGTCGGTCAGGGCGGCACAGGCGGCTTCAAGATCGCCGACATTGCTGGAAAACGTGGTGTTACAGAATTCTCCTTCGGAATGGCCCAATCCGGTGAAATCAAACCGCAGCACCGCGATGCCCATGGCCGCCAACCGGCTGGAAATACGCCGTGCTGCGGGGATGTCCTTTGAGCAGGTAAAGCAATGTGCAAACAGTGCCGTCGCCAGATGCGGCCCATCCGGCAGGTCCAGCCGCGCGGCCAGCGTGTCGCCGGAATGGCCGGTAAAGGAAAATCGTTCGGTGGGCATCTGAGCGTTCTTTCTGCTTCGTTTTGTGGGGCCTCATACAGACTAAGCCGTCATGGACCGCAGTTCCATGATCATGTCAGCCACGTCACAGGGGTGTGAGCCCGCGGGAGGCGGCGCGATTTGCGCAAGAAGCTTTTCCGATGCTTGTTCGGTTTTTGCTGCGGTGTAAAGATTGCCGTGCGAAACGGCTGGAATTCCAAGAGGGACGTTGGCCGGGGGCGAGGCTCCAAGACCGGCGCAGGGCCGTTGTTGTCGCTGGCCCTGATCTCTGCCCGTCATTGATGGCGCTGCATGTGCGGGGAACCCTGACGTTTTCATTTGCAACCTGGCCTCGGGTTTCCGGGCTCATGTGGCGGGCGCATCGGTGCGCAAATCGGGCGTATCCGTGCAACGCGCTATGAATGTTGGAAAACTTTCACTGTTGCGTCACATGTTTTTCGCCTTGGCACCTTCCTGTCCGCCCAGACACCAAGTCAAAAATTCCCGGAGGGACCTATGCAACGTCTTACTATTTCGGCTGCACTTCTGTGTGGCGCTGCCAGCCTCAACCCCGCCTTTGCCGGCGGCCACGCCATGTCTGAAGGCACATCTTATGGCCCACGTCCGTTCTATCTGATCGACCGGATGGAAGAGGGCGCGCTGAAGGACAAATTGATGTCCTGCCAGGGCCAGACCGCAAAACCTTCGCTGTTTTCGGTCGGTCACCGTGGCGCGCCGCTGCAATTCCCCGAGCACACAGTCGAATCCAACATGGCCGCCGCACGTATGGGCGCAGGCATTCTGGAATGTGACGTCGCCTTTACCGCGGACAAGGAACTTGTCTGCCGTCACGCGCAAAACGACCTGCACACCACCACCAACATTCTGGCGACAGAGCTTGGCGCGAAATGCACCACGCCGTTTTCGCCCGCCTCCGGCGATACCAAAGCCACGGCCGAGTGCCGCACATCCGACATCACATTGGCCGAGTTTGAAACTTTGACCGGCAAGATGGATGCGGCCAATTCTTCGGCCACCGATGTCGCCGGTTACATGGACGGCACCGCCAACTGGCGCACCGATCTGTATTCGGTTGAGGATGGCACGCTGCTGACCCATGCCGAATCGATCGAGCTTTTCAAATCGCTGGGTGCGAAATTCACCCCCGAGCTGAAAGATCCTTCGGTTGAGATGCCTTTCGACGGCTTCACCATGGACGATTACGCCCAGAAGATGATCGACGAATACAAAGCCGCCGGCGTGCCTGCGTCCGACGTCTGGGCCCAGAGCTTCAATCTGTCGGTTGTGAAATACTGGATCGAAAACGAGCCGGAATTTGGCGCCCAGGCGGTTTATCTGGATGACCGTTACGAAGCCGAAGACGAAGACGAAGGTCTGATTGATCCGATGGATCGCGCCACGTTCAAGCCAACCATGCAGGAACTGGCCGACATGGGCGTGAACTATGTTGCGCCGCCGCTGTGGATGCTGCTGACGCTGGACGCCGAGGGCAACATGGTTGCGTCGGAATACACCAAAGCCGCGCAAGAGGCCGGTCTGAAGATCATCACATGGTCGCTGGAACGCTCTGGCCCGCTGACAACCGGCGGTGGCTGGTATTTCCAATCGGTCAAGGACGCGGTGGACACCGATGGCGATTATTTCACCATCGTCAATGCCCTGCATGAAGAAGCTGGTGTTGCTGGTATCTTCTCTGACTGGCCTGCGACTGTGACTTATTACGCAAACTGCATGGGTATTGAATAAAACCCTTTGCAATTCATGGGCCGGAACGATCATGTTCCGGCCCATGATCCTGCAGTCTCATATTCCATTTGATCTGTCTCAACGCCCGTTGCCGGGCGTTTTGCCGTTGGACATGGCGGATTGGGTGCAGGTTGATGATGCCTATGCCGGCCAAATGGCGGCGCGGATCGCAATATTGGCGGAGCGGGGCGATGCGGTCCTGCGGCTTGATCGTTCGGCGCTGCCCGCGGCGCAAGAGGCGCTGGCGCTTGTCTTGGCGCAAATGGCCGGAATGCCAATGTTTCGGGTTTCTGAGACGGCGGTCACTTGCCCGGATGGCCGCGTGGTGAGCATTGATCGCGCCCGACCGCTTGAGACATTATGTCATTTGATTCAGGAAGATATCTGCCTGATGGAAAAGCGCGGCGCGGAACATGTGCTGACCGGGGCCTGTCTGTGTTTTCCGGCCAGTTGGATGCTGGCCGAGAAATTCATGCGGCCGTTGCGGGCCATTCACACGCCGGTGGCGCCCTATGACGATGTCATGGCCCGGCGGGTGCAACGATTGTTTGACGGGGTGAAGGCGGGGCGGCCGTTGTGGCGGTTCAACCTGTTGCCCTATCACGATCCGGCTTTGTATCAGCCGCGTTCAGAGAGCGACCGTCGCGCGCCGGAAACGGTCGATTGCGCGCCCTTCCTGCGGTCGGAACGGCAGAGCATTCTGCGCCTGCCGGAAACCGATGCCGTGCTGTTTTCAATCCACACTTATGTGGTGGCAGCCCCGCAGGATAAATAGGCCGCTCATCCACCTTTGCAGGTGTCTTCGCCAAAGAAAGACAGGCCAGACGATGACTGGCCGCAAGGGCTGAAAGAGCGTTAATGTCCGCGCCAGATCCAGCCGCCGCCCAGAACACGCGTGCCTTCGGTTGCGTAAAACACACAGGCCTGTCCGGGCGACACACCTTCTTCTGGTGTCAGCAGCTCCACCTCGGCCTCGGTGTCGGAAATCGGCCGAAGGATGGCTTCGCGTGGCGGGCGTGTCGACCGGACCCGCACCATGATGTCACGTTCCGCACTGTCGGCAAAGTTTCCATCCCCAAGCCAGTTGATTTCGCGCACCGGAATGGTCCGGGTCGACAGCATCTCTTTTGGCCCGACAATCACCCGTTTTGCCTCGACATCCAGCTTTACCACGTAAAGCGGCTCGCTCAGCCCGCCGATGCCCAGACCCCGGCGTTGACCAATGGTATAATGGATCACGCCGTTATGCGTGCCCAACACCCGGCCATCGGCATGCACGATCTCGCCCGGTTCCGCCGATCCGGGGCGCAGCTTTTCGATCACTTTGGCATAATCGCCGTCCGGCACAAAACAGATGTCCTGGCTGTCGGGTTTGTCGGCGACGCTCAGCCCGTGTTTGGCGGCAAGGGCGCGGGTGTCGGCCTTGCTGGCCAGATGGCCCAGCGGAAAGCGCAGGTAATCCAGTTGTTCCTGGGTGGTCGAGAACAGAAAATAGCTTTGGTCCCGGTTGCCGTCGGCGGCGCTGTGCAATTCTGCCCGGGTTTCGCCCATCTTGCGCTGGATATAATGCCCGGTGGCCATGCAATCGGCATCAAGATCCTTGGCGGTGCCCAGCAGATCCTTGAATTTCACCCGCTCGTTGCAGCGGATACAGGGCACCGGCGTCGCGCCACCCAGATAGCTCTCGGCGAATTCATCCATCACCGCATCGCGAAACACGTTTTCATAGTCCAGCACGTAATGCGGAAAGCCCATTTCCTCGGCCACGCGGCGGGCATCATGAATATCGCGCCCGGCACAGCATGCGCCCTTTTTCGCCAGCGCCGCGCCGTGATCATAGAGCTGCAGGGTGATGCCGACGACATCATAGCCTTCGCGCGCCAATTCCGCCGCCACCACCGAAGAATCCACACCGCCCGACATGGCGACAACCACACGGGTTTCACTGGGCGGTTTGGCAAACCCCAGCGAGTTCAGTTTTTCCTTGGTGACGGTCGTCATGCGAATCCCCTTCGAGAAGTCCGCGAGAATATATGAAAATCCTAAATACTCTCAAGGGGGGCCTTCACGCCTGGTTAAGTAACATTGCCCATCTTTGATGCAAACAAGCGGACGAGGAAGACATGTATCTGAAAAAGGTAGAAGGGCCACGGGCCGTGACGTTGCCGGATGGGACGGTGATGACACGTGCGGATCTGCCGTCTGATCGCACACGCCGCTGGGTCGCCTCGCGCAAGGCGGCTGTGGTGCGGGGGGTGCTTTATGGGTTGATTACTCAGGAAGATGCGCAAAAACTCTATGCAATCTCTGCGGATGAATTCCGCGAATGGGTGACGGCGGTATCGCAACATGGCGAAGATGCATTGAAAACAACCGCATTGCAGAAATATAGACAACCTTGAGTTGTGTTCTTGTTTTTCCCCTGATACGGTAACCGGTAGTTAACCTTTGTTGTTCAGGTTAAATAGAAATGTACCATTCAGCGGAGATTATCCATGCGCGTATTGCTGGTTGAAGACGATCCCACGACGGCAAAAAGCATTGAGCTGATGCTGACTCATGCGAATCTCAATGTGTATTGCACCGACCTTGGCGAGGAAGGGATCGATCTGGCCAAGTTGTACGATTATGATTTGATCCTGCTGGACCTGGGTCTTCCGGACATGAATGGCCATGAAGTGCTGCGCCAGCTGCGTCTGGCGCGGATCGAAACCCCGATCCTGATTCTGTCGGGGACCGATGATACCGAGAGCAAGCTCAAGGGATTTGGATTTGGCGCGGATGACTACCTGACCAAGCCGTTTCATCGCGAAGAGCTGGTTGCGCGGATCCATGCGATTATCCGCCGGTCCAAAGGTCATTCGCAATCCATTATCCATACTGGACAGATTTCGGTTGATCTGGATGCCAAAACTGTCGAGGTCGGCGGACGCCCTGTGCATCTGACGGGCAAAGAATACCAAATGCTGGAACTGCTTAGCCTGCGCAAGGGAACGACCCTGACCAAGGAAATGTTCCTCAATCATCTCTATGGCGGTATGGATGAGCCTGAACTGAAGATCATTGATGTATTCATCTGCAAGTTGCGTAAAAAGTTAAGCAATGCGACGGGCGGCGAAAGTCATATCGAAACGGTGTGGGGCCGGGGCTATGTCTTGCGTGATCCTGCACCACAAGAGTTGGATGGCGGGGACCGGCTGGCCATCGGCGCATAGATCTGAACTAGCGTCTGGACCCTTTGTTTTGCGCGCCTTATCACTTGGGTCGAAGTGATCAGGAGGCGTGGCATGGTAAATCCGGACTTGTCAGAGGACGCGGCGCGCGAAGAGTTTTTTGAGTTGCAGGCGGCGCTTTGGGCCGCCAATCGGGAATACCACTCCCAGGATGCGCCTTCGATCTCGGATGCTGAGTTTGATTCGGCAAAGCGCAGATATCTGGAGCTGATCGAGCTCTTCCCGCAGCTGGAAGCTCTGGCCACTCAGGCCAAGACCGTTGGCGCGCCGATTGCCGAGGGTTTTGCCAAAGTGGCACATCAGGTCCGCATGATGAGCCTTGGCAATGCGTTTTCCGACGAAGATGTGGCGGAATTCGACCTTGGAATTCGGCGATACCTCAACTGGCCCGCGCAAGAGCAGCTTGCCTATACCGCTGAACCCAAAATTGATGGGCTGTCGCTTTCTCTGCGATATGAACAGGGCAGGCTGGTCACGGCGGCGACGCGTGGCGATGGGGAAACCGGCGAAGACGTTACGGCCAATGCCCGCACGATTTCCGACATTCCGACCGAGATCGCAGATGCGCCCGACATCCTTGAGGTGCGCGGCGAGGTCTATATGAGCCACCCGGATTTTGAAGCGCTGAACGCGCGGCAAACCGCGCGCGGCGGCAAAACGTTTGCCAATCCCCGAAATGCCGCCGCCGGGTCCTTGCGCCAGCTGGATGCAGAGATCACCCGCGACCGACCGCTGGCGTTTTTTGCCTATGCCTGGGGCGCGCTGAGCGAAGCCCTGGCCGATACGCAAATGGGGGCGATCAAACGTCTGCGGGAATTCGGATTTCAAACCAATGAGTTGACCAAGCGGTGTGAAACACCTGCTGAGATGCTGGCGCAATATCGCGACATTGAAACCCGGCGCGCCACTTTGGGCTATGATATTGACGGGGTCGTCTACAAGGTTGATCGGCTCGACCTTCAGGCGCGGCTTGGGTTTCGCTCGACAACGCCGCGTTGGGCGATTGCACATAAATTCCCTGCCGAACTGGCCTGGACCCGGCTCGAGAAAATCGACATTCAGGTCGGCCGCACCGGCACGTTAAGCCCGGTTGCGCGGCTGACGCCGGTGACCGTGGGCGGTGTCGTGGTGTCGAACGCGACACTTCACAACGAAGATTACATTGCAGGCCTCGACAGCCGGGGGGCGGTCATCCGCCCGGACGACGCTGGCGCCGCCAAGGACATTCGCGAAGGCGATTGGGTTCAGGTGTACCGCGCCGGTGATGTGATACCCAAAATAGCGGATGTCGATCTGTCAAAGCGCCCGGAGGATTCAATCGCATATGAATTTCCGACGGTTTGCCCGGAGTGCAACAGCGAAGCTCTGCGCGAATCCGGTGACGCGGCGCGCCGCTGTACCGGCGGATTGATCTGTCCGGCACAACAAATTGAAAAGTTGAAGCATTTTGTATCGCGGGCCGCGTTCGATATCGAAGGTCTTGGGGCCAAGCAGGTCGAGCAATTCTGCCGCGATGGTTGGATCGCGGAACCGGCGGATATTTTTACGCTGGAGGACCGTTACGGTCAGGGGCTTCAACAGCTGAAGAACCGCGAAGGCTGGGGCGAAAAATCCGCCCGAAAGCTGTTTGACGCAATTGAAGAACGGCGCAAAATCCCGTTGGGACGGGTGATTTTTGGCCTTGGCATTCGCCATGTCGGCGAACAAGTATCAAATCTTTTGGCCGGTCATTACGGGTCCTGGGCCGCATTTGATCAGGCGATGCGCGACGCGCAACCCCAGGAAGGCCCGGCGTGGGATGACCTGTTGGCGGTTGATGGGGTTGGTGCGGTGTTGGCGTCGTCCCTGGTTGCCGCCTTTGGGCAAGAGGGCGAATATGCAGCGATTGATCGTTTGGTGCAGGCGCTGAACATCCAGGACGCGGCCAAACCAAAGGTGGACGGCAGCCCGGTCGCGGGCATGACCATCGTGTTCACCGGGTCGCTTGAAAAGATGACGCGGGCCGAGGCCAAGGCCCGGGCAGAGGCCCTAGGGGCCAAGGTTTCCGGCTCGGTGTCGGCAAAAACCGATCTGGTGGTGGCCGGTCCCGGCGCGGGGTCCAAGGGCAAGAAAGCCGCCGAACTGGGCATCGACATGCTGGATGAAGATGGCTGGCTGGCCCTGATTGGCGCCGCATGAGCACCCGGCCAGAGCCGCTTTTTCCGCTGTTTGCGGGGCTGGAAACCCTGCCGGGGGTGGGGCCGAAGACGGCAAAATCCCTGGCCGCCCTGGCGATTGAGGCGCCGCGCGATGTGCTGTTCACGCTGCCGCATACCGGCATCGACCGGCGTCGACGTGACAGCGTACAGGGCGCGGAATTGCCCGGGGTCGTCACGGTAGAGGTCGAAGTTGGGCGCCATCTTGAGCCGCGCAATCGGTCGGGGGCCTATCGCGTGAATGTACAGGACGCGCAAACCAGTTTTCAGCTGGTGTTTTTCCATGCGCGTGGCGATTACCTGAAGAAAATTCTGCCGACGGGCCAACGGCGGATGGTGTCGGGCAGGGTCGAATTGTTCGACGGTATCGCCAATATGGTGCATCCCGACCATATTCTGCCGCTGTCCGAGGCCGGGGATATTCCTGAATTTGAACCGGTTTACCCGTTGGTGGCGGGGGTGACACAGAAGGTGATGCACAAGGCGGCGCATGGTGCGCTGAGCCGCGCGCCGGAGCTTGCAGAATGGATTGAGCCGACGCTTTTGGCACGAGAGGCCTGGCCGAATTGGCGCGATGCCCTGACGGCGGCGCATGCCCCCGAAGATGCCACAGGATTGTCGCCCAGCCATCCGGCGCGTCAACGGCTGGCCTATGACGAGTTGCTGGCCCATCAGGTGACTCTGGCCCTTGCGCGGCAAAACCGACGTCGCAGCAAGGGGCGGGCGACGGTTGGCACACAGGTTCTGCAATCCCAGGTGCTGCAATACCTGCCTTATGCGCCGACCGGTGCGCAAACCCGCGCAATCGCTGAAATTTCTGCGGATATGGCGCAATCTGAGCGGATGAACCGGCTTTTGCAGGGCGATGTCGGATCGGGCAAGACGCTGGTGGCGTTCATGGCGCTGTTGATCGCGGCCGAGGCTGGCGGGCAGGGGGTGATGATGGCCCCAACCGAGATCCTCGCACGTCAGCATATGGAGGGGTTGCAGCCGCTGGCCGAAAGCGCCGGAGTGGTGCTGGAGCTGCTGACCGGGCGCGACAAGGGCGCGGACCGGGCCGCCAAATTGGCGGCATTGAAACGCGGCGACATTCAGGTTCTGGTTGGCACCCATGCGGTGTTTCAGGATGACGTGGAATTCGCGGATTTGCGGCTGGCGATTGTCGATGAACAACATCGGTTTGGCGTGCGCCAACGGCTGGCCTTGGGTGCCAAGGGTCGGACGGCGGATGTGTTGGTGATGACGGCGACGCCCATCCCGCGCAGTCTTGCCCTGGCGCAATACGGCGACATGGACGTGTCGGTGTTGGATGAAAAACCACCGGGGCGGAAACCGATCACCACGGCGCTGGTGTCCACAGATCGGCTGGATGAGGTCGTGGGCCGTATCCGCGCCGCGGCGGAGGGCGGTAAACAGGTCTATTGGGTTTGCCCCTTGGTTGGCGAAAGCGAGGTGTCGGACCTGATTGCCGCAGAAGAGCGGTTCAAGCGTCTGCGCGCCGTCTTGGGGGAAGGGCGGGTTGGTCTTGTACATGGCCAGATGCCGCCCGCCGACAAAGACGCCGCCATGGCGCGGTTTCAATCCGGTGAAACGTCGGTTTTGGTCGCGACCACGGTGATCGAGGTTGGGGTGAACGTGCCGAATGCCACGATCATGGTGATCGAACGGGCCGAGATTTTCGGTCTGGCGCAGTTGCACCAATTGCGCGGCCGGGTGGGGCGGGGCGATCAGGCCTCGACCTGTTTGCTGATGTATCAACCACCGCTAAGTGAAAATGGCCGCAAGCGATTGGAAACGTTGCGCAATACAGAAGACGGTTTTGTGATTGCGGAAACCGATCTGGAGATGCGCGGCGCGGGGGATGTGATCGGCACGGCGCAATCGGGGCTGCCAAAATTCCGCGTGGCCGATTTGGAAAGCCAGGCGGGGTTGATGGAAGTGGCGCAAATGGATGCGCGGGCCTTGTTGACCAGTGACCCGGCTTTGACCTCTGACCGTGGTCGGGCGGCGCGCGTTCTGCTTTGGTTGATGCGCCAGGACGAGGCGATCCGTTTGATTTCAGTGGGTTAGTGTCTAAATTCCATTTTTGTTCTCAAATGTTCTCAGAAAGTTCTTTACAGAACGTTTCCAATATGAGAACAAATGAGCAACGGACACACGGAGACGCCCCATGCGACACGCCCCGAGCAAGACACGCCGCCGAGCCAATCTAAGCCTGTTTCAGGATGCTGCCGGTGCGGTTTCATTGATCGTCATATTGGTGGTGTCTTTGCACCTGCCGTCGCTTTTGTAAGGATTACCCCTGCCTGCATCATGTCCGGCCGCTGCGCGCCTGTCCCAATCCGCGCGAACCTGCTTATTCCCATCCCCTGGGATTTCGGGGCCTGCCTCAACCGCCCCATAGGCCGGACATGAATGCTTACTTGGCCGCCTTCTTCGGAAGGCGGCCTTTTTTTGTCAAATTTTCCAGAAATTTAATGATGTCTTGCGACACCTTTTGGGGCGCGGATTTCTGCGGTCTTGGATCAGTGCGTCAGGCGGAAATCGCCATCGCCTGATGTGCGGCTTCGGCCGTGGCCTCAACTGCCAACAGGATCGAGGCATGCCGGTTCTTGTAGTCGCGCGCGGGCAACAAAACCTCGTAGCCGTCAAACGGCGCGCTGGGCACAGGCCCGTCCTGTTTCAGCATCGCCTTCAATTCATCGCGCGCCCGGTCCAGTTCCGCGGGCGTGCGCCCGATCACCGCCGCACCCAGCACCGAGGCCGCCGATTGTCCCAACGCACAGGCCTTGACGTCCTGACCAAAGGCCGAAATGCGGCCGTCTGTCATCACCACATCCACGGTCACGGTGGACCCGCAGAGCGGAGAGCGCTTTTTGACGGTGGCGTCCGGCGTTTCCAACCGGTCGAGAAACGGGATGTCTGCCGCCAGGGCCAAAATGCGGGCGGAATAAAGCTTGATCAGGTCTGTATCGGCCATGGTGGCTTTCTCTTTTGCACTGCTGTTCTTACATAGGGCCGCAATGTCCCATGCAAAAGGTTTTTCGCCCCATGTCCGATGCTCCCGACGTCTTTGATCCTGCGACTTTGGTCTATAATGACGCAGGTTTGATCCCGGCAATCGCCCAGGATGCCGAATCCGGCGAAGTTTTGATGATGGCCTGGATGAATGCGGATGCGGTGGCGCGCACCTTGGCCACGGGTAAAGTTACCTATTGGTCACGGTCGCGTCAGGCGTTCTGGATCAAAGGGGAAAGCTCTGGCCATGTGCAGCAGTTGGTTGATTTCCGGCTGGATTGTGACCGCGACTGTCTGTTGGTGACCGTCAACCAGACCGGCCCGGCCTGTCACACCAATCGGCGCAGCTGCTTTTACACGGCGGTGCGGGACGGCGAAGAAGTCGAGTTGATGAAACCGGAAAGCTGATTGATTGCCTGTCAGACGGCGCCACAGCGCGCGGGGATGCGAATCCGCCTTGCGCGCTTGGGCCGGGGGGCATAGAAGACCCCAGATTTGAAATAGGCGGGCGAGACCCGCCCTTGGACTTATGGGGAATGGGATGCAGGTCACCGAGACGCTGAACGAAGGTCTGAAACGCGGATACGCGATTACAGTCACCGCCGCCGAACTGGACGCGAAAGTTACCGAGAAACTCGTCGAGGCACAGCCCGAAGTCGAGATGAAGGGTTTCCGCAAAGGCAAAGTGCCGATGCCGTTGCTGAAAAAACAGTTTGGCCAGCGTTTGATGGGCGAAGCGATGCAGGAAACCATCGACGGCGCGATGAACCAGCATTTCGAAGACAGCGGCGACCGCCCTGCGCTTCAGCCTGAGGTCAAGATGACCAATGAGGACTGGAAAGAAGGCGACGACGTCGCGGTCGAGATGAGCTATGAAAAGCTGCCCGACATCCCCGAGGTTGACCTGAAATCTGTCAAGCTGGAAAAAATGGTTGCCAAGGCCGGCGACGCAGAAGTTGACGAAGCGCTGGCCAATCTGGCCGAGACCGCCCAGGATTTCAACGACCGTGACGCAGGCGCAGAAGCGCAAGACGGCGATCAGGTTGTGTTCGACTTCCTTGGCAAGGTTGACGGCGAAGCCTTTGAAGGTGGCGCGGCGGAAGATTACCCGCTGGTTCTGGGTTCGGGGTCGTTCATTCCCGGCTTTGAAGAGCAGCTGGTCGGTTCGAAAGCCGACGAGGAAAAAGACGTGACCGTCACTTTCCCGGAAGATTACCAAGCCGAAAACCTGGCTGGCAAGGAAGCTGTTTTCACCTGCAAAATCAAAGCAGTGAAAGAGCCGGTTGCCGCAGAGCTTGACGATGAGCTGGCCAAGAAATTCGGCGCAGAGAGCCTTGATGGTTTGAAAGAGCAGATCAAAGAGCGTCTGGAGGCGGAGTATTCCGGCGCAGCGCGCGCCGTGACCAAACGGGCCCTGCTGGACCAATTGGACGAGCTGGTGAAATTCGATCTGCCGCCGTCGCTGGTGGAAGCAGAAGCCAAGCAAATCGCGCATCAGCTGTACCATGAAGAGCACCCGGAAGACACCGGTCATGATCATGGCGAGATGGAGCCGACAGACGAGCACAACAGCCTGGCGGAACGCCGGGTGCGTTTGGGCCTGTTGTTGGCTGAACTGGGCCAGAAGGCCGAGGTTCAGGTATCTGACGCCGAGATGACGCAAGCGATCATGAACCAGGCACGTCAGTACCCGGGTCAGGAACGCCAGTTCTTTGAATTCGTGCAGCAAAACCAGCAGATGCAACAGCAACTGCGGGCGCCGATCTTTGAAGACAAGGTTGTCGACTACATCATGGAGCTGGCCGAAGTGACCGAGAAAGAGGTCGACAAGGAAGAGCTGCAAAAGGCTGTTGAGGCTCTGGACGACGAATAATCTACGCGCCCGTCAGGGCCGTAAGACCACACAAGGAAAAGGCCGGAGTTTTTGCTCCGGCCTTTTTCTATGGGACATCTTCTATGGAACATCGCTGGATCTAAGCGTGGTCATAAATAGAAAGAGGCCGCCCCGAGAGGCGACCTCTTCCTCAACCGGACGCAAATAGACTGGGGGCTATGCTACCGGCTGTCGTTTCCGAAACCTGACCATGGTGTCAACGCGCTGACATTGGCCGGGCTTCGGACGCGATCCCAATCCCGATTGCGGCCCTGCGAAGAAGGAGGGTGTCTTCCAAGCCGCGTCGGGAGGTATGAGGTGGAGCACCGACCAAGTGCAGGGCGCGGGCCGAAACAAACGGATGTCGTACGACGTCCGGGGGAGGGACCAGGCTGGTCATACGTTCTGCTTGTTTCAACATGGTTGCGCTTCTCTGCTACTTGGTCAGGTGCAGGGCCCTTTTCTTGCTGTGACGTTGATTGAACCCGTACACTCAAGATAGCCGTTGATGGATCAGCGCGCCGCGCAGCAGGTGGATATGCGGGCTGTTCTTTTGGGTAGCATTATAAGCAAAAAGGCCGCGCATCCCGGAAGAGCGCGGCCTTTTCAATGTTCTTGGTGGTGGAACAGATTAGTTCTGTTCGTCATCATCCGATGCGGGTGCATCTTGGCCTGCGTCGCCCAGATCGTCGTCGTCGGACGCGGCAGAGCCGATATCGTCAAACAATTCAGAGATCTCGAATTCGGCTGCAGCTTCTTCTTCTGCGGCCAATTCCTGGATCGATTTGCCCGATGCTTGCAGCTCGGCTTCTTCCGGCGAACGTGCAACGTTCAGCGAGATGGTGGCCACAACTTCGGGGTGCAGGGTAACTTCGATGTCATGCAGGCCCAGATCTTTGATCGGGGTGCGGATCACAACCTGTTTGCGATCAATCGAGAAGCCCTCTTCGGTGGCCACGGTTGCGGCGTCACGGGTGGTGACGGAACCATAGAGGCTGCCACCATCGGAGGCTTGGCGAATCACGACAAACTGCTGGCCATCAAGACGCGATGCCAGATCTTCGGCTTCTTTCTTGGTCTCCAGGTTGCGCGCTTCAAGCTGCGCTTTCTGGGCCGCGAAACCGTCGATGTTGGCTTGCGATGCGGTCAGAGCTTTGCCCTGACGCAGGAGATAGTTGCGCGCGAAACCGGGTTTGACGTCAACAACGTCGCCCATTTGGCCCAGCTTGGCCACACGTTCGAGAAGGATAACTTGCATTATGCTCACTCCTTACTTCACGGCGTAGGGCAGAAGCGCCAGGAAACGGGCACGTTTGATCGCACGGGCCAGTTCACGCTGCTTCTTGGCCGAAACGGCGGTGATACGGGACGGCACGATCTTGCCGCGCTCAGAGATGTAGCGCTGCAGAAGACGTGTGTCTTTGTAGTCGATTTTCGGTGCGTTGTCGCCCGAGAAGGGACATACTTTACGACGGCGGAAAAATGGTTTGGCTGCCATGGTTTAGCTCTCCCTGACTTAGCGGCGTTCGCGACGGCGATCGTCACGCTCGTCACGTTTTTGCATTTGAACGGAGGGGCCTTCGACATGTTCGTCGACCTTGATGGTCAGCACGCGCATCACGTCATCATGCAACCGCATCAGGCGTTCCATTTCCTGGACCGCTGCCGAAGGGGCGTCGGTGCGCATATAGGCATAGTGGCCTTTGCGGTTCTTGTTGATCTTGTAGGCCATTGTCTTGACACCCCAGTATTCGGTGTCGACAACTTTGCCGCCATTGTCGGTCACGACGGTGCCGAAATGTTCAACCAGGCTTTCGGCCTGTGCGCCGGAGAGATCCTGGCGCGAGATAAAGACATGCTCGTAAAGGGGCATGTGCACTCCATTTATATCAAGGCGCATTTCAAAGGGTGGGGCCATGTCCTTTCGCCCCCAACCCACGAGAGACTGCGCGGTTCAATCGTCTTGCGAAAGGAAGGCCCCGTATACAGCCAGATGCGTGAAAGGCAAGGGCGAAGGTGGTCGCAGGGGGGCAGAGGTGGTATTGTGCGATCTAAACCCGAATTGCGCCGCATTCCTGCCTGAATTGATCGCAAGAGTGTCTGAAACCGCAAGGGGGGAGACCGACAATGTCCGCAGCCAGCCAGGTGATGCCGTCGCAGGCCATGGGTCCAACACATGGAACCGGACGGGGAAACGGTCGGGGCAACGGCCAGGCGTCGCGAGAGTCACAATCGGCTGAGGGCGCAAGTACGATCGGACACATGGTCCGTCTGTTTACCCGATTGATCGGAATCGCGCTTTTGCTGAGCGCGATCGGGCTTTGGATTTCACCGAAGGCAACCTATTTGCCGGAGCTGATGTTGATGAAGGCCTGCGCGACATTCTTCTTTGCGTTGACCGGCCTCTATTTGGTGATCATCGCCCGCAATCCCAAAAATTCGCATTCCTGAGTCCCACCTGACCCCACGCAACAGGCGGGACCAACGAAAACCGGCCAGCCGTTTCACGGTCTGGCCGGTTTTTGTTGTGAAATGACGTGAAATCCGGGCGCGGTGGCCCGGCATTTGCGTTGCAGTGGCTGCGCTTGGCGCGTATCCATGTCGGCACGCTGAAGAAATAAAAGGGTTAGGGCATGGGACGCGCATTTGTATTTCCCGGACAGGGGGCACAGGCCATTGGCATGGGCAAAGCATTGGCGGAGGCCTATCCCGCGTCCAAAGCCGTCTTTGACGAGGTCGATGCGGCTCTTGGGGAAAACCTGAGCCAATTGATCTGGGAAGGGGATGCGGCAGAGCTGACCCTGACAGAGAATGCGCAACCGGCACTGATGGCGACCTCGATTGCCGCGATGCGCGCGCTGGAGGCCGAAGGCATTGCGGTGACCTCTGCTGATTATGTGGCGGGGCATTCGCTGGGGGAATATTCGGCATTGGCAGCTGTCGGCGCGCTGAGCGTGGCCGATTGCGCCCGTCTGTTGCGGATTCGCGGTCAGGCCATGCAAGCAGCCGTTCCGGTAGGGGTCGGCGCGATGGCGGCCCTGCTGGGGCTTGATATCGAAGGCGCCCGCAAGGTCGCGGCCGAGGCGGCGCAGGGCGAAGTTTGCGAAGCTGCGAATGATAATGATCCCGGCCAGATCGTGGTTTCGGGCCACAAGGGGGCCGTGGAACGCGCGGTTGAGATCGCCAAGACCGCGGGCGCACGCCGGGCGGTTTTGTTGCCGGTCAGCGCACCGTTTCACTGTGCCTTGATGGAGCCAGCGGCACGCGCCATGGCAGAGGCGCTGGATAATGTCGAAATTTCGAAACCCAGCGTGCCCTTGGTGGCCAATGTCGTGGCCAAGTCAGTCGACGATCCGGCAACCATCCGGTCGCTGCTGGTGGATCAGGTGACGGGCGCGGTGCGGTGGCGCGAAAGCGTGGAATGGATGGCGGCCAAGGGTGTCGACGACATCTGGGAAGTTGGGGCAGGCAAGGCGCTTTGCGGGATGATCCGGCGAATCGACCGGTCAGTGACCACCCGAAATATCGGCACGCCAGAGGATGTGGTGGCAGCAAAGGCCGCATTGGTCTAAACGCCAGACCCAGGCCAAGACAACGGAACGAGGGTAGCAAATGTTTGATTTGAGCGGAAAATGCGCGTTGGTGACGGGCGCTTCTGGTGGCATTGGTGGCGAGATTGCCAAGGTGCTGCATGGCGCTGGCGCGACTGTGGGGCTCAGTGGCACGCGGGAGGCACCGTTGCGGGAGCTTGCGGCGGAGCTGGGGGAGCGGGCGCATGTGCTGCCCTGCAATCTTTCGGATCTTGAGGCGGTCGACGCCCTGCCGAAACAGGCGATTGCGGCAATGGGCGCTGTGGATATTCTGGTCAACAACGCCGGAATCACCCGCGACAACCTGTTCATGCGGATGTCGGATGACGAATGGAATTCGGTGCTGGCGGTCAATCTGACGGCGTCGATGAAGCTGTGCAAAGGTGTAATGCGCGGCATGATGAAGGCCCGTTGGGGCAGAATCGTCAATATTTCGTCGATTGTCGGGGCCACCGGCAACCCCGGTCAGGCAAATTACGCGGCCTCGAAGGCGGGAATGATCGGCATGGGCAAATCACTGGCCTATGAGGTGGCAAGCCGTGGCATCACGGTAAACGCCATCGCACCCGGTTTTATTGCGACCGCCATGACCGACAAGCTGACCGATGAGCAAAAGGACAAGATCAACGTCCAGATCCCCGCTGCACGCATGGGCACGCCGGAAGAAATCGCCGGTGCGGTTCTGTACCTTGCCAGCCCGGAGGCCGGTTATGTGACGGGCGCGACCTTGCACGTCAATGGTGGCATGGCCATGTTGTAGTCGCCGATGCCGGCACCTCGGAAAGCGTTTGCCAAGCGCAACACTTATGCTATAGGCGCGGGGAAATCCGGGGCCGCAGGCGCGCCGGGGCACTTAGAATAACCTGCTGTTGCGGGTGACACAGGCCGCAGGCCACTCGCTGTCCTTTGACAGGACAAATCAAGTTCGATCCCCGCGGGGCACGGGCAAAACAGGGCCAAAGGCCCAAGACCATGAGGACCAAATCATGAGCGAAGTCGCAGACCGCGTAAAGAAAATCGTTGTAGAGCACCTGGGTGTGGATGCTGAGAAAGTTGTTGAAGGGGCGTCGTTCATTGACGATCTCGGCGCAGACAGCCTCGACACTGTTGAGCTGGTGATGGCGTTCGAAGAAGAGTTCGGTATCGAAATTCCCGACGACGCGGCAGAGACCATCCAGACCTTTGGCGATGCGGTGAAATTCATCACCGAAGCGTCCTGATCCACGGATCGCAGAGTTTCTGAAACGGCGTGCCCGACTGGGCGCGCCGTTTTGCATTTCGGGACCGGGGCGGGGATTGGAAAACCCGCCAGTACGCGGTCCTTTGCTGAATGACATAGTGCAATGCCTTGCCCAAATGCCAGTGGTCGGGGTATGAGCATGCGACGCGTTTAAAAGGGGCAGAACCATGCGCAGAGTAGTCGTAACAGGGCTTGGTCTGGTGACACCGTTGGCCTGTGGGGTCGAGGAAAGCTGGAAGGCGATCCTGGATGGAAAATCCGGTGCGGGCACAATCACGCGGTTCGATGCCAGCCATCTTGCCACAACCTATGCCTGTGAGGTGCCGCATGGTGACGGCACGGATGGCACATTCAATCCCGATGATTGGATGGCCCCCAAAGACCGGCGCAAAGTCGATGATTTCATCCTTTACGGCATTGCGGCAGCTGAGCAGGCGGTTCAGGATTCCGGCTGGATGCCGGAAGATGACGAGTCGCTGGAACAAACAGGTGTCTTGATCGGTTCGGGCATTGGTGGCCTGAATTCGATTGCCGAAACAGCCATCTTGATCAAGGAACGCGGCCCCCGTCGGGTTTCGCCGTTCTTTATTCCCGGCGCGCTGATCAATCTGATTTCGGGGCAGGTGTCGATCAAATACGGCTTCAAAGGCCCGAACCATGCGGTTGTGACCGCCTGTTCCACAGGCGCACATGCGATTGGCGATGCGGCACGGATCATCAAGGACGGCGATGCCGAAGTGATGATTGCCGGCGGTGCCGAGGCGGCGATTTCCGAAATCGGGATTGCGGGTTTCAATGCCTGCAAAGCGTTGTCGACCAAACGCGGCGACGATCCGCAAAAGGCCAGCCGCCCCTATGACGAAGACCGCGATGGTTTTGTCATGGGCGAGGGCGCGGGCGTTGTTGTTCTGGAAGAATACGAACACGCCAAGGCGCGCGGTGCCAAGATCTATGCCGAGGTTGTCGGCTATGGCATGTCTGGTGATGCCTATCACATCACGGCCCCATCCGAGACCGGCGAAGGCGCGGAACGTTGCATGAAAATGGCGTTGCGCAAGGCCGGAATTGGCCCGTCGATGATCGACTATATCAACGCGCATGGCACATCCACGATGGCCGATACAATTGAATTGGGCGCGGTGGAGCGGCTGATGGGGGATTTCGCCCATACGGTCACCATGTCGTCGACCAAATCCGCCACCGGGCACCTTTTGGGGGCGGCTGGCGCGATTGAGGCTGTGTTCTCGATCCTGGCGATCCGCGATCAAGTGGCGCCGCCGACCATCAATCTGGACAAGCCCGCAGTTGACACCAAGGTCGATCTGGCGCCGAACGCAAAACGCGAGCGCGAGATCACCTATGCGCTGTCCAACTCCTTTGGCTTTGGCGGCACGAACGCCTCGGTCTTGTTCAAGAAGGTCTGATCCCATGTGGCGGAGCATCGCTTCCAACGCCCTGAGTTTCCTTGTTGTCGCCGTGTTTCTGTTCGGCGGCACGTTGCTTTGGGCGCAGCGGGAATATTCGGCCCAAGGCCCCTTGAGCGCGGCGATCTGTCTGAAGGTCGAACGCGGGTCGAATTTTTCCCGCGTGTCGCAATCGCTGGTCGAGCAGGGCGCGATTTCCAGTGGCTTTCTGTTTCGGGTCGGGGCGGATTATTCCGACAAGACCGCGGCGTTGAAGGCCGGTTCGTTCCTGGTGGACGAAGGCGCCAGCATGGCAGAGATTGTCGATGTCATCACCCGCGGCGGGGCCAGCACCTGTGGCACCGAAGTGATCTATCGGATTGGTATCCTGCGTGCCAGCGCCGAGGTTCGGGAACTGGATCCCAACACCCAACGCTTTGTCGAGGTTGCCAAATTTTCACCGGGTGAAGAGGCCGCGCCCGAGGCCTATACCCGTGTGCGCGGCGAAAGTGACACCCGCTATCGCATTGCGCTGGCCGAAGGTGTGACCAGCTGGCAGGTGGTCGAAGAGATGAAAGCGCTGGATGTGTTGGATGGCACGGTGGCGGAATTGCCGGCAGAGGGTTCGCTTGCGCCGGACAGCTATGAAGTGTCGGTCGGCACCCAACGGGCGGATGTGATCGCCCAGATGCAGAACCGCCAAAAAGCGATCATTGCAGAGGCCTGGGCCAATCGGGCGGATGATCTGCCGCTGAACTCGATGGCAGAGATGCTGACGCTGGCGTCGATTGTCGAAAAGGAAACCGGCGTTGCGGCAGAGCGTGGTCAGGTGGCCAGCGTGTTTATCAACCGGTTGAATCAAGGGATGCGGCTGCAAACCGACCCGACGGTGATCTATGGTATCACCCTGGGGCAGGGCAGTCTTGGTCGGGGGTTGCGGCAAAGCGAGCTTCGCCGGGCCACACCCTATAACACCTATGTGATTGATGGTCTGCCGCCGACCCCGATTGCCAACCCCGGCGCGGCGGCGATTCAGGCAACGGTGAACCCCGATCAGACGGATTATCTGTTCTTTGTTGCGGATGGCACTGGCGGGCATGCCTTTGCCGAAACACTGGCAGAGCACAACGAAAACGTTGCGCGCTGGCGTCGGATCGAAGCGGAAAACGCCGGCCAGTAAACTTCGGCCACTAAATTCCGGTGCATGGTAAGAAAAGGCGGGTCATTTTGGCCCGCCTTTTTTGTGGGCGTGCCGGATTTTGACCCTGGCAGGATATGGCTGCCGTTTTGTCGTCGATTCCTGCGAAGAGGCGCTTGACTTAGAGTGCGCTCAAAGCCCTAGGATCAGGGGCGTCGTGACGAGAAGAAGGCCGCCATGAAAATCGGAACTCTGGCCAAACGCAGCGGATTGTCTGCCCATACCATCCGGTATTACGAACGCATCGGGCTATTGCCGCCTGCGGATCGGGATGGTGCGGGGCGGCGGGATTATGATGTATCTATCCTGGTCTGGATAGAATTCCTGCGCCGATTGAAAACCACCGGAATGCCGATCCGAGACATGTTGCGCTATGCGGCATTGCGGGACCGGGGTGGTGAAACCGGGCCAGAGCGGCGGGCGCTGCTGGAGGCGCATCGCGCGCAAGTGCGGGCGCATCTGGCGGAATTGGAGGCTTGTCTTGTCGCCCTCGATACCAAGATCGGCGGTTATGCCGAGGTTGAACAAAGGATCGTGACAGGTGACGCAGATGGAACAACACAAGACAGAGAGCCGGTTGGCGCGGGGCAAACGCGCGCTGGCGGAAATTGACGGGCAGGCCGGGCAAAATGTGATTGACGCGCTGGCGGATATCGCGCCGGATTTTGCCACCTATCTTTTCGAATTCCCGTTTGGCGATATTTATACCCGACCCGGGCTTGGGCTGCGGGAGCGGGAGATCGCCACCATTGCGGCGCTCGCCGCGATGGGAAATGCCCAGCCGCAATTAAAGGTGCATATCGAGGCTGGGTTGAATGTCGGCTTGACGCAGGAGGAGATCACCGAGGTGCTGATGCAGATGGCGGTTTACGTCGGCTTTCCCGCTGCATTGAACGGGTTGTTTGCCGCCAAGGAGGTGTTTGCCGAGGTGTCCTTGTCGGGCGGCTGAGCGGCCAGCGCCCCCGAACCGGGGGGAGGTTAACCAGAGGCCGTCATGCCGACAATCATCGAGCCAAAGGCGACGATGTGGATCAGGATGATGGCCCGGTCCTTCCACAAGATCCCCACCGCGAGCCAGCCGATGACACCGGCAAGAAACAGATAGAGGTTCCACGGAGTATAGCCAAAGCCGGTCGCGGCATAGCCGAGGATCTGAATGATTGATGCGATCCATTTGACGGTGGTGACCAGATCAAATCGTGTGGCAGGAGGCGTGGGATTGGCAAGCGACGTCATTGTAGAAAACCTGATTCTGGTGTGGGGAATGTGATACATATGCCCACGCTTTGGCGGCGTGTGAAGCCAGAAATACACGCGTCTGACAGTAATAATTCTATTGTCATGCGGGGGCCTTCACGTGAGTGTTTGGTGGGTCTTTTGGGGGCGTCGATGTGTGCAGATCTATTGGTCGACAGTGCCCTGATCCCGGTGACATTGACGGTGAGGGATGTGGTGACCTTGCCGCCTGATCCACATGGGCGGTGGTCGGCCTGTTATTGGCTCGTGCAGCGGGTCGCATGCAATGAGAGGTTCATGCGGCCCGAGGTCAAAAGATGTGGGAATAGTGTCTGTCGTGCCGTCGGGGTGAATACTTTCGCAATCTGAGAAACGGTTGATTTACAATGTGTTAACCCCTGTGGGCTTGACATTGCGACCGCATTCCCGTATAGATTGTGACATGCTGGACGACATGGGCAAACGGCCCCCGGGGAAACCTGGGCGGTCGTTTTTTTGTGTCGCTCATACGGGGGAAACCGTCAGCATGGAAGGTCTATCATCACATGACTCTCATCACCCCGAAACGAGACGTGGAGCGCCTTGAGGCAAGGCTTGTTGTAGTTCGGGAAAGTCTCGTGGAATTCGAGACAGCGCTTAGAGACCTGAAGAAACGGGTCCAATGCGGGGAAGTCGACACATTGAAGGACGTCAGCAAAACCGTCGCGGATATTCGCGGCTGGATGAAGCTGGCCATGGAAACGGAGTCGCAGCTTGCAGAATATGCACGGAAAGAAGCCGCCATCGACGGAGCCTATGGGCTCGACCTTGAACAGGCACGATCTGAGATCGGGTGCCGTCTTGCTCAGCTGCGCAGATGCTGCGGTGCAGGACGCGTTTCTGAATGATCTGGGTGCGGGAGAGCTTATGGCTCTCCCTTTTTTGTTCGAGTTCTGGGCGCATCCGCACCAATTGCCGCCCGAGGGGGCGTGGCGCAGTTGGGTGGTGCTGGGCGGGCGCGGCGCGGGCAAGACCCGCGCCGGGGCCGAATGGGTGCGCAGTATGGTCGAAGGTGCCCGCCCACGTGATCCAGGGCGGGCCAAACGATTGGCGCTGGTGGGGGAGACCTATGATCAGGTGCGCGATGTCATGATCTTTGGCGACAGCGGTATTCTGCAATCTTCTCCGCCGGATCGCCGACCACATTGGGAGGCCAGCAAACGCCGGTTGATCTGGCCCAATGGCGCAGTGGCGCACACGTTTTCGGCCAATGACCCCGAGGCCCTGCGCGGGCCGCAGTTCGACGGCGCCTGGGCGGATGAATTGGCAAAATGGCCCAAGGGGGAAGATACCTGGGACATGTTGCAGTTTGCCCTGCGATTGGGCGAGCATCCGCAGGCCTGTGTCACCACGACACCGCGCAATGCGGAGGCGTTGAAGACGCTCCTGGAGTCGCCTTCGACCGTGGTGACGCGCGCCCCGACCGAGGCGAACCGGGCGCATCTGGCGGCGTCGTTTCTGGAAGAGGTGCGGGCGCGGTACAAGGGGTCTGCGCTGGCGCGGCAAGAGTTGGACGGCGAATTGCTGACCGATATTGAAGGCGCGCTTTGGACTCATGCGCTTTTGGATGAATGCCGGGATGCGAATACCGGAGACTTTGACCGGGTTGTGGTGGCGGTGGATCCGCCGGTGTCCGGCCATGCGGGATCGGATGAATGCGGGATCGTTGTGGCAGGCGTGCGAATGACCGGTGAGGTGCAGGATTGGCAGGTGCATGTGCTGGAAGATGCCAGCATCGGTGCGGCCAGCCCGCGCACATGGGCGGAGCGGGCCGTCGAGGTCTATCACCGGTTTCAGGCCGATAGGATTGTTGCCGAGGTCAATCAGGGCGGTGCGCTGGTTGAGGCGGTGGTGCGCCAGGTGGATGGGGCTGTGCCGATGAAATCTGTCCATGCCAGCCGGGGCAAGGTGGCACGGGCCGAACCGGTGGCGGCGCTTTATGAGCAGGGCCGGGTGAAACATGTGCCGGGGCTGCACAAGTTGGAAGAGCAGATGTGCCGCATGTCGCTGAAGGGGTATGAGGGCAAGAAAAGCCCGGACCGGGTCGACGCGCTTGTCTGGGCTTTGACGGAATTGGTGCTGGATGGGCAGGGCGGTGCGAAACCGGCGGTGCGTACGCTCTGATCGCGCGACCTTAACCAATTTGAAGCATATTGGTTGGCGAGCAACGAGACGCCCCGGCATGTGGGGCATTTCAGAATTATCCGAATGCGTGGCGGACACGTCGGGCCAGGGGTGGTCCGGCGGAGGGTGAGATTTTGCCCGGCGCCACGTGTCAAAAGGGAGCGTGTAACGCGATGTTTGAATTCTTGCGGCGGGACAAATCAGAGATCGTACCGGAAGCCAAGGCAAGCGCGACCGGCCCTGTGGTCGCGTATCAAACGTCTGGGCGTGTTGCCTGGAGCCCAAGGGACGCGGTGTCGTTGACGCGGACGGGATTTGCCGGCAACCCGGTGGGGTTTCGCGCGGTCAAACTGATTGCCGAGGCGGCGGCGGCGCTGCCGCTGGTGTTGCAGGACACCGGTCGCCGCTATGAGGAACATCCGCTGATGGCGTTGGTCAAACGGCCCAACCCGGCCCAGGGGCGGGCGGAATTGCTGGAGGCGCTTTATGGGCATCTGTTGCTGAGCGGCAATGGCTATGTCGAGGCGGTATCGGGGGATACGGGCGTGCCGCTGGAACTGCATGTGCTGCGGTCGGATCGGATGTCGCTGGTGCCGGGTCGCGATGGTTGGCCGGTGGCCTATGAATACAGCGTTGGTGGGCGCAAGCACAGGTTCGACGTGACAGGGGCGCTGAGCCCGATCTGCCATGTGAAGAATTTCCATCCGCAGGATGACCACTATGGGTTTTCGCCGATGCAGGCGGCGGCGCAGGCGCTGGATGTGCATAATGCGGCGTCGCGCTGGTCCAAGGCGTTGCTGGACAATGCGGCGCGCCCCAGTGGTGCGATTGTCTATCGCGGGGCGGATGGGCAGGCGTCGATGTCCGCCGAGCAGTTTGACCGGTTGTCGAGCGAGATTGAGGCCAATCACACCGGGGCCAGGAACGCCGGGCGGCCGATGCTGCTGGAGGGTGGGTTGGACTGGAAGCCGATGGGGTTCAGCCCGTCGGACATGGAATTCCACAAGACCAAAGATGCGGCGGCGCGTGAAATTGCGCTGGCCTTCGGGGTGCCGCCGATGCTGCTGGGGATCCCGGGGGATGCGACCTATGCCAATTACCAGGAGGCAAACCGGGCGTTTTATCGCCTGACGGTTCTGCCCTTGGCAGAGCGGGTTACGGCCGCGCTTGGCGCGTGGTTGGCCGGATTTGCCGGTGAGGCGGTCGAGTTGAAGCCGGATCTGGATCAGGTGCCCGCATTGGCCACCGAGCGCGAGGCGCAATGGTCGCGGGTTTCGGCGGCGGACTTCCTGAGCACCGCTGAAAAGCGGCGCATTCTGGGGCTACCAGTGGAGGCCGAGGATGGGTGAACGGTTTGGATTTGAGGCGTTTGATTGTGCACCGGCCTTGCGGCTTGAGGCCCATGAAAGGGTGGCGGAATTGCAATTCGCGGCGATGAACAAGCGGCTCGATCGGATCGAAGAGATGATCGAACGCTTGGAACGGCGGCTGTGGCTGACGGTCTATGGCGTGGTGGCGGTGATCCTGGCGCAGGCGTTTCAGGGCCTCTTGGTGGCGGTGCCGTGATTGGGCCGTGATTGGGCTGTGTTTGGGCGGTGCTGCGTGAAAGCACCGCCCACGGGGGAACGAAAGTGGAGAGCGGGATGGAACTTGAGACAAAATTCGCGCGGTTCGACGGTGAGTTGAGCGTTACGGATGGCCATGTGATCGAAGGCTATGCCAGCCTGTTTGGTGCGCAGGACCAGGGGGGCGATGTAGTGCAAAAGGGCGCTTATGCGACGTCGCTGAAGCGTCTGGCGGCCGAGGGGCGGCATGTTCGCATGCTGTGGCAGCATGACCCGACCCAACCGATCGGGGTCTGGGATGAGGTGGTCGAAGACGGTCAGGGCCTGCGCGTGAAGGGCCGCATTCTGGACGCGGTGGCCAAGGGGCGCGAGGCGTCGGCGCTGTTGCAGGCTGGCGCGATTGACGGGTTGTCGATTGGGTATCGCACCAAAAAGGCGGTGAAGACCGACAAGGGCCAGAGGCTCTTGCAGGAACTGGAGCTTTGGGAAGTGTCGCTTGTGACCTTTCCGATGTTGCCCAGTGCGCGGGTGGCGGCCAAGGGGGACACCCCAGAGGGCGACACATTGCGGCAATTGGCGGCGGTCTTTGCGGCGGCACGTCACGAGATTGCCCGCGAAGACTAGGCCGCGCGGAACATCAGGAGAAAGCACATGGAAATGACCGATGCGAAGGCAGCGGGCGGGGAAGGTCTGTCCCCCGCAGAAGAAATCAAGGGCGCGGTTGGCGGCTTTGTGAGTGAGTTGAAGGCCTTTCAGGCCGAGATCAAGACCCGAGTTCTGAAGCAGGAAGAGAAAATGACAATGTTTGAACGCAAGACCCTTGCCGCTGCGCGCCCGGTTCTGGCCGCAACAGATTACGAAGCCCCGCACCAGAAAGCGTTTGATGCCTATCTGCGGTCGGGTGACGATGACGGCCTGCGGGGTCTGGAGCTGGACCAGAAGTCGATGTCGACAGCCGTGAACAGCGATGGCGGCTATCTGGTCGATCCGCAGATGTCAGACACCATCAAATCGGTACTGCAGTCCGGTGCGTCGATCCGCGCGGTGGCCAGCGTGGTGAATGTCGAGGCCACATCATACGATGTACTGATCGACACCAGCGATATCGGGGCGGGCTGGGCCACCGAGACCGGTGCCACGTCGGAAACCGGCACGCCGACCATTGACCGGATCACCATCCCGCTGCACGAGCTTTCGGCGCTGCCCAAAGCGTCGCAGCGATTGCTGGACGATGCCGCGTTTGACATTGAGAGCTGGCTGGCGGGGCGCATTGCCGAAAAATTCGCCCGTGCCGAGGCTGCGGCCTTTGTCAGTGGCGATGGCATCGACAAGCCAACCGGTTTTCTGACCCATACCATTGTTGCCAACAATGTCTGGGCCTGGGATTCACTGGGTTATGTGGCGACCGGCACCGATGGCGCGTTGGGCAACGGGGATGCGATCATTGATCTGGTCTATGCGCTGGGCGCGACATACCGGGCGAACGGCACCTTTGTGATGAATTCCAAGACGGCCGGTGAAGTCCGCAAGCTGAAGGACGGCGACGGTCGGTTCCTGTGGTCGGATGGTCTTGCGGCGGGAGAGCCTGCGCGTCTGTTGGGATACCCGGTACTGATTGCCGAGGATATGCCGGACATTGCCAGCGGGTCGGATTCGATTGCCTTTGGCGACTTTGCCGCCGGCTATACCGTGGCGGAACGTCCGGACCTGCGGGTGCTGCGCGATCCGTTCTCGGCCAAGCCGAATGTCCTGTTCTATGCCACCAAACGTGTCGGCGGGGACGTCAGCGACTTTGCTGCCATCAAGGTATTGCGCTTCGCGGCCTCCTAAACCGGGGCTGTGAGGCCGGGGGACAGTGATGTCCCCCGGTGGGCGCGCGTCGATTGACCGGCGTTGGCTGGCTGCTCCCCTCCGTTCGAGCAACGCGGGTGGCGCGCGCCTGAAACCACGGTGCCAGATTTGAAGCCAGTTTTGATGGCCAAGGCAAAAGGTCGGGCAGCAGGCATGATGGAGTTTGCAAAGATGATGTTGGTAGAAGAGACCAATGTGCCGGTGGCGGCACTGCCGGTGGAGGAGTTCAAGACCCATCTGCGGCTGGGCAGCGGGTTTGCCGGGGCGACGGTCCAGGATGCGGTATTGCAGAGCTTTCTGCGGGCGGCGATTGCAGCAATTGAATCGCGCACTGGCAAGGTGCTGATTTCACGGAATTTTGCCTTTCGGGTGAGCGCATGGCAGGACGGGGCCGCCCAGGTGTTGCCGGTCGCGCCCATCACGGCCCTGACCGAGGTCGCCTTGTTGGATGGCGATGGCCAAAGCACAATTGTCGATCCCGCTGTCTATCGGTTGATCGAGGATTCGCAGCGTCCGCAATTGGCGGCGCGGGGAAGTTGTCTTCCGACCATCGCGACCAATGGGCGCGCGGTTGTCCGCTTTACCGCCGGATATGCGCCGGACTGGGCGGGGCTGCCAGCCGATTTGGGGCAGGCGGTGATGCTGCTGGCGGCGCATTACTATGAGTACCGCGACGAGACCGCATTGGGCCAGGGCTGTATGCCGTTTGGTGTCACCTCTTTGATCGAACGCTATCGGATGATGCGGGTCGGTCTGACAGGGGGCAGAGCATGAGCACGCCACGATTGAATCGCGCTCTGGTGCTGGAGACTGCACAGGATGTGCCGGATGGGGCCGGCGGTTTTGACCGGATGTGGATGCCGCAGGGCACGATCTGGGCGGATGTATCGGCGCGAAGCGGGCGCGCGACACGTGGGGCTGCGGCGCCGGTGTCGGTGACGGCCTATCGCATGATCGTGCGTGCCGCTCCGATGGGCGATCCGGCACGCCCCGCAGCGGGACAGCGTTTCCGCGAGGGCCCCCGCGTCTGGCGTATCGAGGCGGTCGCCGAACGCGACCCCGGCGCGCGCCATCTGATTTGTTTCACCGAAGAGGAGCTGACACCATGAGTTACGCGGTGGCCGTTGCATTGCAGACGGCACTTTATCAACATCTGTCGGCTGACGCGGCGCTTGGCGCAATTGTCGGCAGTGCGATTTACGATGCGATCCCATCCGGCAGCCTGCCGTCGATCTATGTGACGCTGGGCACGGAAACCGCACGCGACCGGTCGGATCAGACCGGCAACGGCGCGGCACATGACATCGGAATTTCCATCATCACCGATGCGCCGGGATTTCAACAAGCCAAGGAAGCGGCGGTCGCGGTGAGCGACGCTTTGGACGATCCCGCCCTTGCCCTGTCGCGCGGAAGTTTGGTCGGGCTCTGGTTTCAGAGGGCCAAGGCCACCCGAGACACCACAGCCGGAACGCGGCGGATCGATATGATCTTTCGCGCCCGTGTCGAAGACAACTGAACCTCATAAAGCGGAGTACGTAACATGGCTGCACAAAACGGTAAGGACCTTCTGATCAAGGTTGATCTCAGCGGCGCTGGGCAATTCGAAACCATGGTGGGGCTGCGCGCCACACGTATCAGTTTCAATGCAGAGGCGGTGGATGTCACATCGCTTGAGAGTGCGGGGGGCTGGCGTGAGCTTCTTGGCGGGGCTGGCGTGAAAAGCGCAGCAATCTCCGGTGCCGGGATTTTCAAGGACGACGCCACGGATGAACGCGCGCGTCAGATCTTCTTTGACGGCGAAGTGCCGGACTTTCAGGTGATTGTGCCGGATTTCGGCACCATCGAAGGCCCGTTTCAGGTCACCGGGCTGGAATATGCCGGTAGCCATAATGGCGAAGCCACATATGAGCTTTCACTCGCCTCTGCGGGTGAGCTGACCTTCGTGGCGCTGTAAGCAATGACCAATCCGTGGAGGGGCGAGGTCATGCTGACCATCGACGGCACGGCGCATGTGCTCAAGCTGACCCTGGGTGCATTGGCCGAGCTGGAAGAGGCGCTGGAGACCGGATCACTGGTGGATCTGGTGGAGCGTTTCGAGACCGGTCAGTTTTCGGGTCGCGATGTGCTGGCGCTGATTGTGGCGGGGTTGCGCGGCGGCGGATGGTCCGGTGGGCCCCGCGATCTGGTGCAGGCCGAGATCGCGGGGGGGCCGATTGGCGCGGCCAAGGTCGCGGCAGAATTGTTGGCACGGGCCTTCATGGTGCCTGAGGAGGCGGTGTGAACCGGATCAACTGGCCCCGATTGATGACGGCGGGTCTGCGCGGTTTGGGTCTGCGCCCGGCGGAATTCTGGGCGCTGACGCCGGCGGAATTGATGCTGATGCTTGGGGTCGGCGGCGGCAATGCGCCGCTGACCCGTGACCGGCTGGACCAGTTGATTGCGGCCTTTCCCGACGACGGGACGGGACCGGATTTGACGGGGACAGACCAAGGGAAAGGATAAGGCGATGGAAGATGTGAACGGATTGGATGATCTCGACCTTCAGGTCGATGCGCTGGCGCAATCGCTTGGCTCTGCCAGCACGCTGGCGGCGGGATTTGATACCGAGTTGAAGCGTATTCACCAGACGTTTTCGGCGACGGGCAATCAGGCGCGGGTTCTGAGTTCGACCCTGTCAGGGGGGCTGCGCAAGGCAATCGACGGTGTGGTGCTGGACGGGATGAAGTTTTCCGAGGCGCTGGGCGTGATCGGTCAGTCCATGATCAATGCGGCCTATAACGCCGCGATGAAACCGGTGACGGATCATTTCGGCTCGATGTTGGGCGGCGTCGTCAATGGTCTGATGCCGTTCGAGAAGGGCGGAGCGTTCACCCAGGGCCGTGTGACGCCCTTTGCCAATGGTGGGGTGGTCAACGGGCCTGTGCATTTTCCGATGCGTGGCGGCATGGGATTGATGGGCGAGGCCGGTCCCGAAGCGATCATGCCACTGGCGCGCGGGCCGAACGGCAAGCTGGGCGTTCAGGCCTCGGGCGGGAGCCGACCCATCAATGTGGTGATGAATATCCAGACCCCGGACGCCCAGGGGTTCCAGCGCAGTCAAAGCCAGATTGCCGCACAGATGAGCCGCGTGTTGGCGCGCGGCGGTCGCAACCGGTAAACGGAGGGAAGTTCCATGTCATTTCATGAAGTGCGGTTTCCCGCCAACCTGAGCTTTGGCTCGGTCGGCGGACCAGAGCGGCGGACCGACGTGGTCACGCTGGCCAATGGGTTCGAAGAACGCAACACGCCGTGGTCGCAGTCGCGCCACCGCTATGACGCCGGGCTTGGCCTGCGGTCGCTGGACGACATCGAGACGATGATCGGCTTTTTCGAGGCCCGCCGTGGTCAGTTGTTCGGGTTCCGCTGGAAGGATTGGTCGGACTACAAGACCTGTCCCGCAAGTCAGGAAGTGGCCTATCGCGACCAGGTGATTGCGCTGGGCGATGGGGCCTCTGTTCATTACCAGCTGGTCAAGACCTATCGCTCTGGTGCGGCGGAATATGCGCGTGTGGTGACCAAGCCTGTGCAGGGCTCTGTGCGGATTGGTGTTCAGGGCGACGAGTTGCAGGAAAGCATCCACTGGGATGTGGACGAGACAACCGGCATTGTGACCTTTGCCAGCCCGCCGCTTCAGGATGCGGAAATCACCGCAGGGTTTGAATTTGACGTGCCGGTGCGGTTTGACACGGATCGGATTGCCACGTCGGTGTCCTCTTTCCAGGCGGGTGAAGTGCCGAATGTGCCAGTGGTCGAGGTGCGGATCTGATGACACTTTCAGGGGAGATGAAGGCACATTTGGAAAGCGGTCATACGACGCTTTGCCGTGCCTGGGCGATCAACCGTGCGGATGGCACCGCGTTTGGCTTTACCGATCATGACCGCGAATTGAGTTTCGATGGCATGACATTCCGCGCTGACAGCGGTCTGAGCGCAATGGCCTTGCAACAGGGGACCGGGCTGTCCGTTGACAACTCCGAGGCCGTTGGTGCGCTGTCGGATGCCGCCATCACCGAGGCTGATATCCTTGCTGGTCGTTTTGACGGGGCAGAAGTGCGGGCCTGGTTGGTCAATTGGCAGGATGTGAGCCAGCGCCACCTACAGTTTCGCGGCACCATCGGTGAGATGCGGCGCATTGACGGCGCGTTCGAAGCCGAGTTGCGCGGTTTGTCAGAGGCGTTGAACCGTCCGTTCGGACGGGTGTTCCAAACACCCTGCACGGCGGTCCTGGGGGATGGCGGTTGCAAGTTCGATCTGTCGACGCCGGGGTTCACCTGGGAAGGCAGTGTTCTGGCTGTCGAGGAAACCTCGACCGTGGTCATTGACACCGGGGGCGCGTTTGAACCGGCATGGTTCCGACGCGGGCGCATGGATGTGCTCAGCGGGGCAGCGGCGGGGTTGTTCGGTGCGGTCAAACGTGACGAGCTGATCGAGGATGGCCAGCAGATCGAATTGTGGGAACCGCTGCGACTGCCGATCGTGGTCGGTGACCAGGTAAGATTGACCGCAGGCTGTGACAAACGGTTGGAAACATGTCGCTTCAAATTTGACAATCTGTTGAATTATCGCGGCTTCCCGGATGTGCCGGAAGATGACTGGTTGCTGGTCAACCCGGCGCGCGCCGGGAGCAAGTCGGGGGGGAGCCGCCGATGACTATACCGGCATCCAAAGTGGTCGCGGCCGCCCGCGGCTGGATTGGCACGCCCTATCTGCATCAAACCTCGGTGCGCGGTGCCGGGTGCGATTGTCTGGGCCTGTTGCGCGGGGTTTGGCGGGAGGTTCAGGGCGCAGAGCCGGAAATTCCGCCTGCGTATACCCGCGATTGGTCTGAACCGCAGGGGCAGGAACGGCTGTGGCGCGCGGCGGCGCAGCATCTTTGCCCGAAACCTCTGGACAGCGCCGGGGCCGGTGATGTGCTGTTGTTTCGCATGCGGGATGGGGCGGTGGCCAAACATCTGGGGATTCAGGCGCAGGTCGGCGCCAACGCCAGTTTCATCCATTCCTATACCGGCCATGGTGTTACCGAAAGCCCACTGAGCGCCCCCTGGGCGCGGCGCATCGTGGCGCGATTTGCATTTCCATAAGGAGTCCATCTGATGGCGACGATTGTACTTTCCGCAGCGGGCGCGGCGCTTGGCAGCGCTGTCGGTGGCACCTTTTTGGGTCTGAGCCTGACGGCCGTTGGCCGTTTCATTGGCGCAACCGTGGGGCGCGCCATTGATCAGCGCCTGATGGGGCAGGGATCCGAAGTGGTGGTTGAAGGGAACCGCATTGATCGGTTCCGCGTCAACCGCGCCGGTGAAGGCGCCCCCATTGCCCGCAGCTATGGCCGGATGCGCATGGCCGGTCATGTGCTATGGGCCAGCAATTTCACCGAACATGTGAATACCAAGACCAGCGGTGGCAGCGGCAAAGGCGCGCCGTCACAACCCAAGGTCAAGACCACCACTTATTCCTATACCGTCAATCTGGCGATTGCGGTCTGCGAGGGTGAGATCACCAATATCGGTCGGATCTGGGCCGATGGCGAGGAAGTGCCGCGCGACAGCCTGAACCTGCGGGTCTATACCGGCAGCGAAGATCAATTGCCCGACCCCAAGATCGAGGCCATCGAAGGCCCGGGGGCGGTGCCGGCCTATCGCGGCACGGCCTATGTCGTGCTGGAGGATCTGGACCTTTCGGAATTTGGCAATCGCGTGCCACAGTTCAGCTTTGAAGTGTCCAAACCGGCGCAGGTCTCGGTCACCGACGGTGCCGCCGAAGTGCCGCATAACCTGTGCGGGGTCGCGCTTGTGCCGGGCACCGGTGAATATGCGCTGGCAACCACGCCGGTGAAATACAAATACGGGCCCGGCGATTTCCGTATGGCCAACGTCAATTCCCCGGCGGGCAAAAGCGATATCGAAACCTCGTTGGATCAGTTGACCCAGGAATGCCCCAACATGGGCGCGACATCACTGATTGTCAGCTGGTTCGGCAATGATCTGCGCGCTGGTCAGTGCCAGATCCAGCCCAAGGTCGAACAATCCGAATTTGACGGCAAGGGCATGGCCTGGCGGGTGTCCGGGTTGGAGCGCACCGAAGTGGAATTGGTGGCGCGCGACGGCGAGGACCGGCCGGTCTATGGCGGTGCCATTTCCGATGGGGCGGTACTGGAAGGAATTCGCGCATTGAAAGAGCGCGAACAATCAGTGATGTTCTATCCCTTCATCCTGATGGATCAGCTGCCCGGTAATGGCTTGCCCGATCCCTATAGTGATGCGTCGGACCAGCCCGTGCTGCCCTGGCGTGGACGGATCACGACCGAAAGGGCCCCGGGCCAGAGCGGGTCAACGGATGGCACCGCCGCAGCCGAGGCAGAGGTCGCCGCGTTTTTCGGCACCGCCCAGCCCGGCGATTTCACCGTGTTGGATGAAACCGAGGTCTATGAAGATATCCTTGATGTCCTGAAAAACACGCCGACCCTGATCCATGCCACTGTCGACTACAGTGGCCCCCAGGAGTGGAGCTATCGCCGGTTTATCCTGCATTACGCGGCGCTTTGCGCGGCGTCGGGTGGGGTGGATGCGTTTTGTATCGGCTCGGAAATGCGTGGTTTGACGCAAATTCGCGGCGCGGACGGGGGATTTCCTGCGGTGGCCGCCATGATCCAGCTGGCTGCTGATGTGCGCCAGATCCTGGGGCCCAATACCAAGATTGGCTATGCGGCGGATTGGTCGGAATATTTCGGCTATCACCCGCAGGATGGCTCTGGTGATGTGCTGTTCCATCTTGACCCGCTTTGGGCCAACAGCGAAATCGACTTTGTCGGGATCGATAACTACATGCCGCTGTCGGATTGGCGCGATGGCAAGGACCATGCGGATGCCGGTGTTGGCTCGATCTACAATCTGGACTACCTGCGCGGCAATGTGGCGGGGGGCGAGGGCTATGATTGGTATTATCCAACCCCAGAGGCCATGGCCGCGCAACGGCGTGAACCCATCACCGATGGCGCCCATGACGAGCCGTGGATCTATCGGTACAAGGATATCCGCAATTGGTGGTCCAATCCGCATCACAACCGGATAGCCGGTGAACGCCAGGCCAATGCCACCGAATGGGTGCCCCAGGGCAAGCCGATCTGGTTCACCGAATTCGGCTGTGCCGCGATCGACAAGGGCACCAACCAGCCGAACAAGTTCCTTGATCCAAAGTCGAGCGAATCCAGCCTGCCAAAGTTTTCCGACGGGCGGCGGGACGAACTGATCCAGCGGCAATATCTGCGCGCGGTCACCGATTACTGGGGCGACGCGACCAACAACCCGGTGTCCGAGGAATACGGCGGCGCGATGGTCGACATGGACCGGGCCTTTGTCTGGGCTTGGGATACGCGGCCCTATCCGTATTTCCCGGCCAATTCAGCGCTCTGGACCGACAGCGGAAACTATGCCCGCGGCCATTGGATGAATGGCCGGGCCTCTGCCATGTCCTTGGCGCGCCTGGTCGAGGAAATCTGCCTGGACGCCGGTGTGCCCGCCTTTGATGTGTCTGATCTGCGCGGGTTCATTCGCGGCTATACCAGCGGCAATATCGGCGACATGCGAACCCTGTTGCAGCCCCTGATGTTGCATTTCGGTTTTGATGCTGTGGAACGCGCGGGGGTGTTGCATTTCATCATGCGCGCTGGGCGTGATGCGATTGAGATTGATGCCGATCTTCTGGCGATAAATGACGATCTGGATGGCACCCTGTCCCAGAACCGCAGCTCCGAGGCCGAGATGGCGGGGCGGGTGCGTCTGGATTTCATCCAGTCGGATGGGGACTATGAAACCATCGCCGAAGAAGCGGTGATGCCGGACGAGGCCACCCATACGGTGTCGCGCAGCGAAGTGCCGTTGGTGCTGACTCGGGCCGAGGGGCGTCAAACCGTGGAACGCTGGCTGGCCGAGGCGCGGGTGGCACGTGAACAGGCGCGTTTTGCCCTGCCGCCGTCGCGGCTTGATGTGGCGGCTGGCGATGTCGTGTCCTTGCCAGAGGGCGCTGGGCGGGCGCTGTATCGGGTGGACCGGATCGAGGTCGGTCGCGAACAGATCGTCGAGGCGGTGCGCATAGAACCAGAAGTCTATCAGCCGGTGGAAATCGAGGATGATCCCGCAACTGTGGCTGCCTTTGTGCCGCCGGTGCCGGTGTTGCCATTGTTCCTGGATCTGCCACTTCTGACCGGTGACGAGGTGCCGCATGCGCCGCATCTGGCAGTGGCAGCCAAACCCTGGCCTGGCAGTGTCGCGCTGTACGATTCCGCACAGGATTCCAACTATCAGCTCAACGACATCTTTGCCGCCCGCGCCACATTCGGCGTCACGCAAACCCCGTTGTTTTCCGCCCCGTCCGGCATCATTGATCGCGGCGATGCGGTGCAGGTGAAATTGACCACCGGCGCGTTCAGTTCGATTGACGATGATGCGCTGCTGGCCGGTGGCAACCTCTGTGCAATCGGTGATGGGACACCCGGCGGATGGGAGTTGTTTCAGTTTCGCGATGCAGAGCTTGTCGATGTCGACACCTGGATGCTGAGCCATCGGCTGCGCGGGCAATTGGGCACGGATGCCCTTATGCCTGCATCCTGGCCTGAGGGCGCATATGTGGTTCTGATCGACGGTGCGCCGGAACAGATCAACCTGCCGTCCTCGGCCCGGCGCATTGCGCGGCACTATCGCGTGGGTCCGGCGCAACGGCCGGTCAGTGATCCGTCGTATGAACACGAGGTGCATGCGTTTGATGGCAATGGGTTGCGGCCCTATTCCCCGGTGCATCTGAAAGGGGTCTGGTCCTCTGGCGATCTGACCGTGACATGGGTGCGGCGCACGCGGATCGACGGCGACAGCTGGGATCTTGCCGAAGTGCCCCTGGGCGAGGCAAACGAAAGCTATCTGTTGCGTGTGATGGACGGGATCACCGTGCTGCGCGAGGTGACATTGAACACACCGATGTTTGCCTATTCCGCGGCGATGCAATCTGCTGACGGTGCTGGACCTGGTGTCCACATCGAGGTGGCACAGATTTCCGATGTCTATGGTCCGGGGCCTTTTGCCCGCTGGCAGGTGTGATCGGATGCGACCGGTTCTTCATGGCGATGTGACGGCGGCCGCCCGCGCCATGTTGATGGTGCCGGCAGAGGCGCGCGAAGGCCTCTGCCGGCGGATGATAGAAGAGGCGGACTTCGCAGACCGCTATGCCAAACGCCTCGGTCGCGCACATCGCGATTGGGGCAATGGCACTCTGATGGCCGCCGCCCGTGTGCGGCCCTTGGCAGCAGAACCCCCGCTTGGGGAAGACGCTTATTGTCGTTGTCTGGAAACGGTGTTTCATCTGCTTCTGGAATGGCGGTCCACACGGCGGCGCTAACCATGGTTGGTCCCATCTCCAACCTGCGCCCCTTGCAAACGCCGCTTGGCATTCTTCTTGGCCAAAATATCCCGGGGGTCTGGGGGCTGGCCCCCAGGGTGGAGCAGATCCATTCGCAACATTGGATCCACCCCACAAGGAACCCATTCCAATTCCTTCGCTTCCTCATCACAGGATTGCGTTTGGCAGACGCCGCGAACATGGTATACCTCACACCCGACACCGCGATGCGAGGATACCATGGCCCGGACACAAACGCAGTTAGCCCAAGTCGACCCAATTTGGGCGCAGATTCTGGAAGAAGCGGAACAGGCCGTGAAAGATGAACCGCTGTTGGGCGGTTTGATCCACCAAAGCGTGCTGCACCATCCGTCACTGGAACGCGCGTTGAGTTACCGCAACTCGCTAAAGCTCGCTTCGGGCGAAATGTCAGAGCAGATCCTGCGGGAAATCTGTGACGAGGCCTATGCCTCTGATCCCACAATCGGGCGTTCGGCACGGGCAGATATTGCCGCCGTGTATGACCGCGATCCGGCCTGCCATCGCTATTTGCAGCCCGTGCTGTTTTTCAAGGGATTTCAGGCGATCCAAGCCTATCGTATCGGGCATTGGCTTTGGACCGCGGGGCGGCGTGATCTGGCGTATTTCATTCAGATGCGGGTGTCCGAAGTGTTCGGGATTGATATTCATCCGGCCGCAAAAATCGGCAAGGGCATCATGATCGACCATGCCCATTCGATTGTGATCGGTGAAACCGCGGTGGTGGGCGACAATGTGTCGATGCTGCATTCCGTGACGCTGGGCGGCACCGGCAAGGAAGAACAGGACCGTCATCCAAAGATTGGCGACGGTGTGTTGATTGGCGCCGGGGCAAAGGTTCTGGGCAATATTCACATTGGAAATTGCTCGCGCATTGCCGCCGGTTCGGTGGTGTTGAGCGAGGTTCCGGCCTGCAAGACCGTGGCCGGTGTGCCTGCGAAAATCGTTGGAGAGGCGGGGTGCGCCCAGCCGTCGATGTCGATGGATCAGATCCTGCGCTCTGGTGCCTGACCGCTGCGGGAATTGAACCCGGCATTGCAACAGTCTGCTCCAACTCAGGGTTGGCGCTGGCAAAAGCGATGCCAGCCGTCACAAGATACTGTCACAGCCCGATAAAATAGGATCTGTCACATGATCAGTCTGCCACAGCATCACTGGGTCCAGCTTTGGCTGGGCCCAGTGATGCTGGCCGATGATGCTGGCCGATGGATCTGGCCAATGTTTCAAGCCAGTGTTTCAGGTCAGTGTTGCTGGCCTGCGGTTCAGGCCAGCATTGCCAGGGGATTTTCCAACCCGTCCTTGATCGCAGCCAGCAATTCAGCGGCCAATGCGCCGTCAATCACCCGGTGATCGACTGACAGGGTGACCGACATGACGGTGGCCACGGCCAAATTGCCCTCGGCATCGACCACGGGTTTCTTCACCCCGGCGCCAACCGCCAGAATCGCGCCATGTGGCGGGTTGATGACCGCGTCAAAATTCTCGATCCCGAACATGCCAAGGTTGGAAATGGCAAAGGATCCGCCCTGATATTCATGTGGGGCGAGTTTGCGGTCGCGGGCGCGGGCCGCGAGGTCTTTCATTTCGGCTGACAGAGCCGTCAGTGATTTCTTGTCGGCGTCTTGCAGGACCGGGGTGAACAAGCCGCCCTCAATCGCTACGGCAACGGCGACATCCGACGGGGTCAGCCGCAGAATGCGGTCCCCGGCCCAGACTGCGTTGGCATCCGGCACCAGTTGCAGGGCGTTGGCGCAGGCCTTGATAATGAAATCATTGACCGAGAGTTTGACGCCGCGCGGGGCAAGCTGTGCGTTGAGATCGGCGCGGAATTTCAGCAGCGCGTCGAGCTGGATGTCGCGGCGCAGGTAGAAATGCGGGATGGTCTGCTTCGCCTCGGTGAGGCGGGCGGCGATGGTTTTGCGCATGCCGTCGAGGGGCACCTCGGTGAAGTCGCGGCCTTGGTAGAGCGCGGCGACCTGGTCGGCGGAGGGCGACGCCGGGGCAGGCGCGGATTTGGGTGTGGGGGCCTCTTCCGCCCTGGCGGGCGTCATCGGTTGAGATTCCGCAGCTTCGACATCGGCTTTGACGATGCGGCCGCGCGGGCCGGTGCCCTTGATTTGGGCGAGGTCCAGCCCCTTGTCGGCAGCGATGCGGCGGGCCAGGGGCGAGGCAAAGATGCGCGTGCCCTCGGCGTCTTGCGGCGTCTCGGCCGGTGCAGGTTTGTCGGGCGCGGGCGGTGTCTCTTGCGCCGAAGAGCGCGCGGCAGGGGCCGATGAGGCGGCTGTGTCGGAGATGTCGCCGGCGGTTTCGCCGTCTTCCAGCAGCACCGCGATCGGGGTGTTGACCTTGACCGAGGCGGTGCCATCCGCCACCAGCAGCTTGCCAATGACGCCTTCGTCCACCGCTTCGAATTCCATTGTGGCCTTGTCGGTTTCGATTTCGGCCAAGAGGTCGCCGGAACTGACGGTGTCACCCTCTTTCACCAACCATTTTGCAAGGGTTCCTTCCTCCATCGTGGGGGACAGGGCGGGCATGAGGATTTCGGTTGGCATGGCTTCTCTCCAGGCGAGGCGATCGGGGGCAGGTCGGGAGGGGGGGGGGGGGGGGGGGGGCGCGCCCCCCGGCGGGGGGGGGAGGAAAAAGAGGGGGGGGGGGGGGGGGGGGGGGGGGGGGGGGGGGGGGGGGGGGGGGGGGGGGGGGGC
>NZ_JAUOSD010000010.1:0-165671 GCF_030548265.1 Marinovum sp. 2_MG-2023 | reverse complement strand
CCGATCTCCCTTAGTCTTTTGGGGGAGAGTGACATTCCTGAATTGCTCATGGGTGACATTTTAGCTTTGCGGCTACACGCCGCGACGCTCATAATTGGAGTTATGTTAAATCTTGAATGATCGGTCCCTTCGAAACCATCCCCAGGGTCGACAGTCATGCATGATTTCACGGGTCAACGCCCATCGCTGAAGGATCTAGACGTTACCTAGGTTTTTCCAGCTTGAACGGACCGGCGCCGCCATGGATCAAATCCTTTGCGATCCGGTGGCCGGAGTGGACCGCCGCCTGGATGATCCCGGGAACGAGGCTGTCGCCGGCCAGGATGCCTTTGGCTGCTGACTGAGATTGCGTGAAGCTGTCAAAAAGCGTCTTGTTTGGACGCCGGGCCCCGACAAAGACCAGTGCGGCGGCGTCGAAGTGCCGTTCGCTGTCAACGGCATAGGCGTCTTCGACCGTCACAACGCCGTTGCGATAGCCGCTGAGCGTGCTGTTGACATGAATGGGAATGCCCAGCGACTTGAACCGCCCGACGATGCTGCGCTGCTCCAATGTATGGGCGGTCCAGGATGCAACGCTGGCCAGCGGCGTTACATAGCGCACCTCGCACCCTTTGGCGCGCAAAAGTTCCGCGAGGACGCTGGCCATATAATTATGCTCGTCGTCGTAAATGACGGCGGGGCCATCCGGCACCCTGCCCGCGATAATATCATCAGGCGTCAGCACAGTCGTGCCCTCGGCCCAGGTGACCGGATCAAAATTCGACCGCCCCACGCCATCGCCACGCCAGGACGCGCCGGTGGCAAAGACGATGTTGTCCGCGCCGAAATCTTGCAAGTCATCGGTGTCGAGCGGGCTGGAGGTGAAGATGTCGACATTGCCCATTTGTTGAAGGTTCCACAGGCGGTAATCAATCACCCGTCGATAGGCATGCATCCCCGGCAACCCACCTTCGAGCCGGGCACGGCCGCCAACCTCTTCGGCGGCATCGGCCAGCGTCACCTGATGCCCGGCCTTCGCGAGGGTCAGCGCACATTCCAACCCGGCCGGACCGGCCCCGATGATCAGGCTGTTTTCCTGTTTCTCGGCCTTGCCGACGATTTCGGGATGCCAATTGCGTTGCCATTCCTCGCCGATGGTGGGGTTCTGGGTGCAACGCAGCGGAACACCATAGGAATCCATGCTGACGCACACATTGCACCCGACGCATTCGCGAATTTCCTCGATCCGGTTTTCCTTGATCTTGTTCGGCAGAAACGGATCCGCGATCGAGGGCCGGGCACCGCCAATAAGATCAAGCTTCCCGGATTTGATCACCGACATCATCGTGTCCGGTGACGTGAACCTGCCGACACCGACAACCGGCTTGTCGGTAATGGTTTTGACGAACGAGGTAAATTCAAGCTGATAGCCCTGTTCGGTGAACCGCGATGTCGCCGAATCCGCGGACCAGCCCGAAATGTTCACGTCCCACAGATCGGGGAGGTTGGCGAGCATTTCGATCACCTCCCGGCCTTCTCCGTCAAAGGTCAGGGCATGTTTCGCGCCGGGTTCATGGACGCCGAACCGCAGGGCAACGGCCCGTTCCCCAGCCGCAACTTCAAGCGTGTCTTCAAGAACTTCGCGCAGCAGCCGCACCCGGTTTTCCAATGACCCGCCGTATTCGTCGCTGCGGAAATTGGTGCGGCGTGACAGGAAATTCGACAGCAGGGAAATATCGTGCGCAGCATAGACATAGAGGATGTCATAGCCGACATCCTTGGCATTCTGCGCGGCCATTTTGTGGGTGCGGCGAAATTCGCGGATGTCGGATTTGTCCATCGCACGGGCCTGCACCGGCAATTCGGCGCGCAGGATCGGCAGGTCGGATGGGCCGATCACCGGAACCCCGGTGACAAAGTTTCGCGCCCGCATGCCCCCATGTGCCAGTTCGATCGCCGCGAGGGCGCCATGTTGCTTGATGGCCTCAACCTGCTTTGCATGCTGATCCAGATAGACATCATCCCAGATCCGTTCGATCGGATGGTTTGCCATGTCGGAATCCTGGCTGACCTCGGTGATCTGGACCGCCACGGTGCCCCATCCGCCCTCTGCCTTCATCGCCCGAAGCGCGGTCGACCCTGCGGGGAGCGCGAAACCATGGCCCGTTGCATGCGGCGCGGCGAAGAAACGGTTCGGGGCTGTGACCGGCCCAATCTGGACGGGTTCGAACAAAAGATCGTAGTTCATGATTGGGCGCTTTCCGTTCTAGATGGATCAATATTATCACCGATGGGTATTATATTGGCTATCTTTCTGAGTTTTGTCAATCGACGCCCATGCATTTTCCCGCGCACTACCGTGATGGGGTCTGACCTGAGCGGCCTTTACGTCATGTTTGACCAACCGTATTTCGACCGCCTGAGCGGCGCGCGCAGGCCAAAACTGCACACCGTCAATATCGACGGGAGCAGCGCGAAAGACATAAAACCTTCAGAGACTTAAACCCAATCGACCGTCAGTCGCGCCGCCCGCATGAACGCCAAAACCGGCCACAACCCAAACGGCCATGGCGCACAGTGGAACTGGTCATGCTCGGTCAACTTTGGCCGGGATAAGGCCCATTCCGGGATCGGGGCGCAGATATATGCGCATCCGCACGGCGGGGCGTTACGCATGTCGCAGCCGGTGACAATGTCAGAAGCTGAAATCGCCAGAAAGCGTTGGAAACCTCAAGCCCGCCTTAAAGCCCGGTCAAAGCGGTCTCAAGGCGAGAGACCGCATCCTTCAGCAGCGGCAGCAGCTCGTTGCGGCGCGCGTCGGTCAGGTCATTTTTCGGGAGCGCGAGCGAGATCGACCCCGCCGGGTCCGTCGAATCCTGAAAGAACGGCATCGCAATGCTGGACACATCGTTTTCAAACGTGTTCCGAGTATGGGAATAGCCCTGCGCCTTGAATGTCGCGATCAGCTTTCGCAACTCGGTCTTTGAGGTCACTGTCGCCTCGGTCATCTTCTCGCGGGACAATGAAAGGACGGTATTGACGGTCTCCTCCCTTGCAAAGGCGAGGAATGCCAAGCCAGAGGCCGTCGCATGGAAATACAGGGTCTGAGAGGGGACGATATTCACAACGTGACCACGGTTCGGAAGCCGATGCGCAATTGTTGTCATCCCGAGCGAACCCGGAATGCTGATATGCGCGGTTTCATTGGTCATTTCGACCAGCCAATCGGCCACTTCCTGGGCGGCGCGGGCAATCGGAACTGTCGCTTCACGAATGCGGGCAAGCCGCAGAAAACCGTGCCCCAGACGATACTTGCGCGTTTCAGCCGCCTGTTCGATAAAGCCGTGCTTCGCCATTGCCACAAGCAAACGGCGCGTCGCGGCCTTGTCCAGCCCGGCCATTCTGGACAATTCGCTCAGGCCGATTTCCGTGTTCTCCATAGAGAACTGATCCAGAACCGAGAGAGCCTTGTCGACTGTTTTCATGTCATCCGTCCTGACGCTTGCGTGCAGGGCAGATTAGCATGAACACCTTTGTTGTCTATAGTGTACCACGCCATTGAACCGCCATACCGGCGGCGAAAACAATGTTTTGGTTTGGCGCGTCTCGTGACCCGATCATCTGTGCTCTATGACCCTGAATCAGCCGACGTTTCCGATTTTACGGCAAGGCGCGCGGCGAGGCACGCGATAAGTTCGCCAAACCGCCGCCGCACAGGCACGCGGCGGCCAACCGCATCGACCGCTGCGTGCCAGATCAGGATCGGGCGTGGGGGGCGCGCGGCTCAGACCTCAGCGGCCAGGGTGATCGCCTGTTCCAGCACGTCCGGGTCGCCGACATGATTGGCCAGGATCAGGACAAGCCGGGCGTTCAGCGCGTCACTCTCTGCCTTGGATTTGCCGTCATGGGCGGCCAGAAGCCGGGCATAGAAATCGTCCGGACGCGCGATATTGGGCGCTTTGTTCAGCGTGCTCATCGGTGTTTTCTCCTCAGGTCCGTGCGATTGCGGTCTTCAGTGCCGCCGTCACCTCTGCCGCGTCATAGCTGTCCCATCTGGCGGCCACATGCTGGTCGGGACGCATCAGATAGACGGCAGAACCGGCATCGCCCAGATAGCGATCAGCCAATTCCGGGTTGCCGGTCGCGGTCAGCGCAAGGCGGCGCAGCTCGATACCGTCAACGGTCAGCACCTCTGGCGCCTCCGCGTCGATGCACAGCAGTTGGAACCCGCTGCCAAGCATGTCGAGCAACCAGCCATCGCCAACCGGCGCATCGACCATCGGCGCGCCAACGCGGGTACGGTCGGGACCGCCCGCCAGCCTGTCAGCACCGTTCAGAGACAGCCCGTCATAGACACAAGGCACCGACAGCCGACCAGAGTTCACCAGCGGCCGTGCGAAGGCTGCCTTGCCCGCGAGGCCCAGCACCGCATCGCGGAAGATCTTGCTGATCTCGGACTTTGGGGTGATGAAATCGGTGGCGCGGGTGGAATTCAGGATGTTTTCGTCGGCACCATGGACCCGCTCCTCGGAATAGCTGTCAAGCAGCGCCTCGGGGGCCTTGCCCTGCACCACAAGCCCCAGTTTCCAGCCGAGGTTGTCGGCGTCCTGCATGCCGGAATTTGCCCCGCGCGCCCCGAAGGGCGAGACCTGATGCGCGGCATCGCCAGCAAAGAACACGCGATCATGGCGGAACCGCGCCATCCGCTTGCACTGAAAGGTATAGATCGAAGACCAGACAATTTCGTAGTCAACGGGGCCGAGGAAAGCGTCGAGCCGGCGGCGGATGTTTTCCTCTTTCATCTCTTCCTTGCGATCAATGTCCCAACCGATCTGGAAATCGACGCGCCAGACATCGTCAGGCTGTTTGTGCAGCAGCGTCGAGGCACCCTCGCCGTGGCTTGGTTCGAACCAGAACCAGCGTTCGGTCGGAAACTGGGTGTCGCCGGTCATGCGGATGTCGGCAATCAGGAAACTGTCCTGAAACACCTTGCCGGTGAAATCATGCCCCAGACGGGTGCGCAGCGGCGAATTGGCACCATCGCAGGCGACCAGCCAATCGGCCTCGATCTTGTAGGGTCCGTCTGGCGTCATCACCTCGAGCACGACATGATCCTCCTGCACCTCGATCCCGTCTACCCGGTTCTTGCCACGCAGTTGGATTGGCGCGCCTTCGGCCTGCAAATCGCGCAAGCGGTCGACCATGAACCGCTCGAAATATGGCTGTTGAAGGTTGATGAAGGCCGGATATTTATGGCCTTGTTCGGGCAACAGATTGAATTCAAACACCTTGTCGTCGCGGTGAAACACCTTGCCGAGGTTCCAAACGATCCCCTTTTCAACCATCGGAGCCGCACATCCATAGCGGTTGGCGATTTCCAGACTGCGCTTGGCGAAACAAATGGCGCGGCTGCCTTGGCCGATGCCTTCGTGGTCGTCAAGCACCAGCACAGGCACGCCCTGCTGGCCGAGGTCAAGCGCCGTTGCGATGCCGACCGGACCGCCGCCGACAATCACGACGGGGTGGCGCACGGCCTCTGATTTGTCCTGATCGGGCGACTTTTCATAGGGATAGATCTTGTGGGCCAGTGAATATCTGTCGTCGAACATATCTCTCGTCTCCTCCGTGAGAGGTGTGTTGCAGCGCCGCCGACCGGCTGTCAGCTCATGACAACCGGCGGGTCTTTTTGGGGGGTCAGCTTTGCAGCGCTTCCCACATCGCCACGTCGCGCTCTGCGGTCCAGATCCGGGGCGTGTCGATGCCGCGGGCCTCGTCATAGGCGCGGGCAACGTTGAACGGCAGGCAATGTTCGTAGATCGCGTAATCCTTGAACTTCGGATCACAGGCCTCGCGCACCGCGTCCCAGGCATCTTTGAGGCTGCCGCCCTTCGCCGCAACCTGTTTGGCCGGGAGATAGGTGGAATTGACGAAATCGCGGGTCGAGGCGATGGCGGAATCCACCGCGTCGCGACCGATCAGCGCGGCGCCACGTCCCGGTGCGATGCTTTGCGGGTCATAGGATTTGACCGCGTCCAGCGTGCCGCCCCAATCCTCAAAATGGCCATCACCGCAATAACAGGCCGAGTGATCCTCGACGATGTCACCGGTGAACATGGTCTGGGCATCGGGCACCCAGATCACGCTGTCACCGGCGGTATGGGCGCGACCGATCTGCTTGATCTCGACCTTGCGGTTGCCAAGATAGACGGTCATCTGATCGTTGAATGTGGTGGTGGGCCAGGTCAGGCCGGGGATGCTTTCGTGGCCTTCGAACAGGCGCGGAAAGCGTTGGAATTCGCTGTCCCAGTCTTCTTGCCCGCGTTCGACCACCATGGCGCGCGCCTTGTCGGACATGATGACCTGCTGCGCATCAAAGGCCGAAGCCCCCAGCACGCGAACGGCGTGATAATGGGTCAGCACCACATGGCTGATCGGTTTGTCGGTGACGGAGCGCACGCAATCAATCACCTTGTTTGCAAGGCGCGGCGTGGCCTGGGCCTCGACGATCATCACGCTGTCGTCGCCGATGATGACGCCGGAATTCGGATCGCCCTCAGCGGTAAAGGCATAGAGCCCTTCGCCAATCTCGGTAAAGGAAATTTCCTTTTCGGTCATGTCCCCTTGGGATGCGAACGCCTTGGCCATGTCAGTCTCCTTGGTCAACTGGTCGGTGGATGGGCCCGGGGCATGGCCCGGAGAATCGTTGCTGTCGAAACAGCTTTTTTATCGTTGCATTCGCAATGAATGTCAATATCGTTTCACTTGCAACGATTGTGCTTCTGGACTCTGGCCCGACTTGTGCAAGTGCTCTCTGACGCAGGGCCGGCAACGTTGCGCGGCCTGTATCAACCGGGCGCAGGATCAACGCCCGCCGGTCTTGATGGTTCCATCCGCAATCCAACGGTCAAAGATCTGCAAAACCGCATCGACAAAGGCCTGGTCGTTGATGTGACAGTCGAGTTCCGTGAACTGGATCGGATCGGTCATCTGCTGGCGCATCTCGTCGCAGAATTCGCCAAAGGCCTCGGGGTCATGTGCCTCCTGACCTTCGCGGTCCCATTCCTCGATCCCGCCATTGGTCAGGATGACATGGGCGGGCGTTTCAGACGCCTTGAGCCGCTTTGCGATCTCGCGCGCGGTTTCCCGGCGTTCTTCGGCATTGAGGGCGGAACATTTGATCAGGCGGTTGTGGGCGTGAAATGGACGGTCCCGGTATTGTTCAGGGATCTCTTGCCATCCGGCAAAGTCGATCAGATCCAGACAGCCGGGCGCCACGATCTGGGGAATGCCCGCCCTGCCGGCATTCATCATCCGGTCGTCGCCGCCATTGATCACCGATCCCGCCAGCAGATTGCCCAGTTCCGGCAGGGCGAAATCCATGACGCAGGCAAAACCACCGTCACGCGCAACGCTTTCATATGCCATCCCGCCCATGCCGGTTGCGTGAAAGATTGCGACCTCGAAACCGCGTTTCTCAAGCTCTGGCTTCAGCTTTTTCATGTATTTCAGACAGGACGAGCCGAGCGACGTCATCCCCACCATCGGGCGATCCTGTGTCGGCGGTTCAACCGCCCGCGCCGCGCCAAACACCGCGCCCGCCGCCTGGCTGAGCGACGATTTACAGACCGAGTTCAACCCATAGAGCCCGCCGGCCCAGAGGATCATCTGGATGTCTGCCGACAACCGTTGCGGTTCGATCAGCGGCGAAAACGACACGGTCGAGACCACATATTTCGGCACGCCAAGCGGCAGCCCCTGGCAGATATCCAGCGCAACATCGGTGCCCATCGTCCCCCCAAGCACCACGACGCCGTCAAACCTGCCTTCGGCGTGCAATTTGCGCGCCAGAAGACGCGCGCCTTTTGCCATGATCTGCATGGCGGTGTTTTCGTCGCCGCTGTCGATGGCCGCCTGGATCGAACTTCCGCCCGCTTCGGCCACATCATGTTTGGACAGGTCGGTCGGGTTTTCAGGATCCCCCAGAACCGAGATATCCATGCTGAGGGTGCCGCCGCCCATGGCGCGGACCCGTTCAACCATATATTCCAATTCGTCGTTCTTGGTGTCGTAGGTGCCCACCACCAGTATCGTTTTGTCAGACATGTGTTTCCTCCCTGTCGTGCCTGTCGCGCGGCATCAGCCGCGCATGATTTTGCCCCCGGGGTCGCCGCACGGCGCAAGCCGCGCATTGGTTGGGTACTGTTTTCCTGGGATCTGGACCTCGCTCCCGCCTTCTTCGATCCGGACCGTTGATGCCCCGTCGTGCCACGTCATCCCGACGGTGCCGCCGCAGATGATGACGGCGGCGGCCTGCTTCGGGATGGGCGTATGTATTCGACGCCCGTTTTCACGCCGCGGCCAAACCAAGATCGAGCGCCGCAAGAATCTGGTCGGCATCTTCTGCCGTCAGCACCAATGGCGGCGACAGGATCAGGTTGGGCCCGGACACCCGCACCATGACGCCGTTTGCATGGGTTGTGTCGAACACCCGTTTGATCCGGCCCGGTTCCAGCGGCTTTTTGGTGTCGCGGTCAGAGACCAGTTCGAGCGCATTCATCAGGCCCGCGCCGCCCCGCACATCGCCGACGATCCCGTGCTTGTCCTTCAGCCCCTGCAATCCCGCCATCACCTGCGCCCCGCGCGCGGCGGCATTGTCGTTGACCTTCAACCGCTGGGTTTCCTTGAGACAGGCAATCGCGGCGGCGGCCCCGACCGGATGACCGGAATAGGTATAGCCGCTGGCGATATTGGCTTTGCCGGTCTCGTCACCTTCGAAAGTTTCTGCGATGTGATCGGCGATCATGACCGCGCCAAAGGGGAAATAGCCGTTGGTGATCGCCTTGGCGGTCACGGAAAAGTCCGGCTTCACCCCCCAATGACGGCACCCCGACCATGACCCGGTGCGCCCAAAGGCGGTGATGACCTCATCCGCGATCAACAGGATGCCATTGCGGTCACAGATCTCGCGCACGCCGGGCATGAAGCTGGCATGCGGCGGGATGACCCCGCCCGCGCCCAGCACCGGCTCCATTATAAAGGCGGCAATCGTACCGGCGCCCTGAAACGCAATCTCGTCTTCCAGTGCCGAAAGGCAGAGTTGCGCCAGCCGCTCTGGATCGGTTTCGTTGAACGGGTTGCGATAGGTATAAGGCGCCGGAATGTGGAAACAGCCCGGCATCAGGGGTTCATATTGGGTGCGGAAGTTGGAATTCCCGTTGACCGAAGCCCCGCCCATATGCGTGCCATGATAGCCCTTTTTAAGGCTGAGGAACTTGGTGCGCCCCGCCTCGCCCCGGACCTTGTGATATTGGCGCGCCAGCCGCAGCGCGATTTCGACGCCGTCCGACCCACCAGAGGTAAAGAACGCGCGGCTCAGCCCATCGGGCGCAAAGAAGTCGCGCAGCATGTAGCTGAGTTCGATCGCAGCATCGTTCGAAGTGCCGCGAAAGGTCGAATAATAGGGCAGCTGCTCCAGCTGGGCGGCAATCGCCTCTTTCACCGGCGCGCAGGAATACCCGAGGTTCACGTTCCAAAGACCGCCCACCGCATCAATCGTCTCGTTGCCATCAATATCGACAATGCGAACGCCCTTGCCGCCGGTGATGATCTTGGGCGGGTTTTTCAGGCTGTCCGCCGGATGCGACATCGGGTGCCACATGTGCCGGGCATTGTTCTCTTTCAGAAAGTTTTCGTCCTTCATCGCTTAATCCTTTCATACAACCCAAGAAGGCGTTCCGCCTCGGCAAAACTCTTCGCCGGGTTCATTACGTCAAAATGCACAGTGGCCATGCCGACGGCCTTTGCGCCGTCGATGTTGCGGCGTTGATCATCCACAAACACACAGTCCTCGGCAGGCAAACCAAGGTCGGCGATCAAAGCACGATAGGCCGCGCCAGCCGGTTTCAGGGTCTTGGTATAAGTCGCGTCGTGGATGACATCGATGTCCGGCAGGAAGGACAGCTTTCCCCGGAACGCCGCGCCGTAGAACAGGTCAAGCTCGTTGGACAAGATGGCCGTCGGACATGCCGCCGATTTTACACGCGCCAGCGTTTGCAGAAATTCCGGGCGGATCACCTCATCCGGGACGTCGCCACGGGCCGCGATCAGAAGATCTGACATCTTTGTCCAGCTTTGGCCGATCAAGGCCCCGGTTTCCCGGGACCGCGTCAGCCAATAATCACGCTCTGAAATCTCGTCGGCCTGCATCGCAACCCAAAGAGGGTCTGTTTCCGGCGCAAACGGGCCCTGCCAGGTCAATTGACCGGGCATAAGACCAAGTGCGCGTTCGGTGTTGGCATGGGTTTCGAACAGGGTCTTGGAAATGACCCCGCCAAAGTCGAGAACGAGCGCCTTGGTCTTTTTTTCTTGCTGCATGGTCATCCTCTCTTTGACGCGGCGCAGACGCCCGCGCCGTGAATTGTGCCGGAAGTGATTCGAAGCGATCCCCCCGGCATCGGCGGGCGATTTGCACACACAGGATGCCCTTTCCCTATGGTCACGCGTCCCGACCCGCCAATGTACGAGGATTCAAATTCAGCAATTCCAATGGCTTGCATGTTTTCCCGTCGCCCCCTCCAAGCATGATCGTTTGTCATCATCGCCTCCCAAGGCCCGATCGACTGTTGCTCCTTGTTGACAGATGTTCATTTCTAGATCAACATATTTCACACCAATGGTGCGAATAACGCACCGATCACAGGGAGAGAGTGATGAAGAAGACCTTGATTGCAGGTGCTGCTGTGCTTGCGGCCATGCTGCCGGGAATCGCGGCGGCCGAGTATCCGGAGAAGCCTGTTGAATTCGTTGTCCCCTGGCCGCCGGGCGATGCCGAAGATGTTCTGACGCGCATGATCGCAGAGGATTTCCAGAACGCTTATGGTGTCCCCGCAGCGGTGGTGAACAAGCCCGGCGGCGGCGGCGGCCCCTTCCCCGGTGCGGTCGAGGTCGCAAAAGCGCCGGCGGATGGCTATACCGTGGGCTCTTTCATCCTGGCGGTGCCGGTCATCGGTCCCAACATCGGCATTCCCGAGCTGAACCCCAACCCGTTCGAGCCGCTTGGCGCCTTCATGACCTATCCCTTTGTGATCGTCGCGGGCAAGAATGCACCCTATTCAACAATCGACGAACTGGCCGCCCATGCCAAAGACAACGACGTGGTGCTCGGCCATTTCGGCGCGCCTCTGATCCCGACAAAGGTCACCTTTGCACTGGCAAAGCAAAAGGGCTTTTCCTTCGCCGCCGATGCCGCCTTTGACATCCTCGATTGCAATTCACTGGCCTCTGGTGATGTCGATGTGATGAACACCACACTGCAACTTGTGCTGCCCTGCCTTGATAACATCAACGTGCTGGCCTCGATCGGCGGCAAGCGGATCGGCCTGACCCCCGACACACCCACCGTGGGCGAGCTTGACCCCAGCCTGACGCTGGCGCTGTGGAATGGTCTGTTCGTGCACAAGGACACACCGGCGGACGTGCGCGAAAAGATTGTCGCGGTGGCCAAGGACACCATGGCATCGGACCGCGCCCAGGACTTCATGGCCAAGACCGGGGCGCTGGTCTACTGGCAGAACGCCGAAGAAACAGCCGCACAGATCGAAGCGGACACCGCGGCGCTCGCGAATATCAACGCAATGCTTGAGTGATCCTGTCACACACTGACAGGTTGGGGCGGGCTGTTACGGCCCGCCGGTCGAATTCGATCAGAGTTGCGGGAGAGGCAAATGATCAAGGCGCAGACATTACAGGATCTGTTCAAGCGGTACCGCCGACCGGGAGATTTGTTTTACAGTATAATATGTGTCGTGTTCAGCCTGTTTCTGGCGTTCAATCTGCGGGCCGAAACGACCTGGGTGGACAATACCAAACTGTTCGCGCAACCCGCATTCTGGCCCTATGTCGCCGTGGGCGCGATGACGGTTTTTTCTGCGCTGCACCTGGTGTCCAGTCTCGTTTCGCCAAAACTCGATGGCCGCTGGCAGGAGGTCGGGTTCTGGCTTCGCTCGGTCGAATACGCGGGCTGGTTAATGATCTACGTGATCACGGTGCCGCAACTTGGCTATCTGCCAACCACGGTGATTTTCGCCGTCGCCCTGTGCCTCAGGCTCGGCTACCGCAACGCGCGGTATCTCGCCTCTGCTGCGCTTTTCGCGGTCGTGGTGGTCGTGATCTTCAAATCACTGTTGCAGGTGAAGGTGCCGGGCGGGGCCATCTATGAGCTTCTGCCAACAGCGCTTCGTTCATTTTTTCTGACATATTTCTAGGGCTTGCTTATGGAAACCTTCTTTGCAGGCGTCGAACTCCTGATGCGTTGGGATGTTGCTTTGGCGCTTTTTATCGGCTCGGTCGGTGGCGTGATCATCGGCGCCATTCCGGGTGTCGGGGCCGCCGTGGCCATCGCCATTCTGCTGCCAGCCACCTTTTCGCTTGATCCTATCGTCGGCCTTACGATGCTTTTGGGGATCTATGGATCCTCGATGTATGGCGGCGCCCTGCCCGCCATTCTGATCAACACCCCCGGCACCGCGGTCAATGCCCTGACCACCTATGACGGCTATCCGATGACCAAACGCGGAGAGGCCCGCCGCGCGCTGGCGCTGGCCTATTCGGCCTCGTTCTGGGGCGGCATATTCGGCATTCTCTGCCTGATCTTCCTGTCGCCTGTGCTGGCGCTGGTGGCGCCGCATTTCGGCAGCCGGGAAATCTTTCTCGCTGCGCTTCTTGGCATCATACTTGTGGTGCTGGCTCATCGCGGTCAGGTCTTTGCCGCGGGTGGTTTGGCGGGGATTGGCATCCTGCTGCACACAGTTGGTCTCGACACCAAATACAACCAGCGCATGACATTCGAACAGACCTGGCTGACCGGCGGCTTTGATCTGATTGTTGTGGTGCTGGGTCTCTTTGCGCTGTCGCAGGCCTTTCTTTTGCTGACCGAAAAGGACAGCGCGCCGGATCCGCAGCCGGTCGATGGCTCCATGTTCGGCGCGATGAAGGAAATGTGGCTCTACAAGCGCGTGGCAACCGTCGCCAGCGGCTTTGGTGTTCTGATGGGCATGATCCCCGGCGTGGGCGAGTTCACTGCCCAGTTCATGTCCTACACCTATGCCCGCCGCACATCGAAGACACCTGATGATTTCGGCGATGGCGCGCCCGAAGGCCTGATCGCGTCAGAGGCCGCCAACAACGCCGTCCCCGCCGCCGCAATGATCCCGCTGCTTGCACTCGGCATCCCGGGCGAGGCGCTGACCGCAATGATGCTTTCGGTCTTTTATGTGCATAACGTCATCCCGGGCCCTCAGCTGTTCCAGACCCAGCTCGATTTCGTTTATGCGCTTTATATTGCGATGATCCTGCTGAATGTGATCGTGATCATCTTTTTGATCTTCTCGACCAACATGCTGACGAAAATCATCCAGGTGCCGACCCGTTTTCTGGGAATGGTCATCCTCATCCTCAGCTTCGTTGGCGTCTATTCGCTGCGCAACTCGGTTATCGACTGTGCGATTGCCTCGGGCTTTGGTGTGCTTGGTCTGGTGCTGAAACGTCTGAACCTGCCGATCGTGCCCATCGTGCTTGGCATGGTTCTGGGCGGGATCATGGAGGTCAAACTCCGCTCTGCAATGATCCGGGTGAAACAGCCACTGGACTTTGTTGACCGGCCCATCGCCGCGATCCTTGCCGTGATGATCGTGCTGGTGATCCTGATGCACATCCGCACCCTGCACAAAGAGCACAAGGCGCGGCTTTCCGAGGCCGAGATTGATCACGACCTCCATGACTCTCAGACAAGGTAACCTGACGTGACCGAACAAGCCCACATTGACGCGCTGCGCACCAAGGCCATCGCGCCCCGGAAACTGCTGATCGACGGCCAACTCTGCGATAGCGAAACCGGCCAAACCGACAACGTGATCTCGCCGCTCGACGGCTCTGTGCTGACCACCACCGCCGCTGGCACCAAGGGCGACACCGAACGCGCGATTGCCGCCGCGCGCCGGGCTTTCGACGACAAGCGTTGGCGCGGGATGCCGCCCGCGGCGCGCAAGAAAATCATGCTCCGCTGGGCCGATCTGATCGAGGCCGAGATGCTGGACCTTGCGGTGCTGGGCGTGCGCAACAATGGCACCGAAATCGGCATGGCGTTGAAGGCAGAGCCGGGATCGGCCATCGCCACCCTGCGGTTCTATGCCGAGGCCATCGACAAGGTCTATGGCGAGATCGCGCCAACCTCGCAGGATGTCCTTGGCCTGATCCACCGCGAACCGATTGGCGTGGTGGCCGCGATTATCCCGTGGAATTTCCCGCTGATGATTGGCGCATGGAAGTTGGGCCCGGCCCTTGCGGCGGGCAATTCGGTGGTGCTCAAACCCTCTGAAACCGCCGCTCTTTCGCTTTTGCGAATGGCGGAACTGGCGCTAGAGGCCGGGGTGCCGCCCGGTGTGCTTAACGTCGTGACCGGCGAGGGCAAGGTCGTGGGCGAGGCGCTGTCGCATTCCATGGATGTGGATGTGGTCGTTTTCACGGGATCGGGCGCGACCGGTCGCAGGCTTTTGCAGGCCTCAGCGGCGTCAAACATGAAGCGCTGCTATCTGGAACTGGGCGGCAAATCCGCCAATGTCGTGTTCGCCGATGCCAGGAACCTGACCGAGGCTGCCGCCGTCAGCGCCGCCGGGATCTTTCGCAATTCCGGTCAGGTTTGCGTGGCTGGTTCCCGGCTTCTGGTCGAGCGCTCGGTGCATGATGATTTCGTCGCGGAACTGGCACAGGCCGCCAAATCCATGCGCGTGGGCGACCCGCTTGATCTGGCAACACAGGCCGGGGCGATCAACAACGCGGCGCAGCTGTCCCAGAACCTATCCTTCGTCGAAACCGCCCAGACCGAAGGCGGAACGCTGTATCAAGGTGGCCAGCGCATCCACGCGGACACCGGCGGCTATTTCATGGAGCCGACAATCATCACCGACGTGGCCGCAGATCACAGCATCGCCCAGAAAGAGGTGTTTGGCCCGGTTCTGGCCGTCACTGCATTTGACGATGAGGACGAGGCCATTCGTCTGGCCAACAGCACCGATTATGGCCTTGCCGGTGGTGTGTGGACCTCGGATCTTTCGCGTGCACATCGCATGGTGCGCGAAATGCACACGGGCGTCGTGCATGTAAATACCTATGGCGGGCCGGACGTCACCGTGCCGATGGGCGGCGTAAAGCAATCCGGCAACGGGCATGACAAGTCGCTGCATGCGCTCGACAAATTCACCGATCTCAAGACCGCCTGGATAAAGCTCTAGCGCGCGTTAGCCCCGGCATTCAAAAGGTCGGCAGACAAAGGTTCTGCTGCCCGTCGAACGGGTCATCGCGCCAAAGAAGGCCGATCAAGCCAGGGGCCACTTGCCGTCAACGGCAAGTGCGAACCCCGTGGCCCGATGGCATATCACCCGGCACGGGTCAGGTTCTGGTCAGGCTCTGGCGTCGGACACCGGCGGCCTCAAGCTGCCAATCTTCGATGGTGACGGGCTGGGCGGTGTAGTTGAACCAGAACCGCTCATCCCCGCAATCGCGCCGACGCACGCCATCCGGCAGAACCATGGTTTCGACCCCCGCCGCCGTGCAGGCCTTGGCAAGCAGTCGTTGCAGGGCGCTCTCATCCAGCCAGGCGCCAAGATAGGTCACCTGCCCCTCTGTCATTGCCGCGACGGTGCCATCCACCGCACGTTCCGCAACCGCCGCACTGCCTTGCAACGCTTCGCGGTAAAGCTGCACATGCCCGCCGTCCGCCAGCGCAATCGGCATATCCGGGCGGAGGCTTTCGACATGCGCCACCGTCACATCCAGACCGGGAATATCCGGGGGCAAGGGCAGCGGAATCGCCATATCTTCATCGCGCGCGCCGCTGCGCGGGCCGATCAAAACCTGTGCATCCGCCGCAACCAGCGCCGATTTCAGCCCGTCCGACATATGCATCAGCCCCGGCGCTGCAATCACCTTGTAGCCTGCAAAATCCGTCGTGCCCGGTGGCAGGATGTCAACCGACAGGCCAAGCCCCCGCATGGCACGATAGGTATCGAACACCAGCCCGAAATAGCTGAGGCCGAGGCCATGTGGCTGGGTCGCCCATGCGAAATCCGCGTCATAATCAAAGATCAGCGCAACAGCGGCCTGCCCCTCTGGCACCTCTGGCGCGTCCTTCAGCTCGGCAAAGACCTGCCGCGCCTCATCCAGCCCCGGGGCCTCTACGTTGTCGGGGCGCAACAGGCCAGAGTGCATCTGCTCTTGGGCAAAAGGGGCCTGACGCCAGCGGAAATAACAGACCGCCTCGGCCCCATGGGCAAAGGCCTCCCACGACCAAAGCCGCACCATTCCCGGCAACGGCGCGGGGTTATAGGGCGCCCAATTGACCGGACCGGGCTGTTGCTCCATCACCCACCAGCGGGCCGGTTTGCCCGATGCGCTCGATACCCCCGGGGCACAACCGGCCACCGCACGATACAGATCGTGGTGAAACGCCTGAAAATCCGGGTCGCCCTGGCGGGCATAGGCACGCTGGCGCGCGGGGTCCGCACCAACCCGGTCTTCGAGAAAGCCCAGCGGATAACTGTCCCAGGTGGCAATATCGAGGTCCGCACCAACCTTGAAATGATCAAAGTCGGTGATCCGCCCCATGTAATTATGCGACAGCGGCGCAGAGGAATGCGCGCGAAGAATGTCGGTCTGAACCCGGTTGAAGGCCACGACCTGATCCGAACTGAACCGGCGAAAGGCCAGCACATGCGCCGGGTTTGGCTCGGTCACTGTCAGGTTGGGCAGGTCGATCTGGTCAAATCCGTCATATTCCATCGACCAGAACACATTGCCCCAGGCCGCGTTCAGCGCGCCGATGTCACCATCATTGCCGGGGCCGGGATATTGGCCACGCAACCAGGTGCGAAAGGCCGCGCGGGCAGCACCGCTGTAGGAAATTATGGTGTCGTGACAGCCATATTCATTGTCGGTCTGCCAGGCGGCGACATGTGGATTTTTGCCATAACGCTCGGCCAGTTTGGTGACAATCCGCGCGCATTCGGCTTTGTATTCTGCGTGGCTGAAGCAATAATGCCTGCGCGACCCGAATTTGCGCGGGCGTCCCTCGGCATCAACGGCCAGCATATCGGGATAGCGGTCAACCAACCAACGCGGCGGCGTGGCCGTGGGCGTGCCAAGCACAACCTTCAATCCCGCCGCGCCAAGGACGGTGATGGCATCATCGAGCCAGTCAAAATCATATTGACCCGGCTGCGGTTCCAGACGCGACCAGGCGAATTCGCCGATCCGCACCCAGGTCAGGCCGGCCTCGGCCATGCGGCGCGCGTCTTCTTCCCAGATGTCGCGCGTCCATTGTTCGGGGTAGTAACAGGTGCCAAGGGTCCGTTGCATCAGATATTCACGCGGTGTTCGGGCCGACCATTGCAGGCAAGCGAGGTTGAAAAAGTCTGGCCCTCCGCCGCAGACGGCGGAGTTTGGCCTTCGGTGGCAGAGGTGGCAATCAGGTTGTCATGGTCACAACCACCAAAGGCCGGGCAGGTCACCTGCTGTCGAGGCAAAACGATATGCATAGGCGCAGGCCCCTCAGGATCACACCGCGTCACTCGCGACGCCGCCGGCCAGGAAAACGCTCTGCCCGGCGAAGTCGTGAAATGTTGCGGTCCGGTTCATCAGTGGCTCTCTCGGGTCACCGGGCGGGTGTCTTTGCCAACCAGAAAATCAAGATCCGCCCCCTGATCCGCCTGCAAGACATGATCGACATACATCTTGGCATAACCACGGGTGTAATGCGGCTCTGGTGCAACCCATTCGGCCCGGCGCGCCGCCAGTTCTGTCTCTGAAATCAGCAGTTCCAGAACACCTGTGCTGGCAGAAATGCGGATGCGGTCGCCGGTCTGGACCAACGCCAATGGCCCCCCCGCCGTCGCCTCGGGCGAGACATGCAGGATGACGGTGCCAAAGGCCGTGCCCGACATCCGCGCGTCTGACACACGCACAATATCGCGCACGCCCTTTTTCACCAGCTTGGCCGGCACCGGCATGTCGCCCACTTCGGGCATTCCGGGATAACCCTTGGGACCACAATGTTTCAGCACCAGAATGGTGTTCTCATCCACCGGCAGATCGTCACGGTCGATATTGGCCTTCAGCTCTTCGATGGTCTCGAACACATAGGCCTCGGCCTCATGCTCCAGAAGGTGATCCGACGCCGCCGAGGGTTTGACGATCGCACCATTTGGCGCAAGGTTCCCGCGCAGCACGCGAAGCCCGGCGGCGGGTTTCAACGGCGTGTCATAGGCATAGATGACATCGCGGTTATAACACTCGGCCTCGTCATAATAGACCGAAATATCCTTGGACATCACGGTGTTGGCCGGGCGCAATTTCTGCTCCAGCTCTTTCAGCACCACGGGTACGCCACCCGCATAACAGAAATCTTCCATCAAATATTTGCCCGACGGCATACAATTGACAAGGAGCGGGATCTCACCGCCGATTTCGAAATCTTCCATTGTCAGGTCGATGCCGACCCGGCCCGCCAGCGCCAGAAGATGCACCACCGCATTGGTCGACCCCCCAAGCGCGGCATTGGCCAGAATGGCGTTTTCAAAGCTGGCTTTGGTCAGCACGTCCGACAGTTTCAGGTCTTCTTCGACCATTTCGACGATGCGTTTGCCGGTAAGATGCGCCAGCGCCATGCGCCGCGCATCAACCGCCGGCAACGAGCCATTCATCGGCAACGACAGGCCCATCGCCTCGGTCAATGACGACATGGTGGATGCGGTGCCCATGGTCATGCAGACGCCCTTGGAGCGGCTCATGCCGGATTCGGTTTCCATGAAATCCTTGAGCGTCATGTCACCGGCTTTGACGTCCATCGCGAACTTGCGCACATCGGTGCCAGAGCCCAGATCGCGGCCTTTCCATTTGCCGTTCAGCATCGGGCCGGAACTGACCACAATGGTCGGCAGATCGACCGATGCGGCGCCCATCAACTGGCCCGGCGTGGTCTTGTCGCAGCCGCCCAGAAGGACAACACCGTCCATGCCATAGGCGCGGATCGACTCCTCGACATCCATCGCCAGCAGGTTGCGAAACAGCATGGCGGTCGGCTTCATCTGGGTTTCGCCGAGGCTCATCACCGGGAATTCCACCGGAAATCCGCCCGCCTCCCAGACGCCACGTTTCACGCCCTCGGCCAATTCCCGCAGGCCAGAGTTGCACGGCGTCAGTTCAGACCAGGTGTTGCAAATGCCAATGACCGGACGGCCATCGAAAGCATGGTCTGGAAAGCCCTGATTTTTCATCCACGACCGACGGATAAATCCATCCTTGTCGAGCATTCCGTACCAGCCACGATTGCGTCGTTCCTTGGTCATATCAACGTTCCTTCAATCACCCACATGGAGTCCGGGAAAGACCAGGGCAAAGTCAGTCCGTGATTCATCAGATATCCGCCGCTCAGCACCAGAGGTTCCGATTTCAATGTTTGATCACCGCGCGACAGCGGCCCGGCATCGCCACGATTGAGCAACTCGATGCGGTATTTCGCATCCGGTGTCAGCCGGCTGAGCGTCAGCGGGCGCGGCGCGATCTGGCTCGACGTGGCGGCCTTGCCCGCGAACACCACAAATTTTGCACCACCTTCGGCCAGCTGCTGTTCGGCAATGACCGCCGGATCGGGGCTGTCGAGCCGCAGGATGTCGGCGCGGTACATCCAATCGCGGTTGGCCTTCCACCAGCCGGTGACCTCGCTCAGGACGCCAACCTCTTCTTCGGTAAGTTCGCGGGGGTCCATTTCGAACCCCATGTGCCGCTGCGCCGCGACCCAGGACCGAAACCGGATGTCCAGCGTGCGGCCCGACGTATGGCAGGTGCGCGGGCCAACGTGGCTGCCGGTGACGGCCATCGGCAGGAAAATCGCCGCATTGTGCTGCATCCGAAGCCGTTCCTGCGCGTCGTTGCTATCACTCAGCCAGACGCGATGCGTGCGCGACAGAATGCCAAAGTCGATCCGCGCCCCGCCAGAGGCGCAGCTTTCGATCTCGACATCGGGAAAAGCCGCGCGCAACCGATCAATCAGCATATACGACCCACGGGTCTGGGCGGCATCGGGTGTCGGCAGAACGCGGTTGTGGTCCCATTTGATGTATTCGATGGCATTGTCGCGCAGAACCTTGCTCATCCGATCGAACAGGAAATCCCGCACCTCTTCGAGCCCCATGTTCAGCGCCATCTGTTGACGGCCCATGATCTGGTCCTCGCCGCCCAACGCCCAATGCGGATTGGCGCGGAACACGTTGGAATCCGGGTTGATCATTTCCGGTTCAAACCAGATGCCAAAGGTCATGCCCAAGCCGTGGATATGTTCAATCAGCGGCGTCAGCCCATCGGGATATTTGCGCGGGTCCACTTCCCAATCGGAAAGCGCCCGTGTGTCGTCATCCCGATTTCCGAACCAACCGTCGTCCAGCACAAACCGTTCCGCCCCCAGTGCGGCGGCACGGCTGGCAATATCTTTGAGCGCGGGGAGGTTGTGATCAAAATAGATCGCCTCCCAGCAATTGTAATGCACCGGCCGCGGGCGGTCCGGTTGCGGCCATTGCACGATTTCATCGCGCAGGTGGCGCTGAAAGGCGACAGCGCAGCCATTGATACCGTCATCCGAGAACACGGCATAAAGCGGCGCGGTCTCGAATTTGGTTTTCGGATCACCCTCCATCCGGGCGGCCTGGCCGAACTGAATCTGGCGGCGGCCATCCGGCAATTCTTCGGCCACCATCCGGTGCCCGCCGGACCAACCGTAGTGAAAGGCATAGGCAAGGCCACGGGCATTGGTTGCCCCACGGCAGGGCACGATCAGGCCCGGAAAATGTTCATGTCCCGTGCGCCCGGTGCGATTTTCCCGATAGCGCATGCCCGGCGCCCAGGGCGTGCGGTTCAACTGAAACTCGCCACACCAGCGCCCGGAAACATCGATCATCTCATCCGATTGCTGCGGGCCGGGAAAGACCGGCGCGCTCAGCCAGTGCAGATGCACCGGGGCCTCGGATTCCAGCGTCGCCTGCGCCACGATCATATGGGTCCGGGGATTGATCGCAAAGCGCGCGGTATAGGTCAGCGCGTTGGAGACATCGGTGTATTTCAAGCTCAGGCTGTCAGCTGCAACCTCGGCATCGGCAAAGCAGAATTTCGGCAGCAGCGGCGTGCCATTTTCGGCCCGCACGATCAGCCCGGGTTGTCCGGGAAAGGTGCGCGTCGCCTCGGGACACAGCGACAGTTCCGGGTTGGCATCCAGCATGCCGCCAGTCACATCAATCGCATGTGCTTGATAAAGTGTAGTCAGGTCTTCGTCATCCGGCAGCCGCGACCCCCAGTAGACCACCTCGGCGAGGTGGTCTCTGTTGGATCCAAGCACCAGAGTTTGACGGCCGTCATCCAGTCGCCAGCATCGGATCATTTTACGGCACCCAAAGTCAGACCTGCGATAAAGTGTTTTTGCATCATGAAGAACATCGCCACCGGCGGCAGAGCCGCAACAACCGCACCGGCGCTCATCAGATGATAGGCCGCCCGGTATTGTGCGTTGAACGAAGTGATGCCAGCGGTCACAGGCTGGGATTCAGCCCCCTGCGTCAACACCACAGCCCAGAAATAATCGTTCCAGATGAAGGTGAAGATCAGCACCAGAAGGGCGGCAATCGCCGGTTTCATCAGCGGCAGCACGACATAGACAAAGATCTTCCACTCGGCCACGCCTTCGACTCGTGCGGCCTCGATCAGGGGGAATGGCAGACCCTTGATGAAGTTGCGCATGAACAGCGTACAGAACCCGGTTTGGAATGCGATGTGGAACAGCACCAATCCGGTCTTGGTATTGTACAGCCCAAGGTCCAGCGTCAGATCACGCACCGGCACCATCAGGATCTGGAACGGCACAAAGTTGCCCGCGACAAACAGAAAGAACAGCCAGAGGTTCGCTTTGAACTGATAGATGCCCAGGGCAAACCCCGCCATGCAGGACAGCGCCACCGCGCCAATGGCCGTGGGCACGGTGATCAGGATCGAATTCAACAGATAGCGCGGCATGTCGGAGTCAAAGAACACCTTGCCGTAGTTTTCGAACCCGCCGAACACCGACGGCAGGTTCCAGTAATCACCGGTGGTGAAATCTGCCGCCGGCTTGATCGAAAAAAGCGCCACAGCGATCAACGGCAACAGCCAGAAGATCAAGGCCACGGGCAGCAGCGCCTGATAGCCGATCTGCACATTGCGAGAGGATTTTTCAATTGGTTTCGGAAACATCTCAGTGTCCCTTCTCTTCTTTGTACATCGAATAAAGGAAGTACGCGATGAAGCAGAGCATGATCAGGAACAGCACCACAGCAATGGCCGCGCCATAGCCCATGCGGAACCCGTATTCGGAAAGTGCGACTTCGAACATATAGAAGCTGAGCACGCGGCTTTCGCCGAACGGCCCGCCATTGGTCATGATCGAAATGAGGTCGAAAGACCGCAGCGCGCCAACGATGGTCACCACAAAGGCGATGAAGGTCGCGGGTTTGAGTTGCGGCACAATCACATACCACAGCATTTTCCAGCCCTTGGCACCGTCCAGCCGCGCCGCTTCGACCTGTTCGGGGTCAACGGCGTTCAATCCGGTAAGGTACAGGATCATGCAATATGCGGTCTGTGGCCAGAGACCGGCGGCGATGATGCCATAGGTAACATAGGTCGGATCGCCCAACACGTTGATCGGCCCAAGGCCAACAAAGCCCAGAATGGCATTCAGCAAGCCAAAGGTCGGGTCATAAAACCAGCTGAACACCAGCCCGACAACAACCTGGCTGATCACAAACGGAAAGAAGAACAGCGATTTGTAGATCCGAATGCCGGTTACGGTCTGGTTCAGAAACAATGCGATGAACAGACCCGCGGGAATCGCCAGCAGATAAAGCAACAACCAGATCAGGTTGTTGCGCAGCGACGTCCAGAACGCCGGGTCGTCCAACAGTTCGCGGTAATTGTCGAGCCCGACAAATTCCTTTTCGCCCAAACCATCCCAGGCCACGGTCGACACGGTAAAGCTTTGGAAGATGGGGATGATCACGTAGACCATGAAAAACAGAATGGCCGGAAGCAAGAAGAGCCAGGGCGTGATCGCGATCTCGTTACGTTTGTACCAAGATCGCCGGGGGGGCTCGTATTCGGTCTGGGGAAGCGCGGGCGTGGTCATCGTGAACCTCGTTTCTATGTGCACGGACAGTGGATCGGAGCGGGTGTCGGCACGTAGAACGCGGGGCTTTAGCAAGCCGGTTCACGGCCGCTGCACAATCGTGCCCGGTGCGCGCCTATCTGAATTTTGGGACGGTGTGGCGGATCGGGGGCGGACATGTTGCCCGCCCCCAACACATTACTTGTAGATGCGTTCGCGCGATTTTTCCAAACGCTTCAGGATGGCATCCAGATTGTCAGGGCGCACCATGAACTCTTGCAGACCTTCCATGCCGACCTTGGCCATTTCCGCCGGGAAGTCGCGGTCAAAGAACTGTGCAACACCGCCCGGGGAATTGGACGACAGCATCGCAAAGCCTTCGTTCAGGAATTTGTCGTCGTCGACCTTGGACATCGCATTGGTTGGCAGCTGTCCCAGCGCGTCACCGGCGTTGATTTCGGTCTGCACATTGGTCGAGACCATGTAACGCAGGAACGCACGTGCGTTATCCTTGTTCTGGGCACCCGACGGGATGTGGAACGTGTCGGTTGGCGCATCTTCGGCCAAAGGCACATCGGGGTTGATGACCGGGAACTGATAGAAATCCAGCTGGTCATCGCTCAGCCCTGCTTCGCGCAGCGGCGCCACGGCAAAGTTGCCGATCAGATAAGATGCGGCATCGCCCTGGGTCATGAACGGCAGCGCCTCTTGCCAGCTGTAGGACTGGTGGTTTTCCAGGAAACCGCCCATATCAATCAGCTCGCGCCAGTTGGCAAATGTCTGACGTACGCGGTCGTCTTCCCAGCTGACTTCGCCGGCAGCAAGCTGCATGTGGAAGTCAAAGCCGTTGGTGCGCATGTTCAGATAGTCAAACCAGCCGCCCGCGGTCCAAAGAAACTTGGTGCCGATGGCATAACAAGCACGGCCGGATTCGACGATCTTGGCACAGTTTGCTTTTTCTTCTTCCCAGGTGGCAGGCTCGCTCAGACCCAGTTCGTCAAAGATGTCTTTGCGATAGTAGATGCCCCATTGGTAATAGGTATAAGGCACACCCCATTGCTTGCCGTCGATGGTCATCGCACCTTTGGTGGATGCCAGGTTTTCGCCGATTTCGGGTTCCGCCCACAGATCGCTGACGTCCTCGAACAGGCCGGCCTCGACATAGGGTTTCATCCGGTTTGCCGCGTACCAGGTGGCGACATCCGGCGCATTGGCGCTCAGGAAGTTGCGGATCTGGGTCTTGTACGCGTCGCGGTCAATGATCGTGGTTTCAATGTTCAGATCGGGGTGCATTGCCTGAAAATCGGCAATCGCGGATTCCATCGTTGCGCGCGGCGCCGGGTTCGATGTGTCCAAAAAGATATTCAGATCACCGGTCAGCGCCTGCGCCGATGCGCCCCCGGCCAAGAAGGCGGCGGCGGAGAGCGTCGCGAGCGATGCCTTGATTGTTTTATTCATAGTGTCCTCCCTGACACGTTCCAAATAGTGAAATGCTAGTTTGCATATTGCAATATCATCACAAATCCCTTAGGTGTGTCAATACAAACATTGCTCAAAAAGCCCGCAGCAAAGCGAGATCAAGACCATGAATTCAGCGCCCACGGGAAGCGGCACAGTCAAGAAAGCATTGGTCGTTCTGGAGCTGGTTGCGTCCTTTGAACGGCCCGTCAAATTCCCCGAAGTGCTTGAAAAATCCGAATTCCCCCGCGGAACGCTTTATCGGTTGCTGAAAACTTTGGCAGATGAGCAAATGCTCGCCTTTAATCCGGAAGACCAAACCTATTATCTTGGGATGCGTTTGATTCGTCTGGCGCATACCGCGTGGAAGAATGCCTCGCTGGCGCCGATCGCCAGACCCTTCATCGAATCGCTGGCGGCAGAGGTCAACGAAACCGTGCACCTGGCACAGATCGACAGCGGACAGGTTTTGTTCATCGACAAGATCAGATCCGCCGACCGAACAGAGACCCTGGCCAAAGCCGGAAAGGTCGCCCCCGCCTATTGCACCGGCGTCGGTAAGGCGATGTTGGCATTCATGGGACACAAGCGGCTGGAGCTTGCCCTGCATCAACAGGCCTATTTCAAATACACGCCGACGACACATGCCTCGCCCGACACGCTGATCCCCGAGCTGGAAGAAATCCGTGGCGATGGCATTGCCTATGACCGCGAAGAGCACGAGCAAGGCACGATTTCCATTGCCGCGCCCATCCTGTCGAACAATGGCCGTGTGCTGGGCGCGGTGTCGATCGCGACCTCTACCGTTCATCACTCGCTGGAATCGCTTCAGGATTTCCGCGACGCGCTATTGAAAACAACCAAAGAAATCGGAGCCGAGGCCACGTCGTGGCAATTTCCGTCATGAATACCTTAAGCAAAGGAAAACAAATATGTCCGGTGTAACGCTTCAAAACGTCATTAAACGCTATGGAGATGTTCAGGTGATCCACGGGGTCGACCTGGAGATTGAGCACGGCGAATTCTGTGTTTTTGTCGGACCTTCGGGCTGTGGCAAGTCCACGCTTTTGCGGATGGTTGCCGGGCTTGAGGAAACCACCGAGGGCAAGATGACCATCGGCCCGCGCGATGTGACAACCATGGACCCGGCAGAGCGCGGCGTGGCAATGGTGTTCCAGACCTATGCGCTTTATCCGCATATGACGGTCAAGGACAACATGGGGTTCGGTCTGAAAATGAACGGCCACCCCAAGGCCGAGATCGAGGAAAAGGTCGCCGAAGCCACCCGCATTCTGAAGCTTGAAGAATACCTCAACCGCAAGCCTGCGGCCCTGTCCGGCGGCCAGCGTCAGCGTGTTTCGATTGGCCGTGCCATTGTGCGCGGGCCAGAGGTGTTCCTGTTCGACGAGCCCCTGTCCAACCTTGATGCCGAGTTGCGGGTTGAAATGCGCGTCGAAATTGCGCGTCTGCACAAGGAAATCGGCGCCACAATGATCTATGTCACCCATGATCAGGTCGAGGCGATGACCCTCGCTGACAAGATCGTGGTGCTGCGCAAGGGCCATATCGAACAGGTCGGCGCGCCGCTTGAACTTTACCGCGACCCCGACAATAAATTCGTCGCTGGCTTTATCGGTTCGCCCGCGATGAATTTCCTTGACGGTGTGGTGCAGGGCGGTCGCGTGCATGTTCCGGGTTTGGGCAACAGCTTTGATGTGCCGGTGACATTGCCGCCCGAAGGCACCGAAGTCACCCTGGGCATTCGCCCCGAACATATCGAGGTTGATCCAGCGGGCGACACCCACGATGTCGACCTGACCGAGGCGCTTGGCGGCACGTCCTATGCCTATCTGGTTTCGGCGACTGGCGAAAAGATCGTCGTCGAAGAACACGGCGACGACCGGTCGCAAGAGGGCATTCGCGTCGGCATCAAATTCCCCGCCTCGCGGGTCATGCTGTTTGATCGCAAATCAGAAAACCGCATTCGCTGACAGTTTGGGCGCGGCAATCTCCTGCCCCGCGCCCAAACTGTGCCCAAACTGCGCCCAAACCGCTGATTTGGAACAGAAACAGGCCGGGCCTATAGGCGCCGGCCGAACAGTTCCAGCACGCAGTCCCAACTGCGCTCTGCGGCGGCTGCGTCAAAGCAGTACCGCTCTGGAAAGGTCCAGCCGTGCGCCGCGTCAAAATATTCAACCCGGCCCGGCGTTGATGACGCGGCCAGGGTCTGTTCTATGCTGGCCTGATGCGCGGGCGGACAGGTCGGATCGTCCTTGGCAAATCCAAAGAACAGCTCTGCCTCGACCTCGCCGATCAGCTTTTCCATCGAATGCGGCGTCGCGTTGATCAGCCGACCGCCATGCAGCGATGCAGCGGCGCGCACATCGCGCTTGTTATGCGCTGCACTGGCAATCGCGTGCCGTCCGCCCATGCAATATCCCACGGTGCCAAAGGCCGGCACCTGCACCTTCGTCAGCTGGGTGACCTGTTGGATCAAACTGGCGGTGTCGGCGGCGGTCATCTCTGTGGTCAGAGCGTCGTTCAGGGCCGCCGCGTCGGCCGGTGCGCCATCCCCCGGCTGGATGGTGGGCTGAAAGCACGGGTTGCCCTGACGATAGAACAAACCGGGCAGAAACACCGCATACCCCGCCGCCGCATACCGGCGACACATCTGTCGAAGCTCGTCGCGGAACCCAAAGATATCCATAAAGAAAATGATTCCGGGACAGGTGCCTGTCTCGGTCGGGGTAAAGACCTCGACCGGCATGTCCCCGTCGGCTGTTTTCACATGTTTTACGGCGTCGTGCATTGTGGCCTCTCCTTGATCCAGTCGCCCAAGCCCCCTCAGACCGGTGCGGGCGTGAACGGAATGTCGCGGGTCTTGTAAATCGCATCGGGCCCGCCGTTCAGGTCGATCACCGCCTGTTGGTCCGCAAACGCCTGTCGTGTCACCGCATCAGGATCACAGATCGCCCGCAACTCGCCCTCCAGTTCCGCAAGGATCGCGGCACATTCCGGGTCACTTGCCCTGTCGTGCACCTCGTCCCGGTCATCGGCCAGGTTGAACAATTGCGCCGCCGCGCCTGAGAAATAGACATATTTCCAATCCCCCTTGCGGATCATGAACACCCCCGTCGGGGCCCCCGCCGCATGGTATTGCACCAGGACCGCACGGTCCGGCAGCGCATGGCGGGCAATCTCGAACAGCGACTGCCCCTGATAGGTCGCGGCCTGCGTTTCCAGCCCGACAGCCCGCAACGCGGTGGGGGCCACATCAATCAAGGACACAGGCGTTTGCGCCACATGGTTTTGCGGCACCCCCGGCCCCGCCAGGATCATGGGCACAGCGGCGGAATCGTCATACATCACCGACTTGCCCCAATGGCCGTGATTGCCAAGATTGTCCCCATGATCAGAGCTGTAGAGGATGCCGGTGTTCTTGGCAAAGGGGCTATCCTCCAGCGTTTTCAGAACCGTACCGATCAGGGCGTCCAGCATCGTGACCATGCCGAAATAGGCGCGCAGGGCCCGGGCCCGGGATTCATCGTCGAAATGCCGGTCATAATCCATGAAGGTGCGGATCTGGACCATGGTCGGATGATCCGACGGCGCGGCACACAGACCTTGCGACAGTTCCTCCAGCGAATACCCGGCATAGAGGTCGTAATATTCCTGCGGTGCGATCAGCGGAAAATGCGGCATGACGAAACTGACGAAAAGCGTAAAGGGGCGGTCATCGCCACGGGCGGCACGCGCCTCTATCCACTCTCGCGCCTGTGCGGCAATCGCGCGATCATAGGCCTGATAGCTGCTTTCGCCCGGTCCGGCATCGGCCGCCAGTTTCGAGGTGTCCTTGCGGCTGTTGGTGCTCTGTCTGGCGACAATCGCCTTCAGATCGCCCTTGCCGTCGACGACGTGCAGCGGCAACAGCTCCTCGGTAAAACCATAGTCGTCGCCGCCGCGAAAATGCAGTTTGCCGATCGAGGCAACATCGACGCCATTGTCGCGCATGACGTGATGCCAGCTTTGCTGCGCGCCGGTGTAAGGCGTCGCATTGTCCCATGACCGCGTCTGATGCGGGTGCATCCCGGTCGCCAGCGCGGTGCGCGACGGCACGCAAATCGGGCTGTTGCAATAGGCGGATTGAAACCGGGTGCCCCCCGCGGCCAACCGATCAAGGTTTGGCGTCTGGACAATCGGATGCCCGTAACAGCCGGTGATACTGGCGTTATGTTCATCGGACAGAAGAAACAGAAAATTTTTCATGGCGTTGGTTCCATTTTCGGGCAGGTCGCGGGCATCCGGGTCGGGTTTGGTGGTGGCATGGCGCAATCAGCCATCTTTGACCGGGTCCGCACGACAGGACATCAACCGCTCTGGCATGCGGGTGATCGTGTCGGTCGGATCGCCGGCCCTGCCCATATCGGTCAGGCTGCCCAAAACCGCTTTTGACACATCCGCCCGCGCACCAAGACGCTCTGCGATGCGGACAAAATTGGCGGCATCCTTGCTGGCGGTGACAAAAGAGATGGTTTTTTCATAATTGTCGTTCAGCACACGCGCGCTCAGATCGTGCAGCTTGCTTGAATTGGCCATGCTGCTTTGCATCACCTCGACCAGCGTTTTCAGATCAATACCCGACGACATCGCCACCGAAAACGCCTCTGACAGTATGGTGTGGTTGGCCAATGTGACGGCGTTGTTGATCGCCTTGATTTCATGGGCGGACCCCAGCCCGCCTGCATGGATCTGCTTGGCCGAAAAGGCCGCCAAAACCGGGGTGCAGCGGGCGATGACCTCGGCCGGGCCGCCGACGATCAGCGTCACGGTCCCCTCCCACGCGGCCTTGCCCCCCAACAACATCGGCGCATCCATAAGCTGATGCCCGGCGGCCGATGCGCGGCCACCGATGGTGCGGGCCAGGGCGGGATCGGTGGACGAACAATCAATGAAATCCGTAGGGATATCAGCCAGCGACAACAGCCCCTCGTCCCCCAGATAGACCTGCTCCACCGCCGTTTGCGTCGGCAGGCATGTGATGACAGTCCGGCAATCCGCCACCAGACGGGACAGATCGGCCGCCGGTTTCACACCATAGGGTGCCAGATCGGCCACCGCCTGTGGCTGTGTGTCCAGCGCGTGCACCGTGAACCCCGCCTGCGCCAGATTTCTGGCAATGCCGCGCCCCATGATGCCGACACCAATCAGCCCGATGTTTTGATCCTTGGGGGTGTCGGACCGGGGTTGGGCGGCGGGCTCCGGCATAATGTCACTCTTTTGCATGGGGAACCTCAGTCGAAGGAAACGTGGGTGAAGGTACGGCGCATGGGGTGGCTAGGCACGGACCGCGGCCTGCGACTTGCGCTTCCAGAAGGAATACAACAGCGACGCAATGGCCAGCGCCAGAAAGATGGCCGAGATCGGGCGCGTAACGAAATCTTCCAGCCCGCCAAACGACATCAAGCGCCGGTAATTGTCTTCGATCAGCGGCCCCAGAAGAAAACCGATGATGAAAGGCGCCAACGGAAACCCCCCGCGATCCAGCAGAAACCCGACAAGCCCGAACACCAGCATTACACCAAGGTCAAAGGTCAGATTGTTGCCGGAAAAGACACCGGCCACACAGAGCGCAAAGATGATTGGTGACAGAATGCGGTTCGGAATCCGCGTCACCTTGGCAATATAGCGGCCAAAGGCCAGGAGAAAGATCATCATCAGCACGCTGCTGGCAAACAGCGAGAAGTAGATCGAATACACCAGACCCGAGTTGTTTTCGAACAGCATCGGCCCCGTGTCGACCCCGTGGATCATCAGCGCGCCCAACAGAATGGCCGTCGGTGGATCGCCCGGAATGCCCAAGGTCAGCGCGATGATCAGCGCCCCGCCAATGGCGGCATTGTTGGCGGCCTCTGATGCGATAATGCCGGGCACATGGCCGGTGCCAAACTTCTCTGGCGTTTTAGAGGCATTGCGCGCCTGCGCATAAGACACAAGACCAGCGACCCCGCTGCCCAGGCTGGGAATGACCCCGATGATCGTGCCAATCAGGCTGGAGCGGATGTAATTGGTGGTGTTTCCGACAATGTCGCCAAGCGGCGGATAGATCGGCCCGGAGTCCAAATGTGCCTGTGACGGGCGTTGGCTGTCAGAGGTGGTTTTCATCAGTTGGGACACCGCGAACATGCCGATCAGCATCGGCATCAGGCCGATACCGCTTTGCAGGTTGGTGTTGCCGAAATCAAATCGGGATATGCCGTCAACGGTCGACACGCCGAATGTCGCGATCAACATCCCCAGCAGCGCGGTGAACAGCCCCCGCGACAGCGTCTTGCCCGATACGGCAATCACGGCGGTCAGACCAAAAATCGCGACCGCCACAATTTCGGAGAAAAAGAACTTTACCGCAAAATCGGCCAGTGTCGGCGCAAACAGCACCAGACAGACGCCACTGATCACCGTACCGGCAAAGGATGCGACAACCGCATTGCCGATGGCCTGACCGGCGCGGCCCTGTTGCGCCATCGGGAACCCATCGGCCACCGTCGCAACCGCCGCCGGCGTGCCCGGCATGCGAATAAGGATCGCGGTCAACGCCCCCGCCGAAATGCCGCCGACATAGACCGCGACCATCATCGCAATCCCCTGATCCGGCGGCAGCGAATAGGACACCGGGATCAACAGGGCCAGCGCCATCGTGGCCGTCAGCCCCGGAATGGCGCCGACAACGATCCCCCCCACAACGCTTAGCCCGATCACAAGCAACATCATGGGCGAGGTGACAAGCGCAAGCGCCTCTAAAATAGCAGAATCTCCTGGCATCTCATGGTCTCCGAAGGCTAAAAAAGCTGCCCGCTGGGCAATTGGGTTTCCAGGAGAACCTGAAAGACAAGGTAGATGGCCGCCGTGCCCGCCGCCGCGGCAAAAAGGGCCTCACCGATCCGCCGCCGCGAGGTGTTTGCGCCAACGGCCAGATAGCCGAATGCAATGAACACCGGCGTCACGATCAGAAATCCAAGTATGGGCAGAGCCAGGACATAAAGCGCGGCCGCGCCAAACGCGAAGAAATGGCGAAACCCGATCGCCCCGGCGGATGCGCCGTCTGGATCCGGTTTGATGACCAGAAATACCGAGACCGCCAGCAACCCCGCGCACAACAGCCGGGGCCAAAATGTCGGCCCCACCACATCGCCCCATTCCGGTGTCTCGATACCGAATGAGGAAAAGATCAATCCCAAGGAAAAGGCAATGCCAACCAGGCCCACCCAACGATCGTAGTTGCTCATATTCACATGTTCCCGAAAACCCGGCGCGTCACAAGGATCTGACCGCCCCAAAGGCCACCCGAAGGGGCAGCCAAAGAAGGCGGCCAGCGATTTATTTCTCTTTCAACGAGGCACCGATGTCGGACATCGCAGCTTCTGTTTCGCGGATGTAATCCGTCAATCCATCCGCTTCGCGGTAGGACCAAGTGACACCGAGAGAATACATTTTCTTGGCAAATTCAGGGTCTTCGCCCGCTTCCTTCACAGCCGAGCAGAAGGTGTCAATGACGCTTTCCGGCGTTTCGGGCGGCACGACGAAAGCCAGGGAGTTGGCCATTGCCACATCGGTGCCGATCTCTTCGCCGACCGTTGGCACATCGGGCAGAAAATCCAAACGTTCATCATGCATGACTGCGACGATCTTGACCTGATTGCCGCGATGCGCCCCCATAAGCCCGGCAACCGGCGCGATGGTTGCCGGCACGTGCCCACCGATGACCGACGCAAGCTTGGCCGCGCCGTCCCCGACGTTGACAAGTCGAAGGTCGGCACCGGATTCGTTGATATAGGCCTGTCCGGCAAATTGCGCCAATGTCCCAAGCCCGATCGCCATTCCGACGTCGCCGGGGCTGTCGCTGGCCTGCGCGTTCAGCGCGCCCAATGTTTCAAGATCGCCGCCATCGCCGCGCACGGCAAGGCCCAGCACAAGCTTGGCAATCATGCAGGCGGGCACGTAATCGCCGATCTGTGGCCGGCTTTGCCCCAGCGCCATCGCAACCGGCAGATTGTCGGCATACATGCCGATTGTATACCCATCGGGCTTGGCCTTCATCGCCTGGATCAGGCCAACGGAACCGCCGGCGCCGTTCACATTGGTAATGACAACATCTTCGCCCAAGGCGGACTCAAGGTATTCGGCCAGCGACCGCACAATTGCGGTTGTCGATCCACCAACCCCAAACGGAATGATGATCTTCACCGGCTTTTCGGGGTATTCGGCCTGCGCCTGCGCGCCAAGACCGACAACTGCGGCTGCCAATGCGGCGGTAAATGTGGATCGCATTCTATTCCTCCCAATAGTTTTCAAGTAAACTAACAACCTTGTAGTTTGCTTATACAAATAAATCAACATGTAAAAATTCTTCAACCTGACGCGCCCTATTGCCTAGAGCGGCAGAAAGCTGAGTTTGCGCGTATCGCGACGAAAATCACCCAAATCCATGACATTATGGCGGTTTAAGGCGAGTTCATCGTTGTGGATCATGAAATTTTTACCTGAACCGGGATCAAGACTTGTAAGAATATGGAAAAACCTGTATTTTTCGATGGACGCGGGCAAACCTCCGGCTGGACACTGCCGCGCATCGCAACAGGTGTAGGCAACAGATGGGCGCACAGGGTATGACAGCAAACCGCGGATCTCTTAGCGATACGGTCTATGAGGCCCTGCACGAGCTGATCACCACAGGTGCATTTGCCGAAAATTCCCGCCTGCCCAGCGAAAATGACCTTGCCCTGGAATACAAGGTGTCGCGCCCCGTTTTGCGCCAGGCGCTCAGCCGTTTGCGCAACGAGGGGCTGGTCGAATCCCGGCAGGGATCGGGGTCTTTTGTGTCCAGACGGGCGACCGGCTCTATATCCTTTGGGCCGCTCAAAGATATTCAAGACGTGCGAAAATGTATGGATTTTCGCCGCGGGATTGAGTGTGAGGCCGCCGCACAGGCCGCAATGCACGGCACGGAAAGCAGCTTTGCAGAGCTTCACCGCACCCTGCAAAACCTGAAGGCCGCCAAAGTGGGCATGCAGGAAGGGCTGGAAGAAGATTTCGCCTTTCATCTGGCCATCGCGCAGGCCACGGGCAATCGTTTCTTTGTGATCACAATCGAAGCGATGAAACCGCAGGTGCTTTTCAGCATCAACCTGATCCGATCGCTCTCGTCCATGTCGGCGGCCCGCCACCGTGCGGATTCCGTGCAGGAACACGTACAAATTTACGAAGCAATTGCCGCGCGCGATCCCGAAAAGGCGCGCAATACCATGTCCGTCGCCCTGCAAAAGGGGATCGAGCGGGTTTTCGGGGCCAGCGGCACGCAATAGCCGGTCCGCCCGACCTGTATTCACAACATCAAAGCGAGGATTTCATGAAATTGGTCAAGAACCAGTTCGTCCACGGTATTGCCGCGGGAAACGCACAATGCGGCCTGTGGATTTCAATGTGCAGCCCCGTCGCGGCAGAGATTTCCGCTTGGGCCGGCTTCGACTGGGCATTGATAGACATGGAACATTCCGCAAATGATTATCTTAGCGTTATGAGCCAGTTACACGTTTTTGCCTCCAGCCCCACGGTCGCGCTGGTCCGGCCAGAAGCCAATGACCCGGTGGCGGTGAAACGTCTTCTGGATCTGGGGGTTCAGGGCCTGTTGTTTCCCATGGTGCAATCCGTCGAAGAAGCCAAAAGCGCCGTCGCCGCCACCCGCTATCCCCCGCATGGCATCAGGGGCGTGTCAGGTTCGACCCGCGCGAACAAATTCGGGCGCGTCGAGGATTATGCCGCGCGGGTCGAAACGGAAACGGCGGTTCTTTTACAACTTGAAACCCGCGAGGCGCTTGGAAAGGCGCTGGAAATCGCTGCGGTGGACGGGGTGGATGGTATCTTTTTCGGACCCGCTGACATCGCCGCCGATATGGGCCTTTTGGGGCGACCGCTGGACGATGCGGTCTGGGCCGAAATCTTGCCCGTCGCCAAAGCATTGATGGAAAAAGGTATTCCGGTCGGCACATTGGTCACCGATCCCGATTTTGCCGCCAAATTGATCGGGGAAGGATTCACATTCGTTGCCTGTGGCACAGATACCGGATTATTGGCCCAGGCGACCAGCGCCCTTGCAGAGCGGGTCAAACCCCGCCGCTAAATGACAACGCGACAGGGGCCAAACACCGCCCCTGTCGCGCTTTTCAGTATATATTTTGCAACCATACGGGCGTTGTAAATGCCCGCGCCGTCAATAGATGTCGGGTTCGCCCGCAGCGGCCCCAAAATCTCGTGACAGGAAATCGAAATCACAGCCTTCGTTCGCCTGATTGACATGTTGGGCGAACATCCAGCCATATCCGCGCTGAAAATTCGGCGCAGGGGGCTGCCATTCGGCCTTGCGCCGGGCCATTTCCTCGGCACTTATCATCAGGTCAAGTTGGCGGTTTTCCATGTCAAAATGGATCATATCGCCGGTCTGGACCAAGGCCAAAGGCCCGCCCACAAAGGATTCCGGCGCAACATGCAGAATACATGCGCCATAAGACGTGCCCGACATGCGCGCATCGGAAATCCGCAACATGTCGCGGTGTCCCTGTTTTACAAGTTTGTTGGGAATCGGCAGCATTCCCCATTCAGGAAAGCCCGGCCCGCCCAATGGCCCGGCATTGCGCAAAATCATGACATGATCCGGCGTCACATCCAGATCGTCGTCTTCCACCGCCGCCTTCATCTCGGGATAGGAGTCAAACACCAGCGCCGGCCCGGTGTGCTTGTAAAATTTCGGATCACAGGCCGCGGGTTTGATCACGGCACCGTCCGGGGCAAGATTGCCCCGCACCACCGCGATTGAACCTTCGGGATAGACGGCGGTATCCACCGTGCGGATCACATCGTCGTTGTACACCCGGGCCTCTTGCAGAGTATCGCCAAGTGATTGACCAGTAACGGTTTTCGCCTCAAGATCCAGCTTGCTTGTCAGCCGCGACATCAGCCCGGGCAACCCGCCGGCATAATAGAAATCCTCCATCAGATAGCCTTTGCCCGATGGGCGCACATTTGCAATTACCGGAATCTCGCGGCCCAGACGGTCGAAATCATCAAGCGAAAGCGCGATCCCCGCACGATGCGCCATGGCCAACACATGCACCACCGCATTGGTCGAACATCCCATCGCCATCGCGACGATAATCGCGTTGCGGATAGAGGAATCATCCAGAACCGCGGCAGGCGTGGTGTCGGACCACACCATTTCGGTGATCATGCGACCTGTTTGGGTCGACATCCGCTTGTGCCCTGAATCTGCTGCAGGAATTGACGATGCGCCCGGCAGGCAAAGGCCCATCGCATCCACAATCGCCGTCATGGTCGACGCCGTTCCCATGGTCATGCAATGCCCGTACGACCGGGCGATCCCGCCTTCGACACCGGCCCATTCCTTTTCACTGACCTTACCGGCGCGACGGTCATCCCAAAACTTCCAGGCATCCGACCCGGACCCAAGAACCTTGCCCGCATGATGCCCGCGCAACATCGGCCCGGCTGGCAGGAAAATCATCGGAATACCCGCCGTCAGGGCCCCCATGACAAGCCCGGGGGTGGATTTGTCACATCCGCCCATAAGGACAACACCGTCCAGAGGATGCGAGCGGATTGTCTCTTCCACCTCCATCGCCAGAAGGTTGCGATACAGCATCGAGGTGGGTTTGGTAAATGTCTCGTCAACGGAAATCGTAGGGATTTCAACAGGTAAGCCACCGGCCTGCAACACGCCCTTGCGAACATCATCGGCCCGGTCGCGAAAATGCATATGGCATGGGTTCATCTGTGACCAGGTGTTCAAAATGCCGATAATCGGCTTGTCCTGCCAATCCTCCTGATCCAGCCCCATTTGAAGCAGCCGCGACCGATGCCCAAAGGACCGCAAATCATCACGGTTAAGCCAGCGGGCGCTGCGCAATGTATCAGCGGGTTTTTTGGGGGTGTCGCGCATTCCGAAGTTCTCCATGTATCTCTTGCGGCAACTTGTCAGACGAATATCATGTCTTGTAAACACAATCTGAAAACCACACCCCTGACCGCTCAAAACGCATAAGGCCGCCCGTGGAAGGGCGGCCTTGCTCAATCTGTCGTGGGTCAGGTGGCCGCCCTCAGGGCGAGATCGCCACCTGAAAGGCCACCGAGCCTGTCGCGCCCGGCGCATGGGTGCCGGTACATTCCCAGCGCAACGACCCCGCATAGCCGGCGGTGTTGCTGGCTGGTTCCGCCAGCGTGCACACCACATCCGCACCCACATTCACCGGGCTGGGAACGGCCCCGGCCAGCGATGTATAGGGCGGCGTACGATCATGGATCACGATCTCGGCTGCGGGAAGATTGCCGGGGTTTTCCAGATAGATGCGGTATTCCAGCACATCGCCCAGAGTGGCCCCGTTGCTGACGCCTTCGGGCGTGCCTTGGGTGATGTTGCGCACGGTCTTGCGCAGTTGCAGACGCCCATCCGATCCTTCGACACGCACCACATCGGAGTTGCGAAGCTGTTCCGTCAGACCGGTGACCCCGTAACTCGTATCCGCCACCAGATCAAAGGCGATGGAGGATCCCGGCGCCGCCGCGGCCGAGGCCGTGACCCGCGCCACAAGACAGATGCGCATGCCCGCTGTCACGGCAACCGGCCCGCTTACCGCTGTCACCGGGGTGCCATCACAGGCGGTGTCATAAAACAACGCCACCGCAAACAGCCCCGGCGCGGTCTGCCCGATCACCGCTGTCGAGAATTGCACCGTCCCCTGGGCATCCGCAATATAATCGTGGCGCAGCGCGACAACCTGGCCGGCACGGGTGGCCGCCTGTTGGCTTTCGCTCAGCCGCGCGCCTTTGATCAAACCGAAGCGCAGATCGGTATAATCGGCGCCCTGCCCCGGCTGGAAGCTATAGCTGCCGTCCAGCGGATCCGCATTGACAAGACCCGGGGGGCTGCGCGGATCTTCCGACACCACCCAATAGCCTGTCGATGGGGTCACGGTCACAGTGACCTGATCGCTGAAACCTTCTGGCAGGGTCAGCGACCACGCCCCATCAGCGGCCACAACCGGGCTGCCGACCAGCGTGCCGGTGCTGTCAAAGATCTCGATCTTTGCCGCGCCGGTGCCGGGTTCATTTGCGTCCTGCACCCCGTCATAGGCCGTGCCGGTGCCGCCAACGCCGCCATGGTCAAGGAACACCACACCCGAAAGCGTCGCGCCGGTGCCGTCAAGCACCACGGTGGCGCTGGCCTCGTCGTCATCGGCCACCCCGTCGCCCAGATCATCGGTCAGCGCGCCAGTGGCGGGGTCGCTGTCGGGATCGGCCTGATCCGAGGCGATGATTTCGGCGGCATTGGTGTGATCGCCGGCGGCGCTCATGGTGACACGAATGGTCAGCGTTTCGGTCGCGCCATTGGCCACGTCACCCACCACCCAGACACCAGTGCCGCTGTCATAGCTGTCGCCCTGGGCGGCAGCATCATCAGAGACATAGGTGAAACCGCTGGGGATCAGATCGCGGACCTGCACACCCGTCGCCGGAGCGGGGCCATCATTGGTCACGCGCAGCACAAAGTCGACATCGCTCCCAACCATGGCCAGCCCGATGGGCGTACCGCTGCTGTCAAAGGCCGCTTTGGTCAGGGACAGATCGGCCTGGGGCGTGCCTACGCGAAAGCCAAAGTCCTGATCGCTGGTTTCGACCCCTTGGGTGACTGTGACCCCGGTGATCGGGTTCGTGGTCGAAACGACATGACCTGCGGGAATATCGGGATCGGCCTGATCGACCTCGATCCGCCAGGTCCGCGTCGCATCCACCTGGGCAAAGACATATGATCCATCCGCAGCGGTTTCGGCACTGCCGGAAAAGATGTCGTCCGAGATGTCGGCGGGCGTGCCGTTGTCATCATAAAGCTGCACAGTGATCCCCGCCGGAAGGGTGGGTTCGCCTGTGTCACGCGTGCCATTGTCGTTGTTGTCCTCATAGAGCGTGCCGGCAATCGACCCTTCGACAAAGACGGTCGAGACAAACGGCCCCGGCGCCCGACAAGAGGCCCCATCGTTGCCCTGATAGGTCAGATCCGAAACCGGGCCCTCCACCTCGATGAAAGAGAAGCTGGCCGGGCGGTTGCCTTCTTCGCCGACTTCGACGGCAAAGACCTGCCGCGATTGGTTGTCAAAGGCATAGAGAAAGCCCGAGCCATCAAACCACACCGAATCTGAATCGATCGAGAAGATGCCCGCAGGCAAAGGCACATTGCCCACCAGGTTGATCGACGTCGATCCGGGCGTTCCGCCCAGCGGATCAAAGGTATAGACGTCCCGGTTGGGGTCGATGAAATACATCAGCCCGTCGCGCGGATTATAGGCGATGTCGCGGCCATAGATGGTGTTCTGGCCGGTCTCCAAAACCCCCAGGTTCACCGGGTTTGACGGGTCCGAGATATCAAGCAGCTGATAGCGCCCGAAATTGCCCCCGACCATATAGACCATGACCCCGTTTGGCAGGATGTCAGAGCTGGCATCGGGGCTTTCGAGGCCCAGGGAAGACAGGTCCGCGACCTCGCGCACCTGACCGCCGGCATTGATCCGCATAAGACTGCGCGGGCTTTGCCGCACCCCATAGATATAGCCGTCCAGCTCGTTAAAGCCCCAACCGGTGACAAGATAATTGCCGGTGTAGTCAGGCGGCAGCAGATCTTGCGACAGGGTATAGGTTCCGCCGGATTCAGTGATCAGCAATTCGGACAGGGTCGGCACGTTCGAAGATGTTTCCGTTGCGATCATGTAAAACGTGTCGGAACATTGCAGCGGGCCGCTGGGGTTCGACAGGGTCACGCGATAATCCTCGACCTCGCCGTCAAAGTTCAAACCATCAAACGGGTCAGAGGTCAGCGCGCTTGAGGTCGACCACCGCACGCGGGCATAGGTGAACCCGCTGGTGATTGTGGTCGGCACGGCGATGTCCAGGCTGATCTGGTTGTTGAAACTGCCGTCGGTGTCACCAACCCCGCCATCGCGGTAATCGGTGGCCACCTGTTCGGACGGCTCGAATGTGCCGCTTTGGTCCCAGTCGATCCAGACCTGAAGGTTGGTGATACCGGACACAACAGGAATCCCCAGCGGCAGTTGCAGACTAAGCGTTTCGTGGGTTTGAACCGTCAGCGGCACGGTGGTTCCGGCCTCCAGTACGGGAAAGGTTGCGATGCTGTCCTCGTCGTCAAACCCGGCAAGGTCATCGGCATCGGCCAGCACGCTGTTTTGCGGATCGGTTTCCGTATCGGGCAGGCCCGAGCCAAGATAGATTGAGGGCACCACGACATGGCGCGGGTCGCCATAGCTGGCCGGGGCGTCGCCCCGGTCGACCAGGTCCGCCGCCGCGATGATCAACGAATAATCCTCGACCTCGCCGTCGATGGCGAAACCGGCGACCGGCGTGCCAATCAGGCTGGAATACCGAAACCGGGCATAGGTGGTCGATGTGGTGGCGTCCGATGGCACAGCCACGTCAATCTGGATCACGCCATCCCCGGCGACATTATCCGCGCCGGTGCCGTCATCCTGAAAATCCGATGCAATGCGTTCATCCAAGGTATCCTCGAACAGCCCGTCACCGTTGAAATCGAGCCAGGCCTGAAGATACCCGGCACCCACAACAGGCACGTCAACCGTACTGATCACACCCTGGGTCAGCACCGGAAAGATCACCGCATCTTCGTCATCAGTGCCAAGAAGGTCATCCGCCGTGGCGGTGGCGTCAGATTGGCTGATCGCCTCGATATCGGGCGGAATCGCCCCCAGATACAACGATGTCCCAAGCGCCACACCATGCGACGCGGGCAGATAGGTGACCGGCGCATCGCCAAAGTCGACGCCCAGCCCGTCAAACACCGCCACCCGGACCTTGGCCCGGTCGCATTGGGTCGGATCGACGGAATCGCAGAGCTCATATTCGATTTCATAGACACCGGCCGGCACATTTGGCGGCACAATCACCCGTCCTGCGTCGGCCCCTGCGGTTTCCAACACCGGCACGGGGTCGCCTGCGGTTTGGGAAATCGCGGGCGTCAGCACTTCGATTGTGGCGGTCGGAAAGGTTGCGGGCAATCCGTTGATCGTGTCGTTTGACAACACTTCCCCCGCCGTGCCCCCCAAAAGGGTGTTCAGCGGCGAAGCGGTGTAATCGTCATCCTGTGCCACCACGCTGGGCGAGACATTGGTGACCGCACACAACAGAATCGAAGACCCGCGCGATGCCGAATTGGTCGAGCTGCCGGTATAGCCGTGAATGAACTCGGCCTCGACAAAGGTGTTGTATTCATAGGTGGCGTAGTTGTCGAAGTTGGATTCGTTGGGTTCGTCCAGCCAATTGGTGGGGTCGCCCGTCTTGGCCGGGTCCATGGAAATGGCCTGGCCGCTTGATGGGAACCCCGCCAGGGGCGCCGTGTTGAAATGCGAAATCGCATCCGGCGCCAGCAATGGGCCAACCACATCCGAACTGTCATCATTGGTGCCGCGGCTGTCCACGTCCGTCTGTTGGATGATCACGCCATTGATGCGGCTTTGTTCGACCGCAATACCGTTTGGATTGGCTGCCGTGGCCGAACCGTCCTGAACCAACCGCAGGCGGTAATTCAAAAAGCCATCATCCACCGGCACCATCCGCGCCTCAAGCGAGGTTCCGACATTGACGTTGATCGCGTCATTGATCGAAGTCAGCTGAAACACCACATCCACATCGTTGCCGTTGATATCATTGGTGACATTATCAAACACAAAGATATCCGAGGTCGTCAGTGCGCCCGCGCTGCCCGATCCGGCCAATTGTGTCCGGGGTTGGGAAAAGACCGATTGCGGCGTACAGGTCTGGGGACCGGTGTTGTTGCTCAGGACGTTGGTGACAATGCTGGCGTTTTCCGGGTTCGATTGCAGCCGGGACACAAAGGGCTGGCCAATGCTGCCCACGCCGGCAGTGGCGGTGCTGTCGATGGCGCCGGTCAGGACATCGGCGGCGGTGACGGTATAGCTGGCAGTACAGGTGACCGTGCCCCCCGGCGCCAGCGGCGCGTCGATTGACGGACAGGTGACCGTGCCAACCAGATCGTCTTCGATCACCACATCCTGGCCGGTGTTGAACGGCAGTTCACCATTGTTGGTGACCGTATAAACGAATGTGATCGACTCGCCCTGAAGCGCCGTCGGCGGTGTTGTATTGCGGGCAAGTGTTATGCTTTGATCGGTGGTAAACACCACCTCGCCAAACAGGCCGATCCCGCGCGCACCAGGGTTGTTTGAGGTCGACGACGGATAATCGCGCACCTCGCCGATGCTTTCATCGTACCAGATTTCGATGGCCGATGTGTTGTCGGGATAGATTGCCCGAACCGTGCCGTTGTTGTTGTTGTTCGAGGTCGGCGACGTCACAAAAGGCGAGTCAATGAAAAGACATTGCGCTTCGTTTGCCAGCAATGGGCCGGTGCTGCCAGAACCGGCACCGGGGCCGACCACCACCGTTGGCGAGCTGCCAATGGTGGTCATGGTCGGATTTCCGTTGTCCCCAAACGCGGTGACAAAGTCGCAGCGGTCGCCGGAATTGTTGTTATCCGTTGAATCAATATCGAGAATGTCGATCTCGAGGTTGTCGACCGCAACCGCAATACCACCAGAGCTGGCCTCGACGCGGGCCGTGACCCTGCTTTCACCGCGCCGCGTTTCGCCCCTTCTGGCATCCGAAACGATAACCAGCGATTCGACATTGCCACCGAAAAATCCCAGATCATCCGGCGTATCGTGAATTCTCGTGCCATCGAAGAAGCTTTGCGTCAGACCGGAGATTTCGATCGTGGTATCAATTTCGAACCCGTATTGGTCGCGCAGGGTCCTGACCAGGGGCCCCTGCGTTCCTTCGGGCCAATCAAATGTGCTCCAATCAATGCCGAAATCGCCTGCCTGCGCCTCATAGGCGAAAGCAGACGTCAAAACCGCCGTAGCAAGTGCCAAACAGGCACCTCGGCGCTTGGACAACGATATAATCAATGAACCAACCTCGCTCTGGTAATTTGAACTGGGTTGCGTGACCGGCTGTGGTAACGCGAACGACCTGCGTAGAAAATTGCACGGTCACGGCGGCGAAACCCCGGTTATGACAGACAGTTTCGATCCCCCGAAGGTTATGCCGCTATGCTTTGGCATATCCCGCCCCGCCGCCCCCCCGCCGCCGTCCCTGTCGCAACGAAGCCGCACACCGCCCTATGCCAACGCATAGGTCACCAACCTTTATCATTGCATTTCCATGCTTTGGCGGTCTGTTCCGACATCCAGAGGCACGGCATCGTAAGGAAGAATTTCAAGCGATCCACGCTTTTGCCAAGGAGGTTATGACATGGCCGATGAATTCCAAACCGACGCATTCCTGGAAGAATCCGAAAAGGCGCCCCTGATGAATGGTCTCGTCTGCATTTTCCTGATTGGTTTTAGCGCCTTTGGCTATTTTGTGGCCACCGGAGTGGGATATGTCACAGCCTACTTTCTGGCATCTGCCATCAGTGCGGTGGGGCCTTTCGTACCGATTGCCCTGTTGTATCTGCGCCGCCAGTGCCGCCCGTTGTTGCAACTGATCCCCCAAAGCCAACCCGCCAGGTCGCAAATCAACCACTCCCGGATCGGTACGCTTCGCTAACGAAAAATCGCTGCTGAAAAGAGTTCTGCGCCGTTTAAAAAGTGTCTTGCCGGTTTGTTCCGGCCACAACGGACATCAAAACCCGTCGTGTTTAACAATGTGGCGCAGGCTTGCGTTTGGCTCACCTTGGGGCAACCCATCATATGGGCCAAACGCAGGTTGCGTTTGTCTACGCCCCCACTGCAGCATTGGTGTTCCTAGGGGGTTTTGCGCGGTGCGCCGGTGGTTTCCCGTTTCACCAGAACCGGCGAAACCTCGGACACGGTGGATGGCATCTCGGGATCGCGGATGCGGTCAAGCAGAACCTGCGCCAGCTTGCTGCCAAGTTTATGGGGTGACACCGCCATTGTCGTCAGGGGCGGCGTTGCAACAGCGGCATCCTGAATGTCATCAAATCCGATGATCGAGACATCGACGCCCGGCGTCTGCCCGGAGCGCAGCAACGCCAGACTTGCACCAATCGCCACCATATCCCCATTGCACACCACCGCCGTGATGTCCGGGTGATCCCGGCGCAGGGCTTGCATCGCCTCCAGCCCGGCAAGCTTGTTGTCTTCACAGCTCCAGATCAGATCCGGCCCCAACCCGCGCGCGGCGGTCACCTGACGATATCCGGCAACCCGTTCGCGGCGCACCGGGGTTTTGTGCGAACCACCCAGATAGGCGATGCGCCGGTGCCCCAGATCCGCAAGATAGGTCGTGGCCGTGGCCGTCGCCTCGGCGTTTCGGATGCCGACATGATCGAAATCGCGCCGCACATGCCGCAGGAAGGTCACCGTTGGAATCGCCTGTGCCGCCAGCAGATCAAAAGCCTCATCCGGGGTTTCAATCGCCGGAACCCAGAGCAACCCACCCCGCCCGTGGCGGATGAACGCCTCAAGCTGGCGGGACTGACGTTCGGCATCATCCCGCGTGTCGACGATCGACACCAAATAACCCGCGGCCTCAAGCTGGTCGACCGCGCCGCTGACGACCTCGGCATTGAACGGGTTGATCAACTGGTTGATAACAAACCCGATTTCCCGGTTTTCGCCGGACCGCATCGCCGCCGCGCGGGCATCGGGGATATAGCGCAGCTTCTTGGCCGCCTGCAGCACCTTTTGCCGGGTCTTTTCCGAAATGCGCCCGGTGCCGCGCAACACCTGGCTTACGGTCGGAATCGAAACGCCGGCCTCTTTTGCCACGGTGCTGAGGGTTGGTTTGCCTGACAAATTCCCGGCGCCCTTTGATATAACCATTTGGCAGAATCTGCGCGATTTCGGCCCGAAAAACAATGATCTTGTAGGCCGGTCTGGATTTTTCCCACCAAAGCCCCCTGTTCACCCGCTCAATTTTCGTTGACAGAAGATATATCGTTATATCATATTTAGGCATCGGGTGAGAGATTCGGTGACCGCGCGCCCCGCGCCAAACCGCTGTCTTGCCCCCGCAGACCGAAACGCATCCAGTGCGGGATTGGTCAACTTTGTACGGGTGCCGACAGGGAGGTCGGCCCCGAATTTCAGTTCTGGGAGGAACCATGACCCTATTTCACAAAATCGCCGGCGCTGCGTCCGGTATTGCGATCACCTGTGCCGGCGTTGCCGCACAGGCCGATATTCTTTTCTGGTCAACCCAGGCCAACCCGGTCGAAGAAAGCCAGGCCATGCGCGAACAGGTGCTGGCCGGATTTGACGACGCTGTTGATTATCAATCGAACGAGGTCGGCGCCTGGCTGACCCGGTTCAATGCGGAACTTCAGGCCAACTCCGGCTCCATCGGCCTGCTGGGCGCGCTGCATGGCAATTTCTCGGCGATGAACCCCGACGATCTTGTGGATGTCGGCGACCTTGGCATGATGTCCGCAAGCGGCACGTTTAACGATCTGGCCAAAATCGGCACCGATCAGATGCAATACATGCCCTGGATGCAGGCCAGCTATATCATGGCCGCGAACAAGGACGCGTTGCAGTATTTGCCCGAAGGGGCCGACATCGACGCGCTCAGCTATGACGAGCTGATTGCATGGGCCGCAAATGCCCATGAGGCGGCCGGCGAGCCGAAATTCGGCTTTCCCGCAGGCCCCAAGGGTCTGAAACACCGCTTTTTTCAGGGCTATCTCTATCCGTCTTACACCAATGGCGTTGTCCGCACCTTTGCCTCCGACGAAGCGGTGACCGCATGGGAAAAATTCCGCGAACTTTGGGAACATACCAACCCCGGTTCGACCAATTTCTCGTTCATGCAGGAACAGCTTCTGTCGGGGGATGCCTGGATCGTGTTCGATCACACCTCTCGCCTGGCTCAGGCCTTTAATGAACGGCCCGACGATTTCGTCGCCTTCCCGGCCCCTGCCGGTCCTGCCGGTCGTGGCTTCATGCCGGTTCTGGCCGGGATCGCAATCCCGCGCACCACACCGGACATGGAGGCCTCAAAGGCGCTGGTGGAATACATGCTGAAACCGGAAACCCAGATCGCGACCCTGCGCGCGACCAACTTCTTCCCGGTTGTGGATGTTGAATTGCCGGGCGATCTGCCGCCATCGGTACAGGCCGCCGGGGCTGCCGTGGCCAAGATGAGCGGCTCTGCCGATGCAAACCCGGGCCTTCTGCCCGCCGGTCTTGGCGAAAAGGGCGGTGATTTCAACCGTGTCTTCGTCGATGCGTTTGAACGGATCATTCTGGCCCGCCAGGACATCCGCACCGTGCTGGACGATCAGAAAACCACATTGATCGAGATCATGAATGAAACCGGCGCGCCCTGCTGGGCCCCGGATGCACCCTCCGAAGGTGCCTGCCCGGTCGAATAGGGTCCTCCCGCCCTCGACCTGTTCGGACTGATCCCTGTCGGTCCGAACACCCCCCCCCATTCCTCGCCTTTTTCGTCCCTTTGTTGGCGTGCCCGCGCCAGATAGGAGTGCCGCCATGAACGCACGGATATTGCCGTACGTCCTGATTCTGCCTGTCACGTTGTTCCTATGTGTGTTCTTTCTCTATCCCTTTGTGCTGGTAGCGAAACAGGCCTTCAGCACCGGGGCCGGCTTCACCATGGAGAACTTTCGCGAAGTCACCACATATTGGAAATTTCCGATCTCGATGCGCAACACGTTGCTGTTGGCCGCTGCCGTTGTCCCGATCCAGCTGGCGCTGTCGCTGTTGATGGCAACCATGGTGACGCGGATGCAAAGGGGGCGCGATCTGGTGCTCTATATCTGGACCATTCCGCTGGGCATTTCCGATCTGGCGGCTGGGCTGATATGGTTGGCGATCTTTGAACAATCGGGGTTTCTCAACACGATGATGAACGGGCTCGGCGTGGTCGACAAGCCGGTGAATTTCCTGTCCTATCAACACCCCGGCGTTGTGTTCCTGGCCATTGCCCTGGCCGAAATTTGGCGGGCGACCGCGATCATGCTTGTGATCCTCGTGGCGGGTATCGGTTTGATCCCAAAGGAATATTACGAAGCCGCCGAGGTGTTTGGCGCATCGCCCTGGAAACGGTTTTTGCGCATCACCCTGCCGATGCTGCGGCCATCTTTGCAAACCGCGCTGGTGCTGCGGGTGATCCTGGCATTCGAAATTTTCGCCGTGGTCGCCGCCCTTGGGGGCACGCTCTTCCCGGTTCTGATGGGCGAAACCTATGCCTATCAATTTGACCTGCTCAACAGTGGGGCTGCGGCCGCGATGGCGCTTATCATCCTTGCCATTTCGATCGGCTTTACCCTGATCATCCTGCGCGTCCTGCGCGTTCCGAAAGGAGCTTCGATATGAGCCAAGCCTCGATGGCCGCATCTGTGCCGGACCCGCAACCAGACCCCGACGCGACACCGGCGACCAACACCCGCAGCGCAGGCAGGTTTCTCTATGTCTCGGGCGTTGTTCTGCTCTGTGCCTGGGTGATTGTCCCGATCTATTTCCTGATGATCAACACCCTGTCATCGCCGGAAACGGTCAACAGCTTTCCCAAACCGTTCTTTCCCGAATTTGATTTGGGCAGCCTGACCTTCTTTGCCGGATTTGCCGGGATGCTGTCGGCGCTCAAGAACTCGGTTCTGGTGGCGGGGATGACGATGGTCATGTCAATCGTTATCGGCGCGCCGGCAGGCTATGCCTTGTCGCGGTTCGAATTCCGCGGCAAGGGCACCTTTCGGCTGCTGATCCTGCTGACGCGGGCCTTTCCCTTGCCCTTGCTGGCCCTGCCGCTGGCGGTGATGTTCATTCGCACCGGATTGGATGACACGGCGCTGGGCCTTGCGCTGGTGCATACCACGCTGGCCATTCCGTTTTCGGTCCTGATCACCTTTTCGCTGTTTTCCGGCATCCCGATAGAGCTGGAAGAAGCGGCCTGGACCCTGGGCTGTACCCGGCTCACCGCCTTTCAGAAGGTTGTGTTGCCGCTGATCCTGCCCGGCATCACCGCCAGCGCGATCTTTGCCTTTGTGATTTCCTGGAACGAGGTGTTTGCCGCGGCGGTTCTGACCATCGAAAACCGCACCCTGACGGCCTTCTTGTTGCAGAACCTCGACACCTCGCCGCTGCATCTCAAATTTGCCGGTGGCTTCATCCTCGTTGTGCCTGCGCTGATCTTTATCTTTGCGGTGCGCAAATACCTCTTCGCCATGTGGGGCATCGCCAACCGATGATCCGCGACCCCGGCCACGTGAACACCGGAATTGATGGGCCAGGCGCCCGATCAACACCCGGCGACCAGACAAAGGAACCAGAAAATGGCTGAAATTCAGATCAAGAATGTCGCCAAGACCTTTGGCGCCTATCAGGCGCTACACGACATCAACCTGACCATTGCAGATCAGGAATTCATGGTGCTTCTCGGGGCGTCGGGCTGTGGCAAATCCACGTTGCTGCGGATCATCGCCGGGTTGGAAACCGCCACCTCGGGCGAGGTTTGGATTGGCGGGCGGCGCATTGACCATCTGTCGCCAAAAGACCGTGGAATCGCGATGGTGTTTCAGAACTATGCGGTGTTTCCGCATCTGACGGTGTTTGAAAACATCGGTTTTGGTCTGCGGATGCAGAAATTGCCAAATGACGAGGTCACGCGCCGGGTCGAACGCACCGCATCGCTGATGCATATTGACCAGCTGTTGAAACGCTATTCCGGTGAATTGTCCGGCGGCCAGCGTCAGCGAGTTGCCGTGGCCCGCGCCTTGGCGATGGAACCGGATGTGATCCTGATGGATGAACCGCTGTCGAACCTGGATGCGCTGTTGCGGATGGAAATGCGCGCCGAGCTCAAGGGCGTTTTGGCCGAAAGCAAGACCACGGCAATCTATGTGACCCATGATCAGGTCGAAGCCATGAGCATGGCCGACCGGATCAGCGTCATGCATCAGGGCCGGATCGTTCAGGCGGCCTCGCCAATCGAGGTCTATCGCAATCCCTCGGCCGAATTCGTGGCCAGCTTCATCGGCAACCCGCCGATGAACTTTCTAAGGGCCAAACCGGCCGGCGCCGGAAAATGGACCGTGGCGGGTCAGCTGTTCGATGGCCCAACCGCCGACAAGCCAGAGCTGCAATTTGCCATCCGCCCCGAGGATATGCAGCCCGCCGCCGAGGGCCTGAAAGCCACCGCAAAAGTGGTGGAACCGCTGGGCGCGCATCTGTTGGTTACCTGCGAAATCGACGGATCGCTGTTCCGCGCCGTGCTGGACAGTGACATGACCGTCCGCCCCGGCGAGGTGCTCACCCTTGCTCCGCAATCGAACCGCGTCCGCTGGTTCGATCCTGAAACAACCCTTGCGGTTGCCTGAGGCTCTTTGATGACAAATGAACTGATTGAACACGCGAAGCAGGTGCTTCGCGACAATGATCGTGGCACCTATACTGTGCCGACGCATGGGCTTTATCCGTTTCAGTGGAACTGGGACAGTGCGCTGAGCGCGCTGGGATTTGCCCATTTCGACGAGGCCCGCGCCTGGACCGAGATCGCCACACTCTTTGAACATCAATGGGATGACGGCATGGTGCCGCACATCATCTTTCATCAGATGGACGAAGGGTATTTTCCGGGGCCTGAGGTCTGGGGCACCCAGCAGCCCACACCGACCTCCGGGATTACCCAGCCCCCGGTGACGGGATTTGCCGCGCGACGGATTTTCGAACGGGCCCGCGACAAGACACTGGCAACCGAACGCGCGCGTGCCTTGCTGCCGCGCATCCATGCCTGGCATCAATGGTTCTTTCGCTGCCGTGACCCCCAGGGCACCGGGCTGGTCGCCATCATTCACCCCTGGGAATCCGGCCGTGACAATTCGGTCGACTGGGACAAGGCGTTTGAACGTGTCCCGACCGAGGGGGTACAGCCCTTTACCCGGCGCGACACCACCCATGCCAATCCGGCGCACCGCCCGACCGACGAACAATACAAACGCTACATCTGGCTGGTGCAGCGCTTCCGCGAGCTGGGCTGGGACAATGACCAGCTTCATGATGCTTCGCCCTTTCAGGTGGTGGATCCCGGCTTCAACGCAATCCTGATCCGGTCCTGCGCCGATCTGGCCGCACTTGCCCAACAACTGGACGAGCCAGAGATCGCCGCACAAGCCCAGGCCATGGCAGATCGCGGCAGCGCGGCGATGGAAACGCTCTGGTGTGGTGCACGCGGCCAGTATCTGTGCCTTGATCGCACCATTGACCGCCTGATCGACAGCCCGTCGATTGCCGGCATTCTGGCGGCTTTTGCGCCGCTCCCGCCCGAAAGGACCGCCGCATTGTCGGCCCGGATCGCGACATTGGCCGAAACCTGCGGCTATCTCGTGCCCAGCCACGATCCGACCACGCCCGAATTTGACGGATTGCGCTATTGGCGTGGGCCGGTCTGGCTTATCGTCAATTACATGATCGCCGACGGGTTGGAACGCGCCGGACAAATGGATATGGTCAGCCGCATCATGGCCGACTGTGTTCGGTTGATTCATCAAAGCGGCTTTGCCGAATATTACGACCCGATCACCGCAGAACCCTGCGGTGGCGCGCATTTTACCTGGACTGCTGCAATGGTGATTGAAATTCTTGAAACCCACGAGGTCGCAGCATGAAACGCTCCCGTATCAATGATATTATTCAGAACGCCGACGACATGATGCGTCAATTCGGGTTTGTTCTGCCGCCTTTTGCCTATTGGACCCCGGAAGAGTTCAAGGCAAACAAGGACAAGGCCCGCAATGTGATCGACGCGCGCAATGGGTGGGACATCACGGATTACGGCGATGGCGATTTCGACAAGATGGGCCTGTTCCTGTTTACCCTGCGCAATGGGCGGCTGGCCGATCTGCAACGCGGTGGCGGCATGTGTTATGCCGAAAAGCTGCTGATTTCGCGTCAGGATCAGCTTAGCCCGATGCACACCCATGTGATCAAGGCCGAGGACATCATCAACCGCGGCGGCGCCACTTTGGTGGTAGAGCTATTCGGATCGGACGATCAGGGCAAATTTGCCGAGGATCGCGGCGGCACCGTGTTCTGCGACGGTATTCAGCGCGATTATGCCCCGGGTGAAAAGCTGCAATTGGCACCGGGGGAAAGCGTCACGCTGATGCCCGGTGACTGGCATGCGTTCTGGGGTGAGGGCGGCGATGTTCTGATTGGTGAAGTGTCGACCGTGAACGACGACGAAACCGACAATATCTTTCGCGATCCCATCGGCCGCTTTGCCAAAATCGAAGAAGACACCGATCCAAAGCATCTGTTGGTCAGCGATTACCAGACCTGGCTGGGCTGACCGCCCCGCATCCCGCGTGGGCGACAGATTAATTTGCCCGCGCGGGACCAGAAATCAGGCTGACACCAGCCGGACAGCAGATCAAAGATCCATCGCGTGCCCCGGATATCCGGGGCACAATTCGTTTTGGTCGGCAACGGTCGTTTGAGCCCGCAACAGCAGGGCCGCGAAACCGGAAATGGCCGATCAATGCGCAGATTGGTGCAGCATTTGGCCCAGCTGTTTGGCGGCATCGACCGCCGCCCTGCCCCGCAGCGGCCAGGTCTGGGTCAACCCCTCAAGGATCAAGAGAAACGCCGTGCCCGCATCCGTTTGCTGGCCGTCTTCGGCGCGCGCCAAGTCGCATACCTCCGCGGCACGTTGCGCCACCTCTGCCTTGTGACGGTCCAGCAAACCGCGCAGCGGAGCGCTGCCCGGATCCGCCGCGACAGCCGCATGAAAGAGACAGCCATGCGCCGTCTCGGTCGCCATCCAATCCCCCACACGACCAAAAATCGCGTCCAGCGCCCTCTGCGGATCTGACGGCAGCCCATCAAACACATGGACAAGATAACGGCGGTGGCGAAACTCCAGCGCCGCAAGCACCATTTCCGCGCGCGAAGGCGTGTATTTGTACAAGGTGCGCAGGCTGACGCCCGCAGCGTCGCGCAGGTCATCAACGCTCGGCTCGGCAAAGCCGCGGCTGGCAAAAGCGCGCTCTAGTCCTGCCGAGATCTTGCCCATCGTATCTGTCATGCTTGACCATGTAGAACGGGCGCTCTACATACGCAAGTAGAGCGATCATTCTACACTGGAGAAAACAGCAATGGCCCTTCCCGAAACAATGAACGCCGTTGTGCTGACCGGTCACGGCGGGCTGGAAAAGCTGGAATGGCGCGACGATATGCCGGTTCCCCGCCCCAACGCGGCAGAGGTGCTGATCCGCGTTGGCGCTTCTTCGGTGAACAATACGGATGTGAACACGCGCACCGGCTGGTATTCCAAATCCGTGCGGGGCGACACCGCCACAGCGGCCACTGATGGATATGGCGGCCTGTCGGATGGTGATGGCGGCTGGTCCGGGGCGCTCAGCTTTCCGCGCATTCAGGGTGCGGATTGCTGCGGAGAGATTGTGGCCGTCGGCGCGGACGTCAACAGCGCGCGTCTGGGCCAACGCGTGTTGGTGCGACCAATGCATCGCCCCAGAGGCGCGGAGCCCGACACGCTTGTCACCTTTGGATCGGAATTGAACGGCGGTTTCGCCGAATACACCTGTGTCGATGCCGACCATGCGGTGCAGATAAAAAGCCCCCGCACGGATGTCGAGCTTGCGTCTTTTCCCTGCGCTTTCTCCACCGCCGAGGGCATGATCCAGCGGGCGGCCCTGGGCGGCGAACGGGTGCTGATCACCGGGGCCTCTGGCGGGGTTGGTTCGGCGGCGGTGCAGCTGGCAAAACGGCGGGGGGCGCATGTCACGGCTGTGACCAGCACGGCCAAGATGGCGGCGCTGCGCGCGCTTGGGGCCGATGCCGTTCTGGACCGTGACGCTGCCCTGCCCGAAGATGCCTTTGACGTGGTGCTGGACCTTGTGGGCGGGGCACGCTGGTCCGAATTGCTGAATGCGCTGGTTGTCCGGGGGCGTTACGTGACCTCGGGGGCCATTGCCGGCCCGATTGTCGAGCTTGATCTCAGAACGCTCTATCTGAAGGATCTGACCCTGATCGGCAGCACCCGTCAGGCCCCGGACGTCTTCACCGATCTGATCCGCTATATCGAAGCGGGTGAAATCCAACCCATGATCGCAGAGACCTTCCCCCTGCGTGATCTGCGCGCCGCGCAAGAGGCATTTTTGGCCACGACACATCTGGGCAAGATCGGGATCAGGATTTCCCGCTGACGTCAGGCCCAAATTTGGCCCGAAATCTGGCCCTTGATTTGGCCTGTGTTTTAACCCCTGCTTCACCCAGCGGTCTGGCGGATCGCTCTATCCAGCGGCCCGGCATATCCCGGTTACAGCATATCACCGTCAAAGCTCGGCCGCGCCCGCAGGGCACGCACCCGCACCCGCTGCGCCGTTTCGATATGGGTGCGCATCGCGCTTTCGGCGCGCTGACCATCACGCGCCTTGATCGCCTCCAGAATGTCCATGTGTTCCCTGGCGGCTTTTTCAAACCGATCCGGTTCGGTCAGGGTGGTCGGGCCAAGGATCATCAGCGCCTTTTGCAGTGTCTTGATCGACCGTGACAGAAACCGGTTCTTGGCCGCATCCAGAATCGCGGCATGGAATTGCCGGTTCAGGACAAAGGCCTCTGGGCCATGTCCGACCTTGGCCAAGGCATTGTTCATATCAAAAAGCTCGTCGATTTCGATATCCGACGCGGCCCGCGCCGCCAGCCTTGCTGCTGTGCCTTCCAGCACCGCGCGCATTTCATACAGATCCATGACCTCGGCATAGTCGAGGGTTCGAATGCTGGCCCCCTGACGCGGGATATGTGTCACGATGCCGTCGGCCTCCAGCTGGCGAATGGCCTCGCGCACAGGGGTGCGGGACACGCCGAACTGTTCCGCCAGCTCGGTTTCGCGCAGCCGGTCACCGGGGCCGATACGGCCCGCGCGCAGCGCATCCAGCAACTTGATATAGGCGGCATTGCCCTGCGGGGCGCTGTCGTCATCGTTGGGCATTTCAGGTTCATCCATATTGCATACAGGTGGATACAAGCGTATGCATCACGGGTCAAGCCGCAGAGGAGACTCGTTTGCGCAAGGATCTGCACCACCCCGCCATCAGCCGCGGCACAACCGTCATTCTGGCCCTGGCCGGCACCGCATTGTTCTGGTGGCTGGACCTGCCGCTGCCCTATCTGTTTGGCCCGATGACATTCTGTCTTGTCGGGGCCTTGCTGCATGTGCCGCTAAAGGGGTTCGGCCAGGTTTCGATTGCGGCGCGCACAATTCTGGGGGTTGCCGTTGGTGCCTCGGTCACGCCGGACGTTCTGGCCGAACTGCCGCGCATGGCGCTTTCGGTCGCCTTGATCCCGGTGTTCATCTGTATGATCGCCCTTGTCGGCGTGCCCTTCTTTCGAAAGGTCTGGGGGTTCGACGCGCCAACCGCCTATTACGCCGCCATGCCCGGCGGATTGCAGGACATGGTGATTTTTGGCATCGAAGCGGGCGGCAATCCGCGTGCATTGTCGCTGGTGCACGCCACCCGCGTGCTGATCATCGTGGCGGTCGCACCGATCATCCTGACGCAATTATACGGCGCAACCCTGAGCAACCCGATAGGCGCACCAATGGCCAGCCTGCCGGTGCACGAACTGGTTCTCATGGCCCTTGCGGCCCTGGTCGGTTGGAAAGGTGGCGAAAGGATCGGGTTGTTCGGCGCATCCATCCTTGGGCCGATGATCGTCACTGCGGCGCTGTCGCTGTCGGGTGTGATCCACTTTCGCCCCCCGGCCGAGGCCATTCTGGTGGCGCAATTCCTGATTGGTTGCGGGATCGGGGTGCAATTCATCGGCGTCACATGGGCCGAAGCCACACGGGTGGTGGCGGCGGGGATCGCCTATGTTCTTTTGCTGGCGGTGCTGGCGGCCGGGTTCGCCGGTCTGGTCACGATGGCGGGCCTGGGGTTGCCGGTGCCGGCCTTCCTGGCATTCGCGCCGGGCGGACAGGCCGAAATGACCGTGCTGGCAATCGTGGCGGGGGCGGATCTTGGCTATGTGATCACGCATCACCTGACGCGCGTTGTCATCGTGATCATCGGCGCGCCACTGGCCGCGCGCCTTATGCGCCCCACTCCACAGGACGGATCACCGGACTGACCACAGCCCAAGCGATCCGCCAAAAGGCTCAGGCCGCCTGCGACCGCGCCCCGGGCATACGCCCCAATGCATCGACAAAGAAGGGCCGGAACCCCGCCGGGTGTTCGCTCATCGGGAAATGCCCCAGCTCGTCCATGACGGCAAGTGTCGCCCCGGGAATGGCGGCGGCGGTGCGCCGGGCATCTTCGGGCGTGCAGGTCAGATCATAGGCCCCGACGATCATATGCACCGGGGTGTTGTCGGTCTTTATCTGGCCCAGCCGGTCAATCAGGCTTTTGTCCTGGGTGTAAAAGCTCAGATCGCCGCGAAACACACCGGGGCCGCTTTGCATGAACATCCAAAGGGTGTTCCACCGCTCTTGATCGGGGGCAAAGGGCGAAATATTGGCTGACACCAGCGCCGCCCCCATTTCGCCACCATGGGCGTCGGGGCGGTGAAACCAGTCGATGTCATACCAGGCCGATTGAAAATCCGACGCCTCGATCGCGATGAAACCACTGAACCTGTCGCCATGCAGCGCCGCCAGTTGCAATGCAATCCGCCCACCCATCGAACAGCCCGCCAGCACCGGTTTTTCAAGCCCAAGCCCGTCGATCACCGCCAGAACGGTTTCGATATAGGCCCCTGTGGTCAAAAGATATTCTTCGGTTTCAAACCCCTCCGGCGGCAGGGATTTTCCATGCCAGGGCATGTCAAAGGCAATCAGCCGATGCGTGGCGGTGACCTCTGCATCGTTCATCAGATGCCGCCATTGGCGGCTGTCCGCGCCAGCGGTATGCAGACAGAGAACAGCCTGCCCCTGACCGGCTTCTTCAAAGTAAATCCGCCGGGGCGCGCCCGCGACATCAACGGTCAGATAGCGGCCTGTGATCGGTTCTATGCTCATGCGGTGACCCCTTCCTTGTGACGCGCCAGCGCCATGACGTCTTTGAAAAACCGCAGGTTCTTGACGAGGCACAGAATGTCGCCGTCGATCCGCCCGCGGCCGATTTTGACCAGACCAAAGATGTCATGAAACCCCGGTTCGGGCCGGGCGCACCAGAACCGGTGCAGGGCCTCTGCATCGGTGCGCAGGGCAAAACGCCAGGGCGTCTTGCGGCTGGGTCCGGGGGTGACATCAACCAGCCGGCCCCGATCAAAGCGCAGATAGAATTCATCGCTGTCGATCTCGATCAGCACGGTTTCCGAAAACAACCGCCCAAGCCGCATCAGGTGGGGTGTGTCGTTCAAACGGGCCTGAATATCTTGGAAAATGGCCAGCACTGGGGCCCTCCTTTGGCATAAGTGTCGCGCAAGGATGCCACGCCGGACCGGCCCGCGACCATGCCGGGGCGGGTATCGGGCAATACTCTGGCGGCGGATGAACCGCCGGAAATGCGGCGCCACCCGCCCAGATCCGAACCGGTCCCGCACCTGTCCCGCCGGGGTATCAAGCGATACCGGCGGCGGCATGGTCGCAGGCCATCAAATCCCCGAGGATGGATCGCAGGGAAACGCGGGGAGGCCCCCGCAACAATCAGACAGCACCATTTTGGAGGAGAGACCATGGGCATCGTCAATTATGAAAACATCACGGATGTGGTGACCGCCAGCCTTGGCAAATACGGCGACGTGACCGACCGCCAGCGCGAGATCATGACCTCGGCCATCAAACATATGCATGGCTTTTTCAAAGAGGTGAACCTCCAGCATGACGAGTTCATCGAAGGCTGCGAATTCCTGCGCCGTGCCGGGGCAACATGTGATGAAAACCGCCAGGAATTCATCCTGCTTGGCGACATCCTCGGCCTGGAGGTTCTGGCCGATATGCAATCCAACCGCGTGGAAGGCCCGGAAAGTGAATCCACCGTGCTGGGGCCGTTTTACCGCGAAAACCCGCCGGTGCTGCCCAAAGGCGCCTCCATCATCCAAAAGCATTTCGACAACGAGGAAACCGCCTTTTTCGAAGGTTACATCCGCGATGCCGAGGGCAAGGGCCTTGCCGGTGTGACCATCGACGTCTGGGAAGACGCGCCAAACGGGATCTATGAAAACCTTGACCCGGATCAGCCGGAATATAACCTGCGCGGCCGGTTCGAAACCGATGAAAATGGCCAATATGCCTTTGTCGCTGTGCGCCCCGTGCCCTATCCGATCCCCGACAATGAGACCGCCGGCGAATTGCTGCGGTTCATGGGCCACCATCCCTACCGCCCCGGACATATGCATTTCATCATTTCCAAACCCGGCTTTCGCCCCCTGATCAGCCAGATCTATGACGCCGACAGCGATTGGCTGGACAATGACAGCGTGTTCGCGGTCAAGGACAGCCTGATTGGCCGTTTCAAACCCGCCCCCAAGGAGCTTGGCACCGATCTGCATTTCGAATTCGACTTTGTGCTGAAGTCCGAAGCCGGTGAATGCGCGGTTGCCGCGGAATAGAACCACCACCCTCCCTGTTGGCCGGGTCTGATCCCGGTCCTGGCCCCCGTTGCTGCGGGGGCTTTTTTTATTCCGGCAAGCGGCTATGGTTTTCGCGGGGGGAAGACGCGCATGAACTTGAAACAAATGACCTATTTCATCGCCGTGGCAGAAGAGCTCAACTTTGGCCGGGCGGCGGAACGGCTGGATATGGCGCAACCGCCGCTCAGCCGTCAGATCAAACAGATCGAACAGGATCTTGGCGCAATCCTGTTCAATCGTGGCCGCAGTGCGATCACCCTGACCCAGGCCGGTCAGCGGCTGCTTGAACGCAGCAAATCAATTCTGAACCAGCTTGAGGATACCAAGCTGGAGGTGCGCAGGCTGGGCCAGGGGGCCGAGGGCCGGTTGCGGATCGGTTTTGTCGGCTCTGCCACGTTTGGAATTTTTCCCAATATCATCAAATCCTTCCGCAAAAATTTCCCCGAGGTGAACATGAGCCTCATTCCGATGAACAATGCCCAGCTGCACCGGGCCTTGGTCTCGCGCGAGCTTGACGTTGTGTTCGCCCGCCCGGCATTGAAGGATTCCGAATTTCTGACCCGCGAATTGATCGAGGAAAAGCTGATCCTGGCCTTGCCGGATGTCATCGAAACCGGCACCCGCACCGTGGCCAGGCTGGAACGTCTGGCGACCCATAATCTTATCCTGTACCCAGAGCGCCCCCGCCCCGGATATGCCGATTTCGTGCTGAATGCCTGTGAAGAGGCGGGGTTCCCGGTGCCGATGCGCATCTGGTGCAATGATTTGCAGACCGCGCTCAGCCTTGTTGCCGTCGGCGAAGGGGTGTGCATCGTGCCGCAATCGGTGTCCTCGGCGCCGCGCACCGGGATGAAGTTCCTGACAATCGAGCCCGAAATCGCCCGCACCAACCTGTCATTGAACTATCGTCTGGACGAACAGGGTGTGCACGTCCAGAACTTTGTAAAGATCGCGCAAAAAGTGGCGCGCAAGACATTCTGAGACCCGCCGCGCGCGCATCTCACATGGCAAATCGCAGGGCGAATTACAGGGCAAATCGCATGGCGAATGACTGGGCGAATGACAGGGCAAACAACTTGGCAAAAACCACGGGGCTCAAACCCCCAGCCATTTCTGTTGCGCGGCGGCATCTGCCCGGATCTCGGGCGCGCTGCCCTTCCAGACCACCTGGCCCTTGCTGACCACCGCGACATCATCGGCCAGCGACGTGGCAAAACCAAAGTTCTGTTCAACAAGGATCATCGACAGACCTTCGGCTTTCAGCGTTTGCAGCTTGTCATGGATCAGCTTGACGATGATCGGCGCCAGCCCCTCGGTCGGTTCGTCAAGAATAAGCAGACGTGGGTTCATCAACAACGCCCGCGCGATGGACAACATCTGTTGCTCCCCGCCCGACAATTGCATGCCGCCATTGTCCATCCGTTCCCCCAGACGCGGGAACAGGTCGATGGCCCGCTCCATCGTCCAGCCGTCTTTTGCACCCGCAAAACGCTTTGCCGCGATTTCAAGGTTCTCGCGCACCGTCAACGATGGAAAGATGTCGCGGGTTTCCGGCACATAGGCGATGCCGGATTTGGCAATGTCGAACGGACGTCCGGCGATGGGGCGGCCATCAAATGTGATGGTGCCGGATTTCGTCGGCAACAGCCCCATGATTGTCTTCAGCGTGGTGGATTTCCCGGCACCGTTGCGGCCAAGGATCGCCAGCACCCGGCCCTGTGCCGCCGTGACATTCATGCCGTACAGCACCTGGGTTTCGCCATAGCCAGAGTTCACCGATTTCAGATCAAGCATCTTCCCAGCTCCCCAGATAGATTTCCTTCAGAAGTTTCGATCCCCGCGCCGCTTCGGGTTGGCCGTCAAACACCACCTCGCCATAATTCAGCACCGTGATCGTATCCGCGACGTCAAACGCCAGATCCATGTCATGTTCGATGATCAACACCGTCAGATCACGCGGCAGATCGTTCAGCAGCCGGTGAAATCCCTTGGCCATTTCCGGCCCGACGCCGCTGGTGGGTTCATCCATCAACAGCACCTTGGGCCGGGTGGCCAATGCGACGCCAACCTCAAGCTGGCGGCGCACGCCATAGCTGATCTCCGACACCCTGGCCTGAAGATAGGGCAGCACCTGCACCTGATTGGCCACGTCCTGCACAATCTCTTGCACCTCTGGCCGGGCAAGGCTGTCGGACCAGATCCGGGTGGCATTTGACGTGTGGATCGCCGCCGCCAGCCCCAGGTTTTCCGCCACCGTCAGCCCATCGAACAATGTGTTTTTCTGATAGCTGCGCGACAGCCCCTGTCGCGTGCGTTTCGCCACCGGCAAATCCGTGACATCAACACCGGCCAGATGCACGCTGCCCTTGTCCGGTGTCAGCTCGCCGACCAATTGGTTGAACAACGTGGTCTTGCCCGCACCATTGGGGCCAAGGATCACCCGGCGCTCGCCGCGCTCCAGCTTGATCGAGACATCGCGCGTCACATGGACCGCGCCAAACCTCTTGTCGAGATTGCGTGTTTCAAGCATCGCTCCGGGCCTCCTCGGCTTGGGAAATATGCAGGGGGTCGGCGCTGCGCCGCGCGCCCCATTGCGCCGAACGCGCCTCGATCCAGCCAAAAATCCCGTTGGCGCGGCTCATCACCACGGCAATCAGGATGACGCCGACAACCAGATGCCAATAGGTGGTCAGCGCGCTGATTTCATGTTTGAGCACCACAAAGGCCGCCGCGCCCACCAAAGGCCCGACCAGCGTGCCCAACCCCCCAAGGATCACCACAACCAGCGCCTCGCCAGAGACCGTCCAGCTGAGCAGCCCCGGCGAAATATACATGATGTGCTGCGCCGCCAAAACGCCCGACAAACCGGCAATCATACCCGACAGACCAAAAACATCCGCCTTGACCCGCCACACCGTCAGCCCCAGGGCCCGCATCCGTTGTTCGTTGTGCATCACCCCGGTCATCGACCGGCCCAGCCCGGATTGCAGGATCACCACCGCCGCAGCATAAACCAGCGCCAGCGCCGCCAGACAGAACAACACAAAGGTCCGGCTGTCGTTCAGATCCAACCCAACAGCGCCCAGATCGGGCCGCACAATCCCACCCAACCCGTCGTCACCGCCAAAAATCGGCGCTTCGAACACATAGGAATAGGCCATCTGACCAAAGGCCAGGGTCGCCATGATGAAATAGATGCCATGGCTGCGGGCACAAATCGCGCCAATCACCCAGGCCGCCGCGCCACTGACAAGCACCGCGCCAACCATTGCAACCGGCGGCGCAAGCCCGCCCATGGTCGACAACAGCGCATAGCCATAGGCCCCGACCCCCATCAACGCACCATGGCCCAGCGACACCATGCCGCCAAACCCCGCAACCATGTCGAGCGCAAGCACCAGCATGGCCAGGATCAAAATCTCTGTCAGGATCTCAAGACCGAAATAATCGGCGGTAAACGCCTGAAACACAGCGGCCGAGGCCAAGAGACCAAGCGCCGCATATCGAAGAGCTGTGTGACGAAACATGGCTTATCCTTTCGCGGGAAACAGGCCTGTCGGCTTGATCACCAGGACGGCGGCCAGCAGGGCATAGATGAGAACAGAGGCCAGCTGTGGGGCCAGCACGGCACCAAATGTCTGGACGACGCCATAGATCAGCGACCCGGCAATTGCGCCTTTCAGCGACCCCAACCCGCCGATTACAATCACGATCAGCGTCGGGATCAGGATTTGCAGCCCCATCTCCGGCGTCACGCTAAGCAAGGGGGCCGCCACCGCACCGGCCAGACCGGCCAGGGCGCAGCCGACACAGAAAACCACAAAGAACAGCTTTTCAACATTGATGCCAAGACAGGCCGCCATCGCATCATTGTCGACCCCGGCCCGGATCATCGCGCCAATCTGGGTGCGGCCCAGGACAAAGGCCAGCGCAGCGAGAACCACCAGACCAAGCACAATGATAAAGACGCGATAGGTGGGATATTCGATCCCGAGAAAGGCAAGCCGCCCATCCAGCATCGCTGGCGCGTCCAGCACCTGGGGCAGATCACCCCAGAAAATGCGGGTCAGATCGAGCAGCGCAAATATCAGCCCGAAGGTCACCAGAACCTGTGCCATCGGCCCGGATTTGCGCATGCGTTTGATCAAACCCGAATACAGCAGCACCCCAACCCCGGCCACCGCAACAGGGGCCAGCAGGAACGCCAACCAAAAGCCGCCATAGGCCGCTAGCCAGGCCGCGAAATAGGCACCAAGCGCATAAAGCGCACCATGGGCCAGATTGACGAAATGCATCAGCCCGAAAATCACGGTCAGACCAATGGACAGCAAAAACAACAGCATGGACAGCTGAAGCGCATTCAACGCCTGCAACGTCCAGAAACCAAGATCAATTGCCATTTGTAACCTCCTCCCGAGGGGTGGGTGGGCCCGACCGCACATGGCCGGGCCGATTTGGCTTAATTGCTGATGGCGGGCATCGCACAGCCGTTGACCGGATCGGCCTCGGCCGGCAATTGCGCCAGGACACGTTGGGTCAGGCCGGTGTCGCCAGCGACGGTTTCATAGACATAGATCGGCTGGACCACATTGTTGGTCGCGGGATCAATCGACATCTGGCCGCGCGGCCCGTCAAAGCTGACACCGCGCAGCGCCGCCGCCAATGTCGCCCGGTCATTTGCGCCGGTTTTGCTGGCCTCGACCAGCGCCCGCGCCGCATCATAGCCATGTACCGCGAATTCCGACGGGACGCGCCCAGTCTTGGCCACAAAGGCAGCGACGAATTCCGCATTGGCCGGGCTGTCGATGGTCGGCACGTAATGCAGCGCGGTGATCACACCCTCGGCCGCCGGACCTTCGGCATTGACGTAAAGCGGCGAGGTCAGAAAACCCGCCCCATACAGCGGCAGATCGGCCTTCAGCCCGAAACTGTCGTATTGTTTGACAAAGGAAATCGCCTCGCCCCCGGCGTAAAACACATAAACCGCATCCGCGCCGCTGGCCTTGGCCTGCGCCAGATAGGGGCCGAAATCCTGGGTCTTCTGGAACGGGGTAAACTCTTGCCCGACGATTTCCCCGCCCGCAGCGGTGAAGGTTTCGACAAAGCCGTCGATCATCTGACGGCCCGCGGCGTAATCCGGGGCCAGCGTGTAGACCTTGTTGATGCCCTGCGCCTGCATCCAGGTGCCCATGGGCCGATTGACCTGACCGTTGGAAAACGACATCCGCGTGATAAAGGGCGAACAATCCATGCCGGTGGCCGCATCATTGCCGGCATTGGCCACGATCAGCGGCACACCCGCACCATGCACCATGTCGCGCACCGCGCCCAACACGCCAGAGCTGACAATACCCGCCATCACATCAACTTTGTCTTGCAGGATCAGCTTCTTGGCCTTGCCAAGCGCCACCGGCGGCTTGACCTCGGTATCCTGCGACACCACGGAAAAGGCCGCCTCGGTCTCGGCGCCAAAGTGATCAAGCCCCAGGGTGAACCCCGCTTCGATTTCATTGCCAAGCGCCGCATAGACGCCGGAAAACGGCAGCAACAGGCCGACCTTGATGTCATCGGCCGCCGCAGCAGGCATAGCAATACCGGTGGCAAGCCCAAGGGCCGCCAGAATGGTGCGTTTCATGTTGTTTCCTCCAGTTGGTGTAAAAGACCCCTCCTCAGGGCCTATCCAAGATCGCCCCCGCCCACCGGCACCGTGACGCCGGTCAGGTAAGACGCATCATCCGATGCCAGAAACAGGATCGGACCTGCCTGTTCATCGAGCGTTCCATAACGTTTCATGAAAGAGGACTGGATCGTCTGGTCGACGATGGTCTGATACCAATCCGCGGGCTGTTCGACCGCCGCATTTGCATTGCGCGGCACGACGCGGGGCGGGGCCTCGGTTCCGCCCGGTGCGGTGGCCACAACGCGAATGCCGCATTCGGCCACTTCCCAGGCAAGGCTGGCGGTGATGGCGTTCACCCCGCCCTTGGCCGCCGCATAGGGCACCCGGTTCAGACCCCGCGTCGCGATGGACGACACATTGACGATCACGCCGCTTTCGCGCGGCAGCATGTGGTCGATGGCAGCACGACAGCAATACAGCGTCGGGAAAAGCGAGCGCCGGACCTCGGCGTCGATCTCCTTGGGCGCGTAATGGGCAAACGGCTTGGCCCAGATCGTGCCGCCGACATTATTGACCAGAATGTCGATCCGCCCCCAAAGGTCGACGGCCTTGGCCATCGCCTTTTCACAGCCGCTCCAGGTTTCCAGATTGACCGAGATCGCCTCGGCCACACCACCGGCGCCCCGGATCGCCTTGACCACGTCCTTGCGCGCGGGGGACCGGTCGACAATCAGCACCCGGGCGCCTTCGGCGGCGGCGCGTTCCGCCACCTGACGGCCAATGCCCTGTGCTGCGCCGGTCACCACCATGACCTTGTCCGTGAACCGGGCGCTCATGCCGCTTCTGCCGCCGCTTCGGTGGGGTTGAACTTTTCAAAATGAAAGCTGGCCGGTGTGACCCCCAGCTTCGCCATATGCCCCCGCACCGCATCGACCATCGGCGGCGGTCCGCAGAGATAGACATCAACATCGCCTTCATGCAGATCACCCGCCGTCAGGTGATCGGTCACGAACCCCTTGCGGTCATGCGCATCCTCGTCTGCGGCCAGCACGGTGATCACCCGAACACTGCCGATCTGTTCCGCCAGCGCCTGAACCCGGTCCAACGCGACCAGATCCGCGGCACGCGTCACCGCATAATACAGCGTGATCGGCTGATCGCTGCCGTGTTCAGCCAACTGTTCCAGCATCGACAGGAACGGCGCAAGCCCGGTGCCACCCGCCAGCCACACCTGTGGTCGCACCATCGGGCGCAGGTAAAATGCCCCCATCGGCCCGGTCAGGGTGACGGCATCGCCCGGTTTGGCCTGTTGGCCCAGATAGGTCGACATCACCCCGCCCGGCAGGTTGCGGATCAGGAATGTGCCCTCGTCCGACCCCGGCGCAGAGGAAAAGGAATAAGACCGCTGCGCATCCGTGCCCGGCACCGAAATATTGACGTATTGCCCCGGCAAAAACCCGATCGGCCTGGCCAGTTTGACGCGCAGTCCAAAGGACGTTTCCGACAGGTGATCAACGGCCACGACCTCGGCTTCGATGGCTTCTGGCGCGGTCTTGCAAACCGCAGAAGAGGCCGGCACGCTGACCACGCAATCGCTTTGCGGCATCATCTGACATGTCAGAACATACCCTTCTGCCGCCTCATCCGCTGTCATCGCTTCGTCGAGATAGAATTCAAGCTCGTATTCCCCCCTTTCCGCCCGACATTTGCAGGTGCCACAGACGCCATCCCGGCAATCCATCGGAATGTTGATCTTTTGGCGAAAGGCGGCTTCGGTCACCATTTCATCATCGTCACATTGAATGACGCGGGTCACGCCATCCTCGAAATTCAGGGCAACGTTATAGGTTGTCATGGCATGCTCCTCCCCTGCCCGCGCAACCTGACAGAGCTGCGCGGTGGTCGTGTTCGGTTGATGTCGCGGCGATCAGATGTGGTAGACGTCGATCACATGATGGATGCGGTCGTTTTTCAGCACGACCTTCTTTGACGTGATCAGCGGCGTGGGCCCGGTGGTGTCGAGCGTGTAATACGACGTCCCCCAATGGGCATCGGTCTTGCCATAGCGATAGTTCAGATTGTGCCAGTTGAACCGCAGCTTGACGGTGCCGTTTTCCTGGCTCAGCACCTCGATATTGGCGAGATTATGCGAGGTGCGCGGTTCCGGCAGCGAGGTGGCCGAAGACCGGTCGGTCTGGATACGAAACACCCGATCCTCGATCCCGGATTTGTTGGGATAATAGATCAGCGACATTTCGTTCTGTGGATCTTCGGTCAGCTTGTCCTCATCGTCCCAGGCCGGCATCCAGAACGGGCAATCGGCGTGATAAAACGTCAGCCAGCGGTCCCATTCGCGGTCATCCAGCGCGCGGGCCTCGGCATAGAGAAAGGCCTGAATTTCGTCGAAACCCAGCGTGGTTGCGGGGCGTTCAAGTGTTTGGGTTGTCATCTGTGTGTCCTCCTCACTCAGCGGCCATCTGTGCGTCCGGCGCGGTTTCGCGTTCTTTGGCGATGGCGCGGGCCATGCGTTCGGACCATTGGCTGTGCTGGATCACAAACAGACCTTCATCTTCGGTGCGTGCGCCCGACAGGATCGGATTGATCCCCAGCGCCTTGGCGTCTTCGTCCGGGCCGGTGATCCACTGCGTGGCCCCGCGACAGATGTCGTTCCATTTGGCATGGGCGCCGCCGGCATAGCCGCGTTGGGTGGCGCGGAATTCCTCGGTGTCATCGGGGGTTGCCATGCCAGAGGCGTTAAAGAAATCCTCATACTGGCGGATGCGCAACGACCGGGCCTCCTGACTTTCGCCCTTGGGCGCGATGCAATAGATCGTGACCTCGGTCTTGTCGACGCTGATCGGGCGGAACACCCTGATCTGGCTGGAAAATTGATCCATCAAAAAGACATTGGGATAAAGGCAGAGGTTGCGCAGCACGCCAACCATCCATTCGGCTTTGGTCTGGCCGTATTGTTCGGTCCATTCGTCCAAACGCGGGTAATTCGGGCGGTTCGTCGGGTCCGACCAGGTGGTCCAGAGCAGCAGATGACCGTTCACATAGGAATGAAATCCGCCCTTCTGTTTCGCCCATTTCGACGCATCTGTAGCCTTGATCTGATCTTCCTTGCCATCCGCCGTGCGGTGGGCGGTGGTGGCGACATAGTTCCAATGCACCGCCGAAACGTGATAGCCATCCGCACCATTTTCGGCCTGCAATTTCCAATTGCCGTCAAAGGTATAGGTCGACGCTCCGCGCAGCACCTCCATCCCCTCGTCCGACTGATCCACAATCATGTCGATCATCTTGCAGGCTTCGCCGAGGTAGTCCTCAAGCGGTTCGACATCGCCATTAAGCGATCCAAACAGAAACCCGCGATAGTTCTGGAACTTCGCCACCCGCGTCAGGTCGTGACTGCCGTCCTTGTTGAACTGCTCCGGGTATCCGGCCCCCTTGGGGTCTTTGACCTTCAACAGCTTGCCGGTGTTGGAAAAGGTCCAGCCATGGAACGGGCAGGTAAAGGTTTTCTGATTGCGTTTCTTGAACCGGCACAGCATCGCGCCCCGGTGCGAACAGGCATTGACCAGCGCGTGCAATTCACCATCCTTGTCGCGGGTGATCACCACCGGCGTGCGGCCCATATGCAGGGTGAAATAATCGCCCGGCTCGGGGATCTGGCTTTCATGCGCCATATAGATCCAGTTGCCCTCAAAGACGTGTTTCATCTCCAGCTCGAACAGCTCTTCGTCGGTGAACATGTCGCGGCGGGCGCGGAACACGCCGTTTTCGGGGTCGTCCTGAACGATACCGTCAAGCCGGCCTTCAAGCGCGTCAAGATTGGATTGGGTGAACATTTTCGGGTCTCCTCCTTTGGGCCGGTCACATCGGACCGGACAAATGCGTGTCAGCGGCGTCTCAGGCGCCAACAGCGGTTTTCAGCGGTGTTCTGCGGTCGCGGCGAAAATGCGCGATCTTGTCCGGGTCCAGCGTGACGCCAATGCCGTGGCCCGTGGGCAGCTCGACACAGAAATCGCGATAGACGATGGGCGTGGCCAGAATGTCCTCGGTCAACAACAGTGGCCCAAAAAGCTCTGTCCCCCATTCCAGCGTCGTGACCGTCGAAAACAGCTGCAATGCGGCGGCGGTACTGAGACCGGTTTCCAACATGGTCCCGGCATAAAGCGCGATCCCGGCCGCCTGACCGATGGCAATCACCTCCGACGCCCGTTTCAGACCGCCGGATTGCGCAATCTTGACCGCGAAAACATCCGCCGCGCGCCGCCCTGCGACGGTCAGCGCATCCTCTGGCCCGTTCAGCGCCTCATCCGCCATGACGGCGATTTCGTAACTGCGCACAAGCTCGGCCTGGGCCTTCAGATAGCGGGCCTGCACCGGCTGTTCGACCAGCTCACAACCGACCTCCTGCAGGCCCTTCAACCCCCAGCGCGCCTCCTGCATCGACCAGGCCTGATTGATGTCGACACGGATGCTGGCATCTTCGCCAAGCGCCTGTTTGATCCGCGCCACATGGGCAATATCCTCGCGCACGGGGCGTTTGCCGATCTTCAGCTTGAAAATATTGTGCCGCCGCGCCGCGATCATCTGTTGCGCTTCGGCAATGTCAGTGTCGCTATCGCCCGAGGCCAGGGTCCAGGCCACCGGCAATTTTGTCGTCACCGCACCGCCGAACAACGTCGCCACCGGCACGCCAAGCCGCCTGCCCAATCCATCCCACAGGGCGATTTCGATTGCCGTCTTGGCAATCCGGTTGCCGCGCACCAGCTTGTCCATGCGTTGGATCGCGCCATTGACCAGATCGCCGTCGCATCCCACAAGCGCCGGCGCCAGATAGGTATCAATCGCCGAGCGGATGCTTTCGGGGCTTTCCGGCCCATAGCTGAGGCCGCCAATGGTGGTGCCCTCGCCCAGACCTTCGGACCCATCAGAGAACCTGATCCGAACCAGAACGGCGGTCTGGACCCGCATCGTGGCCATCGACAGCACATGGCCGCGAATGGTGGGAATATCGAGGATCATTGTCTCGATGTCGTCAATCTTGGGCACGCTCATCACCGCAACTGGTTGTTTCTATCGCAGCCAAGATTGCGCTTTTTCAGACGCTTGTGTCGATGATGCGGCGGGTCTCGGGTGATACCTTGGGGCGGCATGACGGGACAAAGACCCGCTGTGATCCGGGGTTTTGCGGGGCGGTCATGGGGTTGAATCCATCGGTCCGGGGCCGCGTCGCCGATCCAGATGGACCGCGCGCAAGACCGCGCACTGGGCTGGACACTGGGCCGGACACTGGGCCGTGCATTCACCGTCGCAGTAGGGCTGATAGGTGTCTGAAATCAATATACCTTTTCAGGATCGTGAAGGCCCCGACTTAACCAATGATCAACGCTGTTCCCGTTGCAGAAATGCGGTGATCGTCTCGTGGCCCGCCGGGTCGATCATCGTTTCACCATCCGCAACCAGATCGGCCAAGGACTGGGCCCGCAGGGCATCGCGCCAGACCGCTTCTGCCGACAACATCCGCGATTTGATGAAGCAATCTGACTTGTAGGCACAGGGGTCCGCGCTTTTGCCACAGCCCCGCTGGCGGATCTCGCGACAGACAAAGGACGGGCCCGGCCCGTCGATGGCCTCGACAATATCAAGCAACGTGATGTCCCCGGCCGGACGTGCCAACCGATAGCCGCCGCGGGGGCCGGGAATGGCCGCAACCACCCCCCGTGCCGCCAGCAAACGCATGTGTTTGAGCAGATAGGATTCCGACACGCCGTGAAATTCCGCCAGACTTTTGCCCGGAAGCGCCCGGTCTTTGTCAACGCCGGTCAGCAGCAACATGCAGTGCAACGCCGTTTCCACACCATCGCTCAACCGCCGCATTGCACTTACCTCGCATACATCTTACGCCTATCATGGATATAAACTATCCATGATTCGCAAACAACCCCGAAAGGACCCCAGATGACCCCCCGCATGAACATTGCCGCCCTCGCACCGGACCTCTTTCGCAGCATATTGGATCTGGACCGGATGATCCGGGAAAGCGGCCTCGACAGCCAATTGCTGCATCTGGTGAAGCTGCGCGCCTCGCAGATCAATGGATGCGCCTATTGTGTCGACCTGCACTCTGCCGAGGCCCTGGCCGATGGCATTCCCCCGCAAAAGCTGCATCTTCTGGCGGTCTGGCGTGAATCTTCGTTGTTTTCGGAACAAGAGCGCGCCGCGCTGCAATGGACCGAAAGCCTGACCCATATCGCAGACACCGGTGCGCCCGATGGGGATTTTGATGCTGTCAAAGCGGTGTTTTCCGAAAGCGAGGTCGGCAAACTGACCGTGGCCATCGGGGCCATAAACATGCTGAACCGGATGGGGGTCGCGGCGCGGCTTGAACACCCGACCCGGTAACGCGGCCCGGTAACCCGGCCTATCTAACCGCCTCCCCCCCGCGCCATGACGGCGACGGCGGTTCTTGTCCGACGGCTTGTTTTTTCGCTTGCGTCTGTTGATCAACAAACAAAAGACTATCTCGGGATACCGGGGCAGGCCGTCGGACGATATGCGAAATCCGTCAATGGATCGTTTGATCCTGACGACGGGGTCGATGCCCCCTTTCGCCCCTTTGAAAAGGCCAGACTGAAATGACAGATTACTCGTACTTCAAAATCGACGCCAACCTGATCGGTGGCGAGTGGCGCGGCCCAAGTGGATCGGACGGGATAGAGGTCACCAACCCGGCCACCGGCGAATTGATCGGGACGGTGCCCAAATTCGGCGCCGCGGAAACCAAGGAGGCCATTGATGCCGCCGCCAGCGCCTTTCCCGCGTTTTCCGCCCTCGACCTGAACACACGGGTCGGGTTACTGCGCAAATTGCACGATGCTCTGATGGATCATCAAGAAGCCCTGGCAGAGTTGCTGACACTCGAACAGGGCAAGCCGATGGCAGAATCGCGCGGCGAAATTGCGATTGGCGCGGCCTATATCCAGTGGTTTGCCGAGGAAATCCGCCGCACCAAAGGCGAAATCGTCCCCTCGTCCGTCAATGGGCGTCAATTGCTGGTCACCCATCATCCGGTCGGTGTTGTCGCCGCGATTACCCCGTGGAATTTTCCGTCTTCCATGCTGGCGCGCAAGCTGGGCCCTGCGCTGGCGGCGGGATGTACGACGGTTGTCAAACCCGCATCCCTCACGCCTTATTCCGCATTGGCCTGGGGTCGACTGGCCGAAGACGTCGGTTTTGCGCCCGGTGTCATCAATATCGTCACCGGATCGGCGCGCGACATCGGCAACACGATCATGGCCGATCCCAAGGTGCGCAAAGTCACCTTCACCGGCTCTACCGAGGTGGGCAAGGAGCTGATCCGGCAATCTGCGGAAACCGTGAAAAAGATTTCCATGGAACTTGGCGGCAACGCGCCGTTTGTGGTGTTTGATGATGCCGATCTGGACCGCGCGGTCGCGGGCGCAATGATCGCGAAATACCGCAATTCCGGGCAAACCTGTGTCTGCGCCAACAGAATCTATGTCCAATCCGGCATCTACGACGCATTCGTGACACGGCTGGCCGAGGCCACCAGCGCCTTGAAGGTCGGCAATGGTCGCGACGATGGCGTGGAACAGGGGCCCTTGGTGGATCAGGCGGCGTTCAAAAAGATCAAAAGCCTGGTTGACGATGCCACCGGTCTGGGCGCCAAGGTCATTGTCGGCGGCAAGGGCCATCCATTGGGCGGAAACTGGTTTGAGCCGACAGTGATGACCGGGATTACCCCGGACATGCAGATCGCCCACGAAGAAATCTTCGGGCCGATCTCGGCGGTGTTCAAATTCGACACCGAAGACGAACTTGTGGCGGCGGCCAATGACACCGACTTTGGCCTTGCGGCTTATGTCTATACCCAGGATCTGGGCCGGGCCTTTCGCATGAATGCCCAGCTGCAATATGGCATGATCGGGATCAACGAGGGGCTGATCACCACGGTCGAAGCGCCGTTTGGCGGTCTGAAAAGCAGTGGCATCGGCAAAGAGGGCGGCAGCCAGGGCATCGCGGATTATCTCGATACCAAATACGTCTGTATCGGCGGCCTGTAAGCTCTGCCCCCCACCGGGTTCAGACCGGGTGGGGGGCGCAACCGTTTCTGTCGGCGCTTGACCGGATCACCCATCGCCTAGGCGAGGACAGCCTCCCAAGCGGCGCGGGTGGTGGCGAATTCATTCGGAATCCTGACGGTCAAGGCATCCGCCTTGTCGCGCTCGCCGGTCTTGCAGGCCCGTTCAATGTCGCTGAACAACATCTGCATCCCGGTGGCCCCCATCATCCCGCACATGCCCGCCAATTCATGGCTGGCCGATTGCATCTGAGCGTAATCCCCCTGATCGCGGGCCACTTCGAGCTTGGCCATCAAATCCTGTGCATCGCGACAACAGGCATCAAACCGTTCGCGCAGCTGATCATGCCCCAACAACTCCAGCAAATCCGAAACCTGTTCGGGATCGAGCAATGGTTGACCCGACGTTCCCGGATCAGTGCCCGAATCCGTGCCCGACTCAGCGGCGGGATCATCCGATTGACCTTGGCCCGCATCCACGGCGCGATACTTCTTCTGCACACATTCCTGCAAAGCCTTGCGATTGACCGGTTTCAGCAGGAAACCAGACATGCCCGCCTTGCGAAAACCCTCTTGTTCCTGCGGCATCGCCTGGGCGGTAAACGCCACGATCGGGGTGGTCTGGTTCGGCCCGGCGGCGGCGCGAATCCGGCGGGTGGCCTGGGTGCCGCTGATGTCGGGCATGGAAATATCCATCAGGATCAGATCAAAAGGCTGCTCTGCCGCCATGTCGATCGCCATTTGCCCGCCATCGGCTGTGGTCACCTTATGCGAGGACAGTTCAAGCATCTTGCGCAGCAGATCCCGGTTGATGTTGTTGTCATCGACCACCAAAATCCGTTTCGGGCGCGTTGTGGATGCGGATTGCAGCGGATCGGCCTTTTTGACCTGGCTGTCGACCGTGACCTCGCGCAGCGGCAGTTCGACAATGAACGTGCTGCCCGCGCCCAATTCAGATTCGCATTCAATTGTGCCCCCCAGCTGCTCCACAAAGCGGCGCACAATGCCAAGCCCAAGCCCCGTGCCGCCGGTGCGGCGTTCATAACGGCTGTCGAGCGAGACAAAATCCTCGAAAATCCGTTTCTGATCCCCGGGTGCGATGCCGATCCCGGTATCGCTGACCTCAAACCGCAGCATCCCCTGACCGGGTTGATCGCCTGACGGGGTGTAATGGGCAAACAGCGACACCGCCCCATGTGAGGAAAACTTGATCGCATTGCTCAGAAGGTTGGTCAAAATCTGTTGAATTGCGCGCGGCGAGGTCAGGAAATGCCGATTCTCCAACCCCTTCTGTTGCAGATCAAACGCAACTTCGCCATTTCTGGCCATGGGTTTCAGCATGGCCACCATGCTCGAGGTCAGCGCCGCGATATCACAGGCGGAGGGCGCGAATTCCTCTTCGCTCTCGCTGCGTTCGATGGCCAGAACATCATTGATATGCGACATCAGGATATCGCCGGAAAACAGCGCGGTTTTCAGATGTTCGCGTTGCTCCTTGCAAAGCGGGCTTTCGTCCAGAAGATAAAGCGACGACAACACCCCGTTCAGCGGCGTGCGCATTTCATGGCTCATCATGGCAAAGAAACGCGACCGTTCCTTGTACGCCTGCAGGGCTGCATCGCGCGCCTGAATGATCTCTTGCTCGCGGCGTTTGTCGCCGGTCACGTCCCGAATATAAGAGATAAAGATCGGCCCATCGCGTGTCTGCGCCGTGGACGAGGTGAATTGACCGGGGAACTCTGTGCCATCGGCGCGGAGCATGTTCATTTCCTGGCGGCCCTGGTCCAGAAACTGGGTTTTTTCGGTGTCGAGATAGGCCTGCAAATCCCGTGTCAGCGCGTCATGGCTGCTGGCCGGGGTCAACAGTTCCAGACCGTTGCGCCCCAGCACGTCCTCTGCGCTGTAGCCAAAGATCTTTTCGGCGGAGCTGTTGAAATCAATCACCCGCTGGCGATGATCCGTCACCACAATGGCGTCAAACGATCCGTTCAGAACAGCGGTCAGCTGCTGATGCTTTTCCTCCGCCGAAATGGATGCGATCTGCAAGGACGCGGTGCGGCGTATCAAAAAGACGATGGACATGATCAGGACAATCGTCGTGACCACAATCAGGCCCAACATGGCCTCTAGCAGCCAGATGATCCTTTTGCGTTCCAGCGTTGTTGCGTCACTCACCCCGCGAATCGTTCCCAGCGCAATGAATCGGGGGGATGCTTCCTGGGTCGCCAGCTCTGAGCCGAGAAAATCCAATTGCGCGGCCAATTCCGCGTCTGATCCGTCGATGACCGGGATCAACCTGTCCAGCAGCGCCTGCATTTCAGCCAGCCGCTCGCTTGCCTCGGGTTCCAGCGTCTCTGGCCGGATCAATGGCAGACGGCTGTAAAAGACATCGAACCGTTTGCGCAGATTTCCCAGATCCGGCGTTTCTGCGTGTTTTTCCTTTTCTATGGCCGACGTCAGCTTGAGGTATTCAATCTCAAGCTGGGCCGCCCGCCACGAGACCTGATCCTGCTGCGCGACGGCAATCGCGCGCACATAGTCACGTACAAAAAACGACAGCCCAACCGTCAGCGCCAATGCAAGCACGGCCAGCAATCCAATGGAAAGCTGGCCGCGTCTTGAAATGCGTTCCGTGCCAAAAATCGACATGCGCCCCTAAACCTGCACTATGGTACCAGCACAATGTGACCTGCGCGGCGTTATTTGGCGATGTTAAGCCGGTCCATCTGCCAAATCGAGCGCGAATAAACCAGTTCCGTCTGAAAGTCGGCGGAATCGTCATAGGGGTAGATCAGCCAGAGCGGGCCTTTGGTCCGGCGTGACATCGTATCACCGTTCTGGTAGTAGGCCACAATCGGCGCAGTCTCGCCCAGCTCTTCAACCGGAATATCAACGGCATAGTCATTGATCGCTTGCACATTGGCCACGCCTTCGGTGACGCCCAATTCATTCAGCAACGCGCTCAGCGGCACACCTTCGAACACCTGCTCACCTTCGGTCCAGATGGTTTCGGTGGTAACCGTTAGCACCGGCAATTCCTGAAGCTGGGCAATGGTAAAGGACCGGGACATGCCATCAACCGTGGTTGTCAGCACGATTTCATCATCGGCATGGGCGACAGTGGCAAGCACCGCAAGAAGCACGCCGATCATTTGAGAAAAAACACGCATCTGTTATCCTTAGCTTACGTTGGGTTCTTTAGCACAATAGCCGCAAATAAAGGTGCTGGCTTTTGGGATTCAGGTTACTAGACTATACTAAAGTGTAGAAAGTATTGCCGCTGGGCCCACTCTGGGGATTGGAAAGGCGGCGCTTTTCGGCCAAGCTGCGTCCGGACACCGGCCCCAGACCTGCGCTGGGCTTGAAGAGCAAGACGAAGGAAGCAAACAACAATGGCCCTCAGAGTGCTGATTGCAGACGATCATGACATGGTTCGCGACACCTTCACCATGTATCTTGAATCCAGTGGCACGGCCCAGACGACGCCAGCGGGATCGCTGGACGAAGCATTGAAGCTGATGCAGCAAAAGGGGCCATTTGATCTGGTTCTGCTGGATTACACCATGCCGGGCATGAAGGGGCTGGAGGGGCTGCAAGCCGCATTGAAGATCAGCGGCGGCAATCCCGTCGGCATGATTTCGGGCACCGGCACCCGCCTGATCGCGCAACAGGCGCTTGATATGGGGGCGGCCGGGTTCCTGCCGAAATCAATGCCGGCCAAAACCCTGGTCAACGCCGTCCGCTTCATGGCGATGGGCGAAATATATGCCCCGGTCGATTTCATGTCCGGCAAGGATGACCCGGATGAAACCGATTTCGAAAAAGATCTGTCAGATCGTGAAAAGCAGGCGCTGCGCGGATTGATGGCGGCGAAGTCGAACAAGGAAATCGCGCTCGAGCTCGATTTGCAGGAGGTCACGATCAAACTGCACGTCAAGACATTGTGCCGCAAGATCGGGGCCAAGAACCGCACAGATGCGGCCATCATGGCCCGCGACGCAGGATTCGTCTGACCCGTCACACCCTTTACTGCGATTTATTCCCAAGACGGCGAAGCATTCCTTCGCCGTCTTTTTCTTTGCGCGCCATCTTCCTTGCGCGCCATCTGCTTTGCGCGCCCTCTGTTTTGCGCGCTATCTGCTTTGCGCCCTGTCTTCCTTGCGTGCCAAATTCCTTGCACGCCGCCATTCTGCCCTGATCCATCCGGCAACACGGCCCTGCACCCATCTCCACAAGAAGTAGCGGGCATTCCGAACTGGGTACCCCGCGTATACCGAAGGTTAGTCGCCTAGCTTTGCGCGGCTTGAATTAGCCATTCGCCACAGCATTTCGCCCTCCTTTTTCCGGCATTTCGATGAGGCAGCTCGGGTCAACACCCCAGCGCACTCTCAACCGCCGGTCCAGCCCCGGCTTATAAGGAAACGAACATGTCTTATTCTATCGTACGTGTCAGCCAGGCTTTGGTCGCCGGCCTGACGTTCAGCCTTGCCGCAAGCGCGGTTTCGGCCGAAGCACTTGAAAGCAATTTCTCTTACCGCATCGTCGAAATCGACGCCGCCGGCGCAGAGGTCCTGGTCGAACGCGACTCGGTCAAGCCCGGTGAAATCATTCATTACGAATTGCGCCACGAAAACAAAACCGACGGCGAAATGGCCGGTCTGGTTGTGGCAGCCCCGGTGCCAGAAGGCGTCACTGTCTCCTTGGACGGCCAGCATAGCTCGGTTCCTGCCGTCTTCGAGGTCAAGGCAGAACTGGACCCGGAAAACGAAGGTTTGGAATGGTCCACCCTTCCTGCAATGCGCAAGGTCGCCGACGCAAACGGCGCCCTGCAAGAAGAACCGCTGCCCGAGAGCGACATCGTTGCCGTGCGCTGGAGCTTCTCCGAAGCGCTCGACGCAGGTGAGATCGCCCTCAACAGCTACCGGGTGCAGGTGAACTGACCACAGGTCGTGATCCGAAAAACCAATCCAATCTTTCAATGACACCGGGTCAGCCATCAGCAGCTTGACCCACCAGTTTCAGGAATATTACCGTGACTTATCAATCCACAATTCTGCGCACATCCAGCGCTGTAGCAATCTGCGCGGCTCTTGCATCCTCGGCCCAGGCCGCCCCAGAGGCCGGTTCGGTCATCGGCAACCAAGCTGTTGCATCCTATGTCAACGCCGCCGGTGACACGATCACCGTAACCTCGAACACGGTTGAAACCGTGGTACAACAAGTTGCCGGCGTCACATTGACCTCGGACAACACCGAAAACGTCGCCCCGGGCGGCAAGGCCTTCCTGCCGCACATCATCACCAACGTTGGTAACGGCCCGGACGCCTATGACCTCTCGGCCATCGAAAATGACTCTGGTGCGCTCGAAACCTCGCAGCTTGTCTTTTACCCGGATGCCAACATGGATGGCGTCGCCGACAGCGCGACACCGCTGACCGAAACCCCGGTTCTGGCCCAGGGCGAACAGTTCGGCGTCGTGATCGAGGCCACAGTGCCATCGACCAACGCAGCCGGTGCAACCGACACAATCACCGTGACCACCACATCGCAGCTGAACGGCAGCATTCTGGCGACAAACACAGACACACTGACAGTGTCGAACGACGCGATTATCGAACTGGTCAAATCGATGGTTGCAGATGCCTCCTCGGGTGGTGATCCCAACATCATTGATCCCGGCGATACCGTCACTGTGACACTGACCTACTCTTCGACCGGTCTTGTCGCGGCGAACAACTATACCGTCACCGACGTTCTCGACGCAGGTTTTGACTATGTTCCGGGCACCGCCGTATGGTCCGACGCCGCAGGCACGCTGGACGACGACAACGGGTCGACCGTGGTTGACGCAACCAACGGCAATGGCGAAGAAATCGCTTGGGATTACGACGACAACCAGACCGTCAACTTCAACATCACATCGGTCGGCTCGGGCCGTTCCGGCAGCGTGACCTTCCAGGCGCGGATCGCATCGACGGCAAATGCCGGCATCCTGACCAACGTCGCAAACCAGAACGTCAACGGCGTGGACTTCCCGCCATCGAACACCGCTTCGGTGACCGTCGAAAGCCAATTCTCGGTTTCTATCGCAGACACCGCAATCAATGCGGATGGCTCGCCCAACGGTGCGGTTTTCTCGGCCACAGACGATGATGCGGCGCAAAACGATGTCGTGACCGAATCCGGCGATGTGTTCCAGGGCGCAACGATCCGTCAGGAATTCGTGTTGACCAACAACTCGAACCAAGCTGACAGCCTGGCAGTGGACTTCTCCAACGTTGACTATCCTGCTGGCACCACCTTCCGCATTGTTGGCGCCGACGGCATCACGCCGGTGATCGGATCGGTTGGCCCGCTGGCCATCGGTGAAAGCACCAAAGTCACCTTGCTGGCAACCCTGCCGACAGATGTCACCCCGACACCTGCTGGATCGACCAACTACACCGCAACCATGACTGTGACTTCGGATGCTTCGGGTGTGTCCGACATTTCGACCGCCGAATTCACCGGCGCGGTTCTGGCGGCCTCGGTTGATCTGGAAAACAACGTTGCCGGTCTCGAAGGCGACGGCGCAGCCCCAACCAATGGCGGTGCTCCCTGGATCACCAACACCACCGATCCGGCACAGCCGACCACGTTCGACATGGTTGTGCAAAACAACGGCCCGGTTTCCGACAGCTACAACCTGTCGCTGGCCCAAGCCATACCTCCAGGTTGGACCGTGGAAATTCGTGACGCCGCTGGCACGCTTGTGACCAACACCGGCACGATCCCTGCGGGTGCCTCGGATACCTTCACCGTCACCGTCATTCCTGCGGCTGATGCGCCCCCCGCTGACACGCCGATCGACATCCGCGTCGAAAGCTCGGTCTCGGGTCAATCCGACCGCATCGTCAACCAGGTGACCGTGAACGAGATCTACGACGTCAAGATCCTTGAAGATCAAAGCGTTCAGGCCTCACCCGGTGGCGTTGTGGACATGCTGCACACCATCACCAACGAAGGTAACGTTGCCGTCACCGAAGGCGCAATCCTGCAAACCGGCCTGACCAACTTCTCCGGTGCGATCTTCTGGGACGAAAACGACAACGGTATTCTGGATGCTTCTGATCCGGTTATCGACAACTTCAACGACCTGACCGACGGTATCGCGGCGGGCACCAACGGTCTGGCTCCGGGTGACACCATCTCTGTCATCTATCGGGTTCAGACACCTTCCACCGCAACCGCAGGTGTTTCCGAAATCGGGACCCTGGAACTGGCAACTTCGTTGAACGGCGGTACAGCCACCGATGCGGATACCGCAGACAACACCAACGAAGACCGGATTGTCATCATTGCCGGCGACGTGACACTGACCAAGTATCAGTACATCGACGCCAACTGTGACGGCGCCGTCGGGACCTTTACCAAGACCCGTCAACCGGTCGAACCCGGCCAGTGCATTCGCTACATGATCGAAGCTGAAAACACCGGCAGCTTCGAAGCAGCGGACGTCACAATCTCGGATGCGGCACCCGCCTACACTACGGTCACCAATTGCGGTGGATTGTGCGCCGAAACGCTGTTCCCGGCTGGCAGCACTGCGACGATCACGTCCAGCTCCGTCTCCAGCGACCATGGAACGGTTCTGCCTGGTGGCGTCGCACGGCTCGAATTCACCGTAGCGGTAGACAACTAAGTCTACCCACCTGGGCCCCTGCCTTCGGGTGGGGGCCCTTTTTTCCCTCAGATTTCTCTACTGCTTACACCGCTGCGGATCACACAGGATCCGCTTTCCCATTCCCCCAGACATCCAGGAGCGAAACTGATGCGCAGTTTTATTCGCTTGGCTGGCAAGAATGTAGCTCGGTTCATTACCATCGCCGCCCTGTCTTTTTGCCTCCTTTCAACAGCCGGACCCGTGACCGCCCAGCAGTCCGCCGCCGGCACCATCATTCGCAACATTGCCCAGATCACCTATTTCGACACCGGTCTCGGCATTTTTGTGACGCTTGATTCCAATGCCGTCGAGGCCCGCGTCAGCGTGGTTCCGGCACTTGAGGTTTCCGGGCGCGAAAGACTGCTGCTGTCACGTGGCGCAATTGATCAGTTCAGCTTCGAGATTGCCAATACCGGCAACGTGCTGCTGGACGTGACGCCGGTCATCTCGATTTCGGGGGACACGTCGCAACTCATGAACCCGAAACTTTTCATCGACCTGAATGGCAATGGCATTGTGGATGCAAACGAACCCGAAATGTCCGCAGACGACACCATCGAGATTGCCGCAGGCAAGGCGATCGACTTGATCTATGCCTTCCAGGCCGCTCCCGGCGCCCAACCGGGCGACAGCTTTGATGTCACCCTGACCGCCATCGGCCAACAGCGTGCGGCGGGTAATCGCATTGCCAATGCACCGATCAGCGGTGTTGGCATCGGTCGCGCCGAAATCGTGGCCGCCACCCTGGAAATCGAAAAATCCCAAGCTATTCAACCCGATACCGACTTTTCGAACGTTCTCTATACCCTGCGCCTGCGCAACAACTCTGACAGATCTGTCACTGGATATTCCGACATCGGCGGCACGCCCCTGCGCATCGACGGCGCGGCTGCGACCGGAATTCTGCTGCAAGACGCCATTCCCCTGAACGCCCGTTTCGTCCAGATGGACCGGTGGGGCGGGATGACCGCGCTTTATCATCGTGCGGGCGATGGCACATTTGATTTCACCACCACCGCCCCTGCCGATCTGGGCGAAATCGACGCTGTGGCATTTTTCCTCGCCGGGGATTTCCCGATGGGCCGCTCCGAAGATGTCGCCTTTACCGTGGCTGTGGATGCTGTCCTCGGCGCGGTCGAAATCGAAAACACCGCCCAGAGCTTCCTGCCGAATTCTTCCGGCATCTCGGATCTGTTTTCCAACACCGTCAGCACAGAGCTGCGGCGCGGCGAAACCGGCACCCTGGCGTTTATCGACCCGGTATCGGGTGGGGCCGAAGTGACCACCGGCGCGCTGGACAGCAATCTGGTGACCCGGCTGACCTCTGGCGGGTGCAATCTCTCTTCCGGTATCGACACGGTGGAAATCACACTGCAAAGCCTGCAAACCGGCGATGTGGAAACCACAACCGCGCGCGAAACCGGCCCCAATACCGGCATCTTCGTGATCGCCGCTTTGCCCGTGACCGAAATGGCCAATCCCCGTGCACAGGACGGCGTCATGGCCTCTGGCCGTGGGGACACCGTGCGCGCCATGGCGCGCTGCGGCGGCCAGACACTTGAGGCCACCCTCATCATCGCCCCCGGCAACTTTGTCTTCGACGCGATCAACAATGATCCGGTCGAAGGTGTGGCCGTGGCACTGATTGACGCCGCCACCGGGTTCGAAGTGGCACGCCTTGTCACCGATGCCCGCGGCTATTTCGCCTTTGGCGACATCGACGCCGGGCGCTACAGCTATGACATCGTGGACGCGCCAGAGTGGAGCTTCCCGACCGTGCGTCTCGCTTTTGGCGGCTTCGGGCGGATCATCACCGACGCGGCCTTTGGCGGCAATTTTGCCCATAGCGGCGGTCTGCTGATGAATTCCGACATCCCGCTTGACCCGTTTTACGGCGCACCGCTTGCGCTGGAAAAACAGGCCGACCGCGACCGCGTGATGCAGGGCGAATTTGTCACCTATACGCTGAAAGTCACCAACAACATGCGTCAGGCATTGGTCGGGGCAGAGATCTTTGACCGCCCGCCGTATGGCATGGTGCTTGTGCCCGGTTCGGTGCGGTTGGATGGCGACGCCATCGACGATCCGCGCCGCGACCGCGAAGGCGATCTGGTGTTCACGCTTGGCAACCTTCTGCCGCTGGACGTGGTCGAAATGAGCTATGTCATGTCCGTTGGGGCCGCCACCCGCGAGGGTGACCTGGAAAACACCGCCCTGCTGACCGGTCGTCAGGCCGGCACCGGCACCGTGATGCAATCCGCCCCGGCACGCGCCGTGGTACGGCTGGACAATTCCGGCGGGGTCTTTGCCCGTCAGGGGACGGTGCTGGGCACTGTGTTCATGGATTGCAACGGCAACGGCATTCAGGATCAGGACGACGGCCAGCCACATGAACCCGGCATTCCCGGTGTGCGGATTGTCACGCAGGAAGGGCTGTTTGTGGTCACCGATCACAATGGCAAATACTCCCTGCCCGGCCTGCGCCCGATCACCCATGCCTTTCAGGTTCAGGCCGCCACTCTGCCGGTTGGAACCAAGGTGGCTGTGACCCGCACCAATGACTTGCGTCGGGGCGGATCGCGGATCGTACCACTGCGCCGGGGCGAGCTGCGGAGCGAAAATTTCGCCACCGTCAGCTGCACCCCCGAAGCCATGGCCGAAGTTGCCGCCCGTCAGGCGCATTTCGCAGCCAACACCGGACCAGACAGCCTGAACGCGGCGGACATGCCGATCGAAGGTCTGCGCAATCCCAAACGCTCAACCCGGACAGAGGCCGGCGCTGCAACCACAACCCAACTGACGCCTGCAATGCTGGCGGCGGATCAGGACTCTGACGCCGCCAATGGCGCCGCCGATCGTCCTGCCGCGCTTGGCTCCAAGGCCCGCGCCAGCCGCCGTCCGTTGGAATCCCTGGTGAAATCGCTTGATCCAGAGCCCGGCTTTCTCGACATCGAGGATGGCGAAACCCTGGACCGGCGCACGCAAAGCATTCGGATCAAGGCCAAGGCCGACCTGACACTGGGTCTGTTGGTCAATGGCCGCGCTCTGGGCGCTGACCGTGTGGGCGAACAAACAAGCTGGGCCCCGCGCAACGTTCAGGCGGCGGAATTCGTGGCTGTAAAGCTGCGTCCGGGCAAGAACACGCTCTCGATTGTGGGGCGCGATGGCTTTGGCATCGAACGTCTACGTCACGACATCACGGTCACCGCCCCCGGTGACCCGGCCCGGATCGAAATCACCGTCCCGGCCGAGGCCAGCGCCGACCCGGTCAATGTACTGCCGGTGGTGGTGCGTATCCTCGACGTGCGCGGTCTGCCGGTTCCGGCCTCTGCCACCGTGACACTGGGGTCTGACCGTGGGCTGTGGGATGTGACCGACATCCGCCCCGGCACCCCCGGCGTTCAGGCCTTCATCGACAACGGCGAGGCCACATTCGGCCTGATCCCGCCACAGGTGTCCGGCCCGGACCTGATCACCGTAACCAGCGGTTTCGCCAAGGCCGAGGCCCGCGTCACCTTTACCCCCAACCTGGAGGAACGTGTCATGATCGGCGTGGTCGAAGGTGCATTGTCGCTTGGCGGCAAAAAGACCGGCACACTACTGTCCAAGGATCAGTTCAACTCATTCGAGGACACCACCACCGGTCTGCGCGGTGATCTGTACCTCAAGGGTGCGATCCGGGGCGATGCCCTGCTGACGCTGCGCTACAGCTCGGATCAGGACACCGAAGACCGTCTGTTCCGCGACATCCGGGGCGATGACTACTATCCCGTCTATGGCGACAATTCCGAACGCGGCTGGGACGCGCAATCGTCTTCCAACCTTTATATCAAAGTCGAAAAAGGCCGCTCTTACGTCCTTTACGGCGATATCGCGATCCAGCCTGAATCCTCGGCTTTCAAACTGGGGGGCATGCAGCGCGTGGCCACCGGCGCCAAGGCCCATTGGGAAGATGACCGCGTGTCGGTCACCGTGTTTGCCGCCCGCACCGCACAGGAGCAACAGATCACCGAATTCACCGGGCGTGGTGTGTCGGGGCCGTATGATCTGAACCTTTCGGGCTATGTGACCGGCTCTGAGCGGGTTGAAATCCTGGTCCGTGACGAAGACGGCGGCGACATCCTGTCGACCACCACTCTGCGCCGCGGCACCGATTACATTCTGGATTTCTTTCGCGACACCATCACCTTTGACGATCCGGTGCGCCAGTTCGATGCAGATGGCAATCCGGTGTCTGTCCGGGTGACCTATGAAGTCGAAAAGGACGATGCGGAACGCTACTGGCTTTATGGCGGCGAGGTGAATTACGCCGCCGGGGACCGCACCAGCGTCGGCATTCGCGCCGTGCACGCCGATGCCCCCATCGGAAACCCGGCCCGCGAGCGTCTGCAATCGGCATATGTGCGTCATGAAACTCTGGCTGGTGGCACCTTCGAAGCCGAAATCGCGCGCTCCGAGAATTCGGAAAGCGAAAGCGACATGGCGGTGCGGCTGTCCTATGACATCCAGACCGAAAAACAACGTCTCAGCTTCGAAGCCATCCACACCGGCGACGACTTCATGGCGGGCGGTCTGGCACGTCCCGGCACCACCCAGGTGCGGCTGTCCTATGGTCTGGAGATCAATTCCAAAAGCGATCTGGACCTGTCTGCCGAATATGTCCGCGATCGTCTGAACGACAGCGAAAAGACCACGCTGGACGCCACCTATGCGCATCGCTTCAGCGAAGCATTCCAGGGGCATATCGGGCTGGAACTGGCCCGCACCACGCGCGACGGCTCTACCAACGATCAGGCCGCTCTGCTTCTGGGGGGCAACTGGACACCAAAAGACCGCCCCGGCGTGTCGGTGCGCAGCGAATTGCGCCTGCCCTTTGCCGGGGACGACCGCGATCCGGCGCAGCTGACGCTTGGCATGTACCGCGAGGCCAAGCCCGGCTGGCGTGTCCAGAACGAGATCGAGCTGACCTTTGACGACGGCGTCCTGATGACCCGAAGCCGCTATGGCATGGAATATCAGCTGAACGAATGGCTGTCGGGTTCGACCGAATTCAGCCAGGCGCCGGGGGATGTCGAAGAAACCTGGCACCAGGGTGTGGCAGCCGTCTGGGAGATCGACGATCTGACCACCCTGCGCGCCGATCTGGAACATTCGCGTGGTGTCGACACGGGCGATGATTGGCTGACCAGCATCGCACTGGGGGCAAAGTGGAAGAACGTCGATGAAACCTTTGTCGGGGATGCCGATGTCGATGCAACATTCGAAGAGGACGGCAATACCTATTATGCCTCTCTCGGCATGGCGACAGAGGTCACAGAGGACTGGACCATTCTGGGCCGGACCCGCGTCGCGATGGATCAGCGCAACGGTGAAAACCACCTGCGTGCCCGTACCCGCATCGGCGCATCCTATCGTCCGGTCAAGGATCCGCGCCTTGACGTGCTGGCTTGGTACGAACATCGGCTTGAACGCAAACATGGCCGGACCGAAACCCATATGTGGTCCGTCGATGCCAGCTATGAAGCCAACGAAGACCTGCGTCTGAATGCAAAATACGCCGGTCAGCACCAAAGCCTGGAAAACGAAAACGTCTCGACATCGACCACCACCCAATTGGTGCAGGCCGGGGCCTATCTCGATCTGGCGGACGACCGGGTTCAGGTCGGGGTGAACGCCAGCCAGATTTGGGACAACCGTGGCAATGCCACCACCGGGCTGGGCGTCGAACTGGGGTTCTCTCCGGCGCCGGGCACCTTGTTGGCGATTGGCTATAACGCGGTCGACGGGCGCGTGGCCGGTATGTCTAACGTCTATCAGGAGGGTGTTTACCTTCGTTTCAACCTGCTTCTCGATGACAGCCTTTGGGACCGGCTGGACGGATTTCTTGGCAACTGATTGAACCCGAGCGTTGCCAAGAACGGGCCACACCTGCGAAGCGCATCCGCAGGTGTGGCCCACTTTTTGCCCTGAGGGCAGAACAGACCACACAGCCAAAACCGGGCTGGCGCGCCGCGCACCGGGATTCGGCTGAACCGAACAAGGATCGCGGTCCGCTCTCTGGATGGACAGCGGCCTATACCTTTGCGGTCCTCGCTGCCTGTTTGCGCACCCCAAGTTGTGGTGGCCAAATTTTATGGTGCTTCCACTCACTTGGTTCAGGAGCACGAAAAAATGGAAATGAAATCAATTGCCTTAGTCATGGGGCTGGCGACGACTGCGCTTGCCGGCACCGCCCAGGGTCAACAGACACAGTTCAGCATCGACGATCTTGTCAACGTTGGCTCCATCGAATTCGGGTTAAGCCGCGACAGCCGCGCCAACAGCATCACGCTGAATTTGCCCACCGAACGGGTGGCCGCCGCCGATATTGATGCCGGCGCCTTGTCCGGGGCCAGCGCAACCCCGTTTGTCTCTTCCCGTTCCGGCGATCAGGCCGCCCGGCTCAGAGATCTGATTGCCCATGCAGAAGCCGGATCTGCCGGCTATGATGCCGTCCAGCATGGCGCGCGCCGCTTGCCGCCAAAACGGCCAACCGACATGACCGTCGGCGAAATCTTTGCCTGGATCAAGGCCACCCCGGGCCAGCCGCATGCCATTGGCCGGTATCAGTTCATTCCAAAGACATTGCGCGGTCTTTTGCGTCGCTCCGGCGTCGGGCCACAACAGCGGTTTTCACCGGCCCTGCAGGATCATCTTGCCAATCTTTTGCTGGAAGATGCCGGTTTCGCCAAGTTCAAGGCCGGGCGCATTTCGGATGTAAAGTTCATGTATAACCTCGCCGGCATCTGGGCCGGGCTGCCCCTGCCCTCGGGCCGGTCGCGATATCACGGTTATGCCGGCAACAGCGCAACCATCAAATGGAGCAGCTACAAAGCCGAAATGGCCCGCATCTTCCCGCGCTGACAGATGCGCGCAACCCGCGCCGATACCGTGTCCGATGGCGGGCACGGCTGTACACCCTGCCTTGGCCCTGCTGCCCCCCGCACGGCAAATCCACCCCCAAAGGGCCAGGGGTCAAAGCCCGCGGTCGATCCCCGAAGCTTGGGTTGCAAAACCCGCAGGCCTGTGGGACGCAGGCCCGGTCACATCAATGACCGCAGCGGGCCCCACAATGTCAGACACGGATTTTACGCCAAAAGCGCCTGTTGACACCGGGCCCGATCCCCGGCTCGAAGTGTCCGACCTGCGCGTGATCGTGGCGGTTGCCGAGGCCGGCAGCTTTTCCGGCGCCGCCCAGGCGATTGGGATGAGCCAACCGGGTGTGTCGCTGCGCATCGCCCGGCTGGAAGAGCGGCTTGGCCTGAAATTGTTCCAGCGCCGCAAACCAATGACCCTGACCGACACCGGGTTCCGCATTTTCAATCAGGCCCGCACCGCGCTTTTGCATTTTGACAAAGTCCTGCAAAGCGTCGACGAATTGAAAAGCGGCCAGGGCGGGCTTCTGCGTGTTGGCTTCAGCGTGCCGCAGGTGGCCATGCCGATCCTGCGGCGATTTGTGACCCGGTTCCCGGATGTCACCATCAAACTGCAACAACGCAACAGCCATTCCCTGCTGGAAGATGTCGCCCGGATGAGCGTCGATGTCGGCATTCTGACCTGGCCCGACGCCGATCAGATCTCAAACGAACATGTGGTTCTGGCACAGCAGGAACTGGTGCTGGTGCACAACGCCGCCATGATGTCGCTGGGCGCGGGACCGATTGACCGCGCGGCCCTGTCTGAACACCGGATTGTGGTGCAAAAACAACCCTCTATGACCCGCACCGTGGTCGACCGGCTTTTCGAAGCCAACGCCATGATGCCAAAACATCTGTTCGAAGCGCCACGGCGCGAAGCGGTGATCGAAGCGGCGGCTGCCGGGCTGGGGGCGGGGCTTGTCTTTGCCTCTGAAATGCCGCCCGACGGGCGTTTGCAACAGACCCGGCTGGACCTGATCCAACCGGGGGCCAAGCTTTTGCTGGTCATCGCTGACGGCGCGCGGGGCATTCCCGCGGTATCGCATTTTCTGGACATTGCCGCCGAACCGGGCTGATTGCCCGCGTTCCTGCCCCCCCTGCAACCCTAATACACCATACCTGCCTGCCCAAGTCTGAGCAGCGCAGATTATTCCGGTCATTCGGGCGAACTGTCATATCCGCTTCATAAACATCTGTAATTGGATGCGCATGGAGAATAGCGAAATGAAATACAAAGATGCAATGCTGCGGCCCTTTCAGGCAAAAGGCACCTTCCTGCGTGGCAATCTACACGGACATTCGACCAATTCGGACGGTGCGCTGACGGTCGAAGACGTCTGTGCCCATTATCAGGCGGCGGGATATGATTTTATCGCCGTGACCGACCATTTCCGGGAAAAATACGGCTATCCCATCACGGACAGCCGCGCCAGCCGCAGCGCCACATTCACCACCCTGATCGGGGCAGAGCTGCACGGGCCACAAACCTCGCGCGGGGAACCCTGGCACATCCTTGCGGTCGGTCTGCCCGATGACTTTGCCGTGCCGCCAGCGGATGAAACCGGCCCGGATCTGGCCCGCCGCGCCCGCGCCGCCGGGGCCTTTGTGGCGATTGCCCATCCGCATTGGTATCAATTACAACTGGAAGACGGATTGGCGCTCGACGCCGCCCATGCGGTGGAAATCTACAACCACACCTGCTGGATGAATTCCGACCGGGGTGACGGTCTGGTGATGTACGAGGCCCTGCTCTGCGAAAACCGCCAGCTTTTGGCCATCGCCACCGATGACAGCCATTTCAAACGCCCCGACAGCGGCGGCGGCTGGGTCATGGTGCGCGCTGAAAGCAATACCCCCGACGCCCTGCTGGCTGCGCTGCATGACGGGGCGTTCTATTCCAGCCAGGGCCCCGAAATCCATGACGTGGCTCGCGACGGCGACGAATTGGTCATTTCCTGCTCTGCGGCCAGCTCGATCCTGTTGGTCGGCCCCTACGCCAAGGGCGTGCGCCTGCATGGCACCGCCCTGACCGAGGGGCGGCTATCGCTGGCGAAATTCTTCGGCTCCTGGTGCCGCCTGGTGATTACCGATGCGGCGGGCCGGCGCGCCTGGACACATCCGCTCTGGCTGGATGGGTCCGACAGCACCGCCAAGACCTGACGCAAAGAAAATTCAAACCCTGATTTGAAAGGACGACTTATGTTGATGTCTCGTCGAAACACGCTGGCGGGCCTTGCGGGCCTGTCTGCGCTGATCCTTGGCTTTGGCCTGATCGGTGCAGAGACCCAGGCGCAACAGGCCGATGCACGGCCCGATCTGGTGGTCGCGGTGCCGAAACTGGCGCGCGGGCTGGAACCGGGCAAAAACGGCGGCAATGTCGATGTGCGGGTGATCCACTCGGTCTTTGACACGTTGATCCGCCGCGATTTCGTCGCCCAGGCCGAGACCGGCAAAACCACGCTGGTGCCCGGGCTTGCCACGTCATGGGAACGCATCAGCCCCACCGAAATGGTGTTGCAGCTGCGCGATGATGTCACCTGGCACGACGGCAGCGCATTCACCGCCGAAGATGTGGCGTTCAGCTTTGGTCAGGAACGTGTCTATGGCGAAAATGCCCCGGTGCGCGGTGTTGCCTCGACGCTGGCGGAATTGGAAAGCGTCGACATCCTTGGCCCGCATGAGGTCAAGCTGACCTGGGCTTCGCCCGATTATCTGATGCCGCACCGGTTGGCCAACAAAGGCGCGTGGATCGTTCAGAAAGCCGCCTATGAGGCGCATCGCGATGACACGCTGCCGACATCCGAATGGATGGCCAAGGCCGTCGATGACGTGATCTGGGCGCCGGTTGGCACCGGGCCTTACCGGTTTGACGGCTATACCGCCGGTGAAAGCCTGCGGTTGGTCGCCAATGACGATTATTTCATGGGCGCGCCTGCGGCCGCCACAATCACCTTTCTTGAGGTGCCAGAGGTCGCGGCCCGCATCGCCGGTCTGGTCAGCGGTGAATTCGACATGTCCGCCGATATTCCGCCAGATCAACTGCCGGTGCTGGAACGCTATGACGATCTGCAAATTGCGCCCGTGGTGCGTGAAAACACCCATGTTGTGGTGTTCAACACCACCCATCCGAAACTGGCCGATCCGCGCATTCGTCAGGCGCTCAGCCTTGGGATCGACCGCAAGGCATTGGTCGCATCCGTCTGGCGCGGGCTGTCGATGACCCCCAAAGGTCCCCAGCTCTCTGCCTTCAACGACATGTACCTTGATGACCTGCCAGAGTTCGCCTTTGACCCGGATCGCGCCCGTGCCTTGCTGGCCGAAGCCGGTTTTGACGGCAGCCCGATCACCCTGCGCTATATCCCCGGCTACTACACGCTTGGTTCCGAAGCGGTGCAGATCCTTCAGGCGATGTGGGCCGAAATCGGCGTCACAATCGAGCTGATGCCAATGGAAAACTGGAAGGCGATGCGCGACGCCGACACCATGCTTTATACATGGTCCAACACCTATCGTTTCCCCGATCCGCTGGGTCAGTTGACGCTGGCCTATGGGCCGCGCTCCGCCATTCAGACGCGCTATGGCTATTGGCAGAGCGACCGGTTCAACGCATTGGCCGCCGAGCTGGAAAGCACCATTGATCTGGACGCCCGCCGCGCCGCATTCCGCGAAGCCGCTGAAATCTATCTGTCGGAAGTGCCCAGCACATTCCTTTACAATCCGGCCGACATCTATGCGATCCGCAACGGCATCTCCTACACGCCAACCCCCCAGTTTTTCGAGGATTTCCGCCCCGACAACCTCAAAATCCTCGGGACGCAATAGACGCGATGTCGATACATGACGTAAAACCGTTCCCTGTTGGGGACATGATGGGGGGCGCTGCGGCGCCCCTCTTGCAGGTCCGAGGGCTGACCGTTTCTGTGCCGTCGCAACGCGGCCCCGTCACGGTGGTGGACGGCGTCGATCTCGACATCGGCGATGGTGAAACCCTTTGCCTTGTTGGCGAAAGCGCCTCTGGCAAGAGCCTGACAGCGCTCAGTCTCTTGGGGCTTCAGGGTGATCGGATCACGTCCCGTGGTGCCATTCATTTCGGTGGTCGTGACCTGATGACATTGGATGAACGCGCGATGGCGGCGCTGCGCGGGCGCGAAATCGCAATGATCTTTCAAGAGGCCGTGCCGGCCCTGAACCCGATCCACCGGATCGGGCGGCAATTGACCGAGGCCCTGATGCAGGACGGCACCATGGGCCGCCGCGCAGCGCGCCAGCGGTCCAAAGAGCTAATGCAGCAGGTGGGCATTCGCGATGCCTCGGCCCGGCTTGCGGCCTTTCCCCACCAGTTTTCCGGCGGCATGGCCCAGCGGGTGATGATCGCCATGGCGCTGGCACAGGCCCCCGCGCTGCTGATTGCGGATGAGCCGACCACCGCGCTGGATGTGACCATTCAGGCCCAGATCCTTGATCTGTTGGCCGATCTGCGCCAGCAACAGGGGCTGGCCATGTTGCTGATCACCCATGACATGGGGGTTGTGGCGGAAACGGCGGACCGTGTGGCGGTGATGTATGCCGGTCGGATCGTCGAAACCGCGCCGGTGCATGCCCTGTTTGCCGCCCCGGCGCATCCCTATACCGCCGCGCTTCTGGCCGCGCGTCCCGGGTTTGACGACCATGCCGCACCAACACCAATTGGGGGCGAGCCGCCCGATCCCGGCAACCGCCCCGCTGGATGTGCCTTTGCGCCGCGCTGTGCCCGCGCAACCGATCTTTGCCAAAGCATCGCCCCAACCACGCGTCATCTCGGCAACCGCAGCTTTGCCTGTCACCATCCGCATATGGTCGCCGCATGACCAGTGCCGCACCCATCCTGGAGGCCCGAAACCTCTGTCGCCGCTATCCGGGACCGCGCCGCTGGCCCTTGGGCCCGCGCAGCCATCAGCACGCGGTCAGCGCGGTCAATCTCTCGGTCGCACCGGGCGAGATCCTTGGCCTGATCGGCGAAAGCGGCTCGGGCAAAAGCACCATCGGGCGGCTGATGCTGGGGTTGGAACGCCCCGACACAGGTCAGGTCCTGGTCGATGGTCACCCGATGCCCCAGCGCGCCGATCCCGCATGGCGACAGTTGCGGCGGCAGTTGCAGGTGGTGTTTCAGGATCCCCATGGCGCATTGGACCCGCGCAAACGCATTCTGGATCAGGTCACGGAGCCGCTGGATATTTTTGCCGAAGGCACCGCCGCCGGCCGCCAGCGCCGCGCCCAGGAGATGCTGGCGCGTGTGGGCCTGCGCCCCTCGGTATTCACCCGGTTCCCCAATGCCCTGAGCGGCGGCCAGAAACAGCGGGTGGTCATTGCCCGCGCGCTGATGCTGTCGCCCCGGTTCCTGTTGTGTGACGAGCCGATTTCGGCGCTGGATGTCAGTGTCGGCGCCCAGATCACCGCGCTTCTGGCCGACCTGCACCGCGATCACGGCATGGCCATGCTGGTGGTCAGTCACGATCTGTCGATGGTGCGCAGTTTCGTGCATCGGGTGGCCGTGCTGTTTGCCGGTCGGGTGGTCGAAGAGGCCAATGTTGCCACACTGTTTGCCGCGCCGCGCCACCCCTATACCCGGATGTTGATTGACGCGGTGCCGATCGCCGATCCGACCCGCCGCCGCCCGCGCCAGTTGCCCCTCCCGATGCCGCCCCCAGCACAACCGGCAATACTGGGCGCTGTTACTGGCGGCTGTGCCTTTGCCGCGCGATGCCCCCACCGACAGGCCCTGTGCCTGCAAAAGATGCCAATCCTGCAAGACATGAATGACGCCCGCCCCGGCCACCGCACCGCCTGTCATTTCCCGAACCCAAAAGGGGCAGCACAATGATGCGCTTGCTGTTGAACCGCCTGTTCCGGGGCGTGTTGACGATCTGGGGCGTGCTGACATTCGTGTTTATCATGCTGCGCCTGTCCGGCGATCCACTGGATGCGTTGCTGGGCGACGAAGCCACGCCCGAAATGATCGCCTATTACACCCGGCTCTATGGCTTTGATCAGCCAATCTGGCAGCAATATGCAAATTATTTCACCGGGTTGTGGCAGGGCAACTGGGGGATCTCATACCGCGACGGCCGCGATGCCTTTGCCGTGGTGATGGAACGCATTCCCGCAACGCTCTATCTCGGACTGTCGGCTTTTGTCTTCAGCCTGATCCTTGGGGTGCCGCTTGGCATTCTGGCGGCCCGGCACCGCAACAGCGCGATTGACCGCTTTGCCATGGGGTTGGCGGTTCTGGGTTTTGCGCTTCCCAACTTCTTTCTGGGCATCCTGATGCTGCTGTTGTTCACCATGACCTGGCAGATCCTGCCCAGCTCGGGCGCCGGCAGTCTTGCGCATTATATCATGCCGGTGATCACCCTTGGCACCTCGGGCGCGGGCAGCATCGCGCGCTTTACCCGCTCCGCCATGCTGGAGGTGATGAACCGCCCCTATATGCGCACCGCCCGCGCCAAGGGGCTTTTGCCGGGCGCGCGCCTGCGCCGTCACGCGCTGCCGAATGCGGCCATTCCGGTGGTGACGATTTTGGGCTTCCGGCTGGGCGACATGATTGCCGGATCGGTGGTTGTGGAAACGGTGTTTGCCTGGCCCGGCGTCGGGCGGTTGCTGGTCAATTCGGTCACCGCACGGGAACTGGCCATCGTGCAGGCCATCGTCGTTCTGGTCACCTGCACAATGGTGATCGCCAACCTGATGGTGGATCTGCTCTATGGCTGGCTCGACCCACGCCAGCGCGATGCAAAGGCAGACGACAATGGCTGAAACCTCGCTACGATCCACCCCCTTTGTGGTGCGCCTGTCGCTGGCCTGTCTCGCGGTCTTTGTGCTGGGCGGGCTGTTCGCGGGCTGGATTGCGCCACATGATCCGGCCGCACAAAACCTGATGCAGCGCCTCGCGCCGCCGGTCTTTCTTGGCGGGGATTGGACCTATCCGCTGGGCACCGATGCGTTGGGCCGCGACATTTTCAGCCGCATGTTGTTCGCCACCCGGATGAGCCTTGGCGTCGCGCTGTTGGGCACACTGATCGGGGCGGTGATCGGCACCTTCCTTGGCTTTGTCGCGGCACAGCAAAACCGCGTCACAAGCGGTGTGATCATGGCGCTGGTCGATGCCCAGGCCGCCCTGCCGTTTCAGATCTTGGTGCTTGCGGCGCTGGCACTGTTTGGCAATGCGCTCTGGCTGTTTGTCGCGCTGGTGGGAATTGCCGGTTGGGAAACCTATGCCCGGTTGATCCGGGGCGCGGTCCTGTCGGCGCGCACCGAAACCTATGTGCAGGCGCTAGAGGCCACCGGCGCAAGCGCCTGGCGCATCCATGGCCGGCATATCCTGCCCAATGTCGCCAATATCCTGATCATTCAGATCAGCCTCAACTTCCCCTCAACCATCCTGCTGGAAACCTCGCTCAGCTTTCTGGGATTGGGCATTCAGCCGCCCTTGACCAGCCTGGGCGAAATGCTGGGATCCGGCCGCGACCATCTGTTGCTGGCGTGGTGGATTGCGGTGGTGCCGGGGGCGGCGATTTTCCTGATCACCCTGTCGATGAGCCTGGTGGGTGACTGGCTGCGCGATCTGTTGGATCCAGACAGTTAAGGTCAAAACCCCGCCCCCCCGCGCGGGGGCGGGGTTACCGGGCGACGTCCGGCCAAAGCAGTTTCAGATCGTCTCTGTCACCTTGTTCAATCCCGCCGGCGCATCGGCATTTTCCCCAAGATGGCGCGCCAGCGTTTCGGTAAACCGGTAAAACGCGATGATCTGGACCAGCGGCATCAACAGCGGATGCCCCACCCCAGGCACCGGCAGGGCGGTGGTTTCCTTCCCATCCGCCGAAATGGTCAGCGCCGTGGCCCCCTTGTCGCGCATCGCCCGTGCCGCCGCCGTGACCGATTGCGTCGATGCATCCGCCGGATCAAACACCAGCGCCGCGAATTTCCGATCCGCCAGCACCACCGGCCCATGCAGCACCTCAGCCGAGGAAAACACCTCGGCGTGAATGCGACAGGTCTCTTTTAATTTCAGCGCAGATTCCGCCGCAATGGCCAATCCCGGCCCGCGTCCGACGGTAAACACCGATCCGGCCCGCGCCAGCGCCAATTCCGCCACCGTCCAATCGCAATCCAGCGCGCCCCGCGCCGTCTCGGGAAAGGCCCGCAATGCGCCTTCCAGCGCCTTGTCTCCGGTGAAGCCGGCCACAAAGCCCAGAATGGCAAACAACGATCCGACAAAGGATTTGGTCGCCGCAACCGCCTTTTCCGGCCCGGCCAAGATCGGCAGAACGCTGTCGGCCCCGGCCCCGACCGGGCTGTCGGTGACATTCACGATGGCCAGCGTCCTTGCCCCGCCCCGGCTGGCGGCCTGTTGCAGGGCGACCAAATCCGGGCTGCCGCCAGATTGCGAAATCGCGACACAGATGAAATCCTCCAATTTCAACGGCGTATCATAGACCGAGGCCACCGAAGGCCCGATGGACGCCACCGGCAGACCGGTGGAAATCTCCATCACATATTTGAAAAATGTCGCCGCATGGTCCGACGTGCCGCGCGCGCAGGTGACAAACCCACGTGGATTTGTCGCCGCCGCTTCGCGCCCGGCCGTGAGGTAAAGATCAAGCCCCTCAACAATCTGGCGCGCCAGAACATCCGGGATCTCATGGATCTCACGCGCCATGATGGTTTGAATTTCACGGTTCATATCAGGCAACTCCGGTGATCATAGAGACGATTTCATTCTTGTCGGTCTTGGCGGTTTCGCGAATGCCGATCTGTTCCCCGCGGCGCAGCACACAGATGCGATCCGACAGTTTGAACACCTGATCCAGACTATGGCTGATAATCAGGATAGCAAGGTTCTTGGCCTTGAGATTGGCAATCAATTCCTCGACCCGCGCGGTTTCGGCCACGCCAAGCGCGGCGGTGGGTTCATCCAGCAGGATCAGCTTGCTCGCCCAATGGGTGGCGCGGGCAATTGCGATGCCCTGACGCTGGCCACCGCTGAGGTCGCGAATGGTCGAACTGGCCGATGGAATGCGCACATCCAGCTCATCAACCAGCGTTTGCGATTCTTGCCGCATCCGCGCCTTGTCCAGCAGACCAAAGGGCGGTTTGGTCAATTCCCGGCCCAGAAACATGTTCATGTAGACCGGCTGTTGATCGGCCAGCGCCAGATCCTGATAGACCACTTCGATGCCCTTGCTGCGGGCTGAACTGGCGTCGGCAAAACTGGTGGTTTCCCCGTCCAGCCGGATCGTGCCCGAGGTCGGCGTATAAACCCCCGACACAATCTTGATCAGGGTGGATTTACCGGCGCCATTGTCCCCGACAAGCGCGACAATTTCCCCCGCCCGCAGATCCAGCGAAAAATCCTGAATCGCCACCACCCCGCCAAAGGCCATGTGAATATTCTTTAACGACAGAACCTCAGCTTCAGCAGTCATGACAGCGCCCTTTCTGGCCAATCGACGCGCTGGCCGAAGATGTTTTCAATGGATGTGACGCGGGGCGCACCGGTGGAAATGCCCGACACCCCGACGATATTGGCGCGGGTGACAAAGGCCTGACCGCGAAAGCCGAACACCACGGTGTCACCGGTTTTCGGTTTGGCCGGCCCGGTGGCGTCGATCATGCCGTAATAGTCGATTGCCGAATAATCCGGGATTTCGACCGGGGCCAACGCCGTCGCCGCGCTTGTCGGCTCTGATGACACCAGCGCATGCACCTCGTATTTCGGGAACACCGGATCAATATACAGTCCGCCCCCAAAGCAAAACGCATTGCCGCCATGGTGGTGTGACACTTCGGTCAGATAGAGCACCGCCGGATCTTCCGGCAGATCCTCGACCGCATGCAAGGGCGTGGTGCCATGCAGGGCATTGCCGGGTTCACATTGCGTCGCCCCGGCCTCGGCCAGAGCCGACAAAAGCACGGTTGAATTGGTGCCCGGCGCGTTGATTTCAATGTCACCGCGCCCCGCCGCCGCCAGCGCCTCGGATGTGGTGGCAAGGGTGGTCAGGTTCGGGGTTGGCCTCACCTTGCGCCGTTCCAGATCGAACAACAGCGCGGGGAATGTGGTGATCCCGGCAAACCGCCCACCGTCCAGCGCATCCATCTGCTCCGCCACGGCGCAAATATCGCTTGCGGCAAACCCGCCTTCATGGCCGCGATAAAACGTATCGCCCTCGGTCTGGACCCGCGCCAACAGGTTCTGCACCCGCCCGGCCCGCGCCGCCGCCTCTGCCGCCTCGCGCGCCTTGTCATCGGAAAACACCGTCCAGTAATCGGGCCGCAATTGCGCCGCCGCGAAATCGGCATCCCCGCCCGGCACCTGCACCAGATGGCCCAAATGCCCGGTCTTCAGCCCCGCCCGGTGACAGGCAATCGCGCATTCCATATCCACCGCCACCGACCGATCAATCCCGCCGCGCATCACCGCCTGACAAAACCCGGAATGGCGCCCGACCTGTTTGGTCATGGCAAAGGTTTTCAGCCCGTGTTTCGCCGCCTCGGTGGTAAAGATCCGCGCATTGGCCTCGACCGCATCCAGATCCAGCACATAGGAATTCGGCGGGATCGCCCCCGATTGATGCAGGGCCATCGCAGCTTCGACAAAGCCCGGATTGCGGCGCATCAGAACATCCAGAAACATGAATTCGCTCCTCGCTTAGCGGTTGGCATCGCGGAGAGAGACCGCAACAGCCAACAGAATAATCAAACCCCGAACGATCATCTGATCGGACACTTTCAGGTTCATCAGGATCAGACCGTTGTTCAGCATCCCCATCATAAGAGAGCCAACCAGCGCCCCGATCACCGACCCCTTGCCGCCATTCAACAGCGTGCCCCCGACAATCACCGCGGCAATCACCGTCATCAGATCGCTTTCGCCCAGGGTATATTTCGCCGCCTGCAACCGCCCGGCATAGAGCAGACCCGCCAACCCGGCACAGCCGCCGCAAATGGTCAGCACATAAAACCGCACCCGCGCCACGCTGATCCCGGACACCTGTGCCGCACGCGGGTTGTCGCCGGTGGCCAGCACATGCGCGCCGAATTTCGTATGGCGACAGACCAGATGCCCGATGCCGATGCCAATCACCGTCCAGATCACCAGCGACGGGATCGAAAACAATTTGCCCGACCCAAACAGACCGGTGAATGTCTCGTTCATCACCGGGATCGAACGCAGGTCGGTCATCGACCGGGCAATCCCGGCAAACAGCCCCATGGTCGCCAGCGTCACCAGAAACGACGGCAGCTTGAGATAGGCCACCAGAACGCCGTTCAGCGCGCCAATCGCCACCCCCGCACCCAGCCCGGCAATCACCCCGACCGCCAGCCCGAAACTCTGCATCGCAACAGCGGCCGACAGCGCGGCAACCGCCACGATGGAACCGAAACTCAGGTCGATCTCACCCGCCGACAGGGCAAACACCAGACCGATTGCCATGATGGTCGCCGGCGCGGTTTGCAGCACGATATTGGTCAGATTGCGCTGGGTCAGAAAACCGTCGTCATAAAGCGTCGCCGCGAAAAACAAGAAGATCGCAAGGAAACCGATATAGACAACCATCTGTTTGAAATCCAAACCGGCAAGGCCGAATTTCCGAAGGGTCATAGTGGACATTTGGACACCCGTGTTCTGGGTCGGCACCGGCGATTGCGCCCCGTGCCAATGATTTCACGTCAATTGATCCGGCCCGGCACGACCTGGGATGATTGCGCCGGACCGATCACGATTTACTTGCTGGTTACGCTGGCCGGGGCTTCGATATGCAGCGATTGCATCCAGCCCTCTGCCACATTGTCGGCGGTCACGGTCACCGCCGGGGCGACGACAAAGGCCGGCACATCCATGTCCAGCAGATCCAAAATACCGGCCGCCGCCATCGCACGACCCAGCTCATAGGCTTCGTCGGCAACAAGCGCCGCGACATTGCCACCGCGCACCATGTCCAGCGCCACAGGCTCCGACAGATCCAGCGTCACCAGTTTGGTGGTCTTGTTGCCATTGGCGCGCAGCGCGGCCAACACACCTTCGGCGGGGCCGGCCCATGTCACATAGATGCCGCCAATATCGGGGTTGCGCAGCAACATGGCGTTGGCAATCTCTTCGGCGCGGGCCGGATCGCTGATCCCCTGTTCCGCGACAATCGAAATATCGGGATAATCGTTTTCAATCGTGGTCTTGAACGCATTGTCGCGCTGGTTGGTCACATAATAGGCCGCATCGTGATAGATCCAGCCAACGGTCCCGGCATTGCCCATCGCCGCCGCCAGCGCATCCGCCGCCTGTTTGCCCATCTGGAACAGATCGTCGGTGACAATCGCCGCGTAATCATCGGGATGGCTATACCCCGCCGGCAGGTTCGACAGGAACACCAGCTTCACGCCATCGGCCTTGGCCTCTTGGAACGCCGCCGCCGATGTCACCGGGTCAAGCGGCAGGGACAGGATGATATCGGGCGATTTCACCATCGCGGTTTCAATATCGCTGCGCTGTTTCGCGGCGTCGAAACCGGCGCTGGTGGTGGCCACGACCTCGATCCCGAAGCGGGCGAATTCATCGGTCGCACCGCCCGTCACCGCATTCACGAAATCCGATTGATCGTGCCACAACAGCGCCGCCTTATAGCCGCCGGCCCGCAGCGCCGCGGCGCTGGTTTCGGGCACAACAATTTCCGACGTTGGCGTGGCCGCCTCGCCTTGGGGGCCAACCGTTTCTGCCATCGCCGGAACCGCCGCCAGCGCCAGAACCGCGCCAAACACATTGTTTTTTATGATATTTTTCATTTGCTTTCTCCTGTTGGGATCGTCTCTTGGGTGCCGCAATAGCGCACCATGAAAAGCGCAAAGGCGCGGATCGCGGCCAGGTATTCGTCGACATTCACCCGTTCGTGGAACGTATGCGCGACGCTGATGTCACCCGGCGCGCAATAGATCGCCGGACAGCCAATTTCATTCACCAGGAACGGCGCCTCTGACCAATAGGGCGCGCCGCTCATCGGGGTGGGTGTGCCGCGCACCTCGGCCACGCAATCCGCCAGCGCCCGCGCGCCGGGATGATCGGGATCAATTTCCACCGGCGAGCCGCCAAAAACGTGGTCGCGCCCGGCGGGATAGCTGATGTCGATGCGGATGCCCTCGGATACCGGTGCCGCCTTGACCGCCGCTTCGAACCCGGCCACCGCATCATCAAGCGTTTCGCCGGGGCGTAGTTTTCGGATCAGCGACAGGCCACAATCGCCCGGCACCGCGATATATCCGCCGCCCTTGATTTCGGTCACAAGGATGTCGGACGGCCCCACCAGCGGATGCGCGCCCGCGGCTGTCAGCTCTGCGCCATGGGCCCAGATCGCCGACAGGATCGCATGTGTGGCCTTGAGCGCATCAACCCCGTCCTCGGGCGTGCCGAAATAGGCCGATTTGCCGGTCACTTTGATATCTGCGATGAAAAACCCGATCTGGGCGGTGTAGACCTCCAGCTTCGTTGGCTCGACATAGACCGCGAAATCGGGTTTTGCGATCTCTCCGGCGGCAACCCGTTGCACCAGATCTTTGGCCCCTGCACTGACACCTGTGCCCGGCTCGCCGCTTTCCTCATCCCCGATAAAGGCAAAACTGACCGTCCCGGCAAGCGTTACCCCCGCCATATCCAACAGCCGCAGCGCCGCCAGCGACGCGCATATCCCGGCCTTGAGGTCACAGGCCCCGCGCCCCCAGACCTCACCCGCGATCACCGGCGCGGCAAAGGGATCTTCCTGCGGTTGCCCCTGCCAGTTTTCGGCCCAGCCCCGCACATGCACAGTGTCGGTATGGCCCACAAACATCAGGTTCGGGCCCGCCCCCGCACGCGCGCCCCAGGTATTGGGCCGCCCGGCAAGGAAGTCCCCCGATCCGGGGTTCAGATCCAACTCCGCCATCACGCCGCTCAGAAAGCTGGCAAATCCGGCCTCATGTCCGGTCACGCTTTCGCAACCAATCGCCCGCTGCAACAACGCCACATCCGCCGCGCCGTCCTGGGCCGCGACCAGCCGGGATTTCAGATCACTGTCGCTCATGCCACGCCCTCGTGAAACTTGGCCAGATCCGGCGCCGGCACCACAATCGCCCCACCGGGCAACCCGCCGGAAAACAGCGCAATGTTCAGCCGCGACAGGGCAATCGACGTGCCCCCCGCCAGCGCCGCATGATTGCCAAGCACCGAAGATTCCACCGGAATATTGCGCGGGAAACAGCGGCGGATTTCCGGTTCAATCAACCTGATCAACTCGTCTCTGGCCCCTATGGAGCCACCAATCACCACACAGGCCGGATCGACCACCGCCGCAATGGCGGCAATCGCCCGCGCGATATAGCGCGCCGCACGTGCCAGCACCTCTTTCGCGTCAGCGTCGCCCTGCAATGCCGCTTCAAACACCTGCGGCACGGTTTTGGCCACGCCGGTCAATTCCTGATAATGTTCGATGATCGCGCTGGTCGCGGTCTTGCGTTCCAATGCCCCAACCGTCAGGCTTTTGGCCTCAAACGGATCGGCCCCGAACGGCAAATAGCCGATTTCGCCCGCCGCCCCGGTGGCACCGCGCACTAATTGCCCGCCAATGACCAGCCCCGCGCCGATCCCGGTGCCAATCGACAGATAGACCAGATCGTCCTTTTCACCCTGATGGGTCATCCAATGTTCGCCAAGCGCGGCAAGGTTCACATCGTTTTCGACCAGAACCTCGATCCCCAACCGGTCCTGCAACAGCGCCGGGAAATTGATGCTGTCGATGCCGCTGATGTTGGGCGCCAGATTGATATGGCCGGTCGCCGCGTCCAGCACCCCCGGCACGCCAACAACCGCAACCCGGACCTTTTCCGGCAAACAGCCGTATTTCGACGCCGCCGCAAGGATCAGCCGCCCGATCTGGTCAATCACCGCCGTGCCGCCGCTCTGAACCGTGGGTTCGGCGATTTCCACCACCACCGCGCCCGACAGATTGCACAGCGCGACCCGCACCTTTGTGCCGCCCAGATCCACGCTGGCCACCAGCGCCGCCTCGGGCACGATTTCATAGACTACCGCGCGCCGCCCGACGTTGCCCTCGGTGCGCCCGACCGTCTGAACCCAGCCGTCGGATTCAAGACTGGCAACAACCTCGGACACCGTCTGTTTCGACAGGCCGGTCATCTTGGCCACACTGGCCCGCGAGATCGGCCCATAGGTGGTGATCGCCTGAACGACTGAACTCATCGACATGCGTCGTGAAATGTTTGTCGGGTCCGTCATGGCTCATTCCTATTAATTCGTCTAGTTACCGAACTAATAGATTCGACAAAGATCTGTCAAACCTTTTCTGCGGCAAACCCTAGGTGATTTTCCGCCATACTGCGCCGATGGGATCAAAGGACCGCGCAGAACCAACAGCAAAATGGCCCGGCTCACGCAAGAGCCAGGCAGGAATTTCCATCAGAATTATCAGTGGTTTATCGACGCATCACCCGCGCCACGGCTATTCCGCCGCGCGGTGCATCCCGGCGTCAATCTGGCCAATCCCGCCAGCGCCGCCCATCACCGCCACCGCACGCGCGCCACAGTCATTTCCCAGCTCCAAACAGGCCAAAAGCGCGCGACCCTGCCGCCAGGCGACCACAAAACCGGCGGCAAATGCATCCCCTGCCCCGGTCGGATCAACCACCTCTGTGGGGCGCGCGGCGGCCTCGACCCGCGCGCCATCCACCAGCGCAAAGGCCCCGTCGCCACCGCATTTCACCGCCACCAGCGGCGGTTTTTCCATCACCAGACCGCTGTCGCACAGCGCCTGCCATTCCGCCTGATTGGGCAAAAACACATCGACCGCTTCGATCAAATGCGCCACCTCTGCCCCGCGCGCCATAAGCCCGTCATCCCAACCGCAATCCAGCGACAGCGTCCACCCCGCATCCCGCGCCAGATCAATCAGCCAGGGATCTTCCTCCAGCGTTTTCAACTCGCCGATATGCAAATGCCCGACCTGCGGCAAAACCGCAGGATCAAACCGCGCACAGGCCGCGCCAACCCGATGGGTGACAAAAGCCCGGTCATCGGCCAGCGACAGCGCCATGGTGATCTGCGGCGCATCGCCGGGCCGGGCCGCCGTGCAAAAGTCGATATTGATGCCAATGGCGCGCAGCCGCTCGGTCAATGGCCCGCCAAACGGCGCGGCGGGCAGGGTCGCAATCAAATGCGTACGCTGCCCCAGCGCCACCAGGGTCGCCGCCGAATTGGCCGCGCCGCCCCCGGGATGCAGGCTCAGCCCGTCGGAAAAGATCTCGGTCCCGAGGCTGGGCAACCGGTCCAGCCCGGCAAAGACCAGATCCGCGTAAACCCGCCCAACACATAGTATTTCTGGCCGGTCGGTCACGTGCGCGGGCCCCATGAAAGTGCCACACCGCTGTCGGCATCAAACAGATGCAGATCTTCCTGCGCCGCGATCAACCGCACGGTGTCGCCCACCTTGGGCGGATGTCGGCCATCGGCCTTGGCCACAACCTCGCCGCCTGCCGTGTCAATATGGACAAGCGTTTCCGGCCCCAGCGGCTCACAGACCGCGACCGTGCCCGCGACCAGCCCCTCGCCATCCGTCAGGTGAAGATCATCGGGCCGCACACCCAAAGTCACGGCGCGTTTGCCGAAATCCGCACCCAGCGGCATGGCAATACTGCCCCCCGCATTGGTCCGCACCCCGTCCGGCCCGGCCTCGGCCGCCAGCATGTTCATCGACGGCGCGCCGATGAACCCGGCAACAAAGGCATTGGCCGGACGGCGATAGACCTCTTCCGGGGTGCCGACCTGCTGGATATGACCGCCATCCATGATGACAATCCGGTCCGCCATGGTCATCGCCTCGACCTGATCATGGGTGACAAAAATGATCGTGGTGCCGACGCGTTGGTGCAACTTCTTGATCTCTAGCCGCATTTGCGTGCGCAATTGCGCATCCAGGTTCGACAGCGGCTCGTCAAACAGAAACACCGACGGATCGCGCACCATCGCGCGGCCAATCGCCACCCGCTGACGCTGGCCGCCCGACAATTGCGACGGTTTGCGCGCCAACAGATCGGTCATCCCCAACAGGGCCGCAACCTCGTCAATGCGCGCTTCTTTATCTGCCTTGGGCAGACCGGAACTGCGCAGACCAAACCCGATATTCTTGCGCACCGTCATATGCGGATAGATGGCGTAATTCTGGAACACCATTGCGATGTTGCGTTCCTTGGGCTCAAGGTTGTTAACCACCGTGCCGCCGATATGGATCTCGCCCGATGTGACCTCTTCCAGCCCGGCAATCATGCGCAGGGTGGTGGATTTGCCACAGCCCGACGGGCCGACAAACACCACGAATTCCCCATCGGCCACCCCCAGGTTGATGCCATGCAGCACCTCGGTCTTGCCATAGGCTTTGGTCAGTTGATGAAGGCTAAGTTCGGCCATTCAGGTCTCCTTCAAATCTAGAAATGCCGAAGCAAGCGTATCCTGTGCCGCACTGTGGCGGGCGCACCGGGCGGCACGCGCCCCGGTCAACCGGCCCAGCGTGGCGCGATATTCGGTCAAGGCCGCATCCATTGCGGCCGGTGCGGGACCGCCGGGGCGATCACGCTGGTCAATGAAATTGCGCGCCGACACCGCGGTGCCAAAGGCCCCTTGCGTCAGTGCCGGCTCACGGCCCGCAACCTCGGCAAAGGCGGCGGAAAACGCATCGAACCCGTCGCGCAACGGCACGCCCCGCCCGATCACCGCCCGCGCGGTGGTGGCCGCGATCTCATGCGCCTGGCGAAAGGTCAGCCCCTCTTGCCGCACCAGCGTATCCGCCAGTTCGGTGATGGTGATACAGGCCGCATCGGTGTTCTGTGCCACCCGGTCGGCGTTGATACTGCACGCGGGCAGGAACGCGGTCAAAAGCGCAATCATCCGCCCGCCATGGTCAAACACGCCATATCCCGCCTGCTGCACCTCGCCTTCGCTGTCGTTCATGTCGGTGAAGGGCGTGTTGTGCATGGTGTTGACGATGGCATCACAGCGCCCCGCCGCCACCGACGCCATATGGCGCATATGTTCAATTGGCACCGGGTTGCGTTTCTGCGGCATGATCGAGCTGATCTGCACCAGCGCATTTGGCACATAAAGCTGGCCAACCTCAAACGCCGACCAGAACGCCATGTCCTGCACCACCCGGCCCAGATGCACAAACACCAGCTTCAGCGCAGAATAAAGCGCCGTGACATAATCGACCGAGGCAATGCAGCCATAGGAATTCAGCAACGGCGCCTCAAACCCCAGCAAATCCGCCACCCGGCCCCGATCAATCGGGAAACCGCTGGTGGTGATCGCCGCCGCGCCCATCGGGCAATGTTCCAGCCCCTCTGCCGCCGCTTCAACCCGCGCAATATCGCGCAACAGCACCTCGATCACCGCGCCAAGGTAATGACCGAATGTCGACGGTTGCGCCGGTTGCCCGTGGGTATAGGCGACAATCATCGTGTCCCGCTCTGCCTCTGCCTTGGCAATCAGCGCATCGGCCAACCCGTGCAGCGCCGCCAGCATCGCATCCGTGCGACGGCGCAGCCCCAGCTTGAACAGCGTGTGATCCATATCGTTGCGCGACCGCGCCGTATGAAGCGCCCCGCCCAGATCACCCAGCCGATCGCGCAACATCGCCTCGACCAGAAAGAAATAATCCTCATGTTCCCCGGTATATTGCAGCGCCTCGATATCGACCTCGGCCTCGATATCCGCCAGCGCCCCGGCCAACGCCCGTGCGTCGCCCGGCGGCAAAATCCCGGTCTCGGCCAGCATCACCAGATGCGCGCGGTTGATCGCCGCCATATGCCCCGCGAAATGGGTTTTCACCCCATCAAACAGCGGCGCAAGCACCGTGTCGCGATAGGTCGGATCGGGAAAAACACTTGTATCCGTCATCCTTTAAGCCCCGCCATGACAACCCCGCGAATAATGAACCGCTGGAACACCAGAAACACGATCAGCGTCGGAATGGTCGAAATCGCCGCCCCGGTCATGATCAATTCCCAGGCGACATCGGCCTCGTCCCCGAACCCCGAAAGCCCCACCGGCACGGTGTACATTTCGACCGAATTGGTCACGATCAGCGGCCACAGGAACGCGGTCCAATTGCCCAGAAAGACAAAGATCGCCAGCGCCGCCAAGGCCGGTTTGACCAGCGGCATCGCCACCGTCCACCAGATCTGCAACTCGTTCAGCCCGTCAATCCGCGCCGCTTCGATGAAATCATCCGGCACGCTTTCGAAAAACTGCTTCATCAAAAAGGTACCAAAGGCGGTCATCAAACCGGGGAACATGATCCCCCAATAGCTGTCCAACCACCCCAGACTCTGGCTCATCAGATACCAGGGGATGACCAGCATTTCGGTCGGGATCATCAGCGTCGACAGGATGGCGATAAACACGATCTGCCGCCCCGGAAACTTGAACTTGCACAGGGTATATCCCACCAGACTGTCAAACAGCACGTTGGAAATCGTGGTCACCGTCGCAATGATGATCGAATTCACGAACCACCAGTAAAACCGCCCGTCTTCCAGCACATAGGTGTAATTCTCGATCGTCGGCTCTTCGGGGATCAGATTGATGTTATAAACCTCATGCGGCCATTTCAGCGAGGTCGAGATCATGTAAACGATGGGCATCACCATCGCGATCCCGCCCAGAAACAGCAGCAGCCAGCGGATGATCTGCCCCATATTGGCCGGGCGGCGCGGCGGTTTCGCCAATGCGGCCTCGGTCGTGGGGCGCTGTGATGCGGGCATGTCGACGGCGCTCATCTGTCGCTCCTCAAAATCCAAAGTTGCAGCAGGCTGACCACCAGCAGGATCAGGAACAACACCACCGTCTGCGCCGAGGCATATCCCATGTCGAAACTGTTGAACGCGGTGTCATAGATCATCAGCACCAACGGTTTGGTCGAATTCAACGGCCCGCCGGGATTGTTGGTGGTCATGTTGAACACATGATCGAAAATCCGCAGGAACCCGATCGAGGAAAACACCACGATGAACACAATCGTCGGCCGCAGCAGCGGCAGGGTGATCTGCGTCAGCACCGTCCACCAGCCAACACCGTCGATCTTGGCCGCCTCATAGTAGCTGACCGGAATCGACCGCAGCCCCGCCATGAAAATGATCACCTGAAACCCAAGCCCCGCCCAGACCGCCGGCGCCAGAACCGAGGGCAATGCATTGGTGATCGAGCCCAGGAAATTGATCTGCGGAATGCCGAAACCGGCCAGGATATTGTTGAACAGGCCAATCGGCACGTCCTGATAAAACCACCGCCAGACCCAGGCCATCGCCACCGCGGATGTCATGAACGGCAGGAAGTACAACATGCGCAAGAACCCATGCGCAAACCGCACCCGGTCCAGATGATAGGCAATGATGAAGCTCAGGATCAGCGAAATCGGCGTGCCGATCAGCAGATAGGCAAAGGTGTTGCGAAACACCTTCCAGAACACCGCATCATGCCACAGCTTCTGATAATTCTCGATCCCAACCCAGGTCCGCGACCCCAGAAGGTTCCAGTCCTGAAACGAAATCAGAAACGCGGTGCCGGTCGGATAAAACCGGATCACCACATAAAACAGCACGGGAATGGCCAAAAAGCCCCAGGCCCAGACGATCTGTTTCTGACGAATAGAAAGGTTTCGATACATCGTCATGGTCGGCGCTATCCCCCCGCTGTCGATATTGATTCAGTTGATTTGACATGGCGCAGGCGCCATAGGACGCGGCCCGAGGGGGGCGTTCCCCCCCCGGACCACAGGGGAATTATTCGTAATATTCGTCCAGGATGGCCTGCTCTGCCGCCGCCGCTTCGGCGATGCTGTCCGCCACGCTCTGATCGGTCAGGAACACCCGCTCGACCATTTCCACCATCTGCTGGCGTTGTGCGCTTTCATTGGCGAATTTGGTGGTATGGGCATAGGCAAGCCCGCGAATGAAGGGGCCGAACACCTCGTCATTGGCATTGGCGTCGGTCATGCCGACCGATGGTTTCGCGGGCAATTCGCCCACCACATCCAGCCAGACCTGCATCGCCTCATCCGAGGTCAGATAGGTCATCAGCTTCTTCGCCGCCTCAAGCTTTTCGCCCTCGGCCTTGGACGTGATGCCATTGACCCAATAAGAGGAATAGTTCGACCGCTCGCCTTCGGCATTGGCCGGCAATTCCGCCACACCCCATTTCAGACCCCGCACCGTGTCCAGCGCGCCGATACGGAACGATCCGTCGATATGCATACAGGCGCGGCTTGCCTTGAACGCGGCTTGTGGTTCATCCATGAACCCGGACTGCGTCACACCGTGATCGCGCGACAGGCCGATATAGAAATCCAGCGCCTTTTGCCCGGCTTCGTCGTCATAGGTCACTTTGGTGTAATCTTCGCCATAAGGCTCGCCGCCCATCTGCCGCACCAGCACTTCGCGGAACCAATGGTGATCCTGCGCGGTCATGCCGGTGGTGAACCCGACCTGTGTCAGATTGCCCGCGCCATCGCGTTTGGTACAGGCTTTGGCCACTTCGACCAATTCCTCCAGCGTTTCGGGCGGGCCTTCGATCCCGGCCTCGTCAAACAGCCGTTCGTTATAGAACAGCGCCAGCGACCGCACCGCCGTGGGCAGCGCATAATACTGGCCGTCCTTTTTCATCGCCTGCACCATGGGGAAGAATTCCGCATCCACCACGGCAGGATCAAATGTGTCGGTCGGCAGCGGCTGGATCAAACCGGCCTCGATATAGTCGTTCAGCCAGCCATAAAACAATTGCACCACATCCGGGCCTTCACCGGCGGGGATCGCTGCGGCGACCTTGGTGCGGTAATCCGCATAGGGGAAATGCGACATTTTCACAGTGATGTCGGGGTTCGCCGCTTCGAAATTCTCGATCAGCTGGTCCATCGCCGTGACCCGCGCCTCAAAGAAATACTGCCAATATTCGATCTCGACCGCATGGGCCGCAGTCGAAAACAGCCCCGCCGCAACGGTCATGCCGCCATAGACCATCTGTCTCAGCTTGTTTGTCATTGGTCGTCTCCCTGAATGTAGTTTTTCTGACATTCTTATGAATTGTTCCTCAGGATTAACTCAACTTGATTGAGCACTCAAGATATTTGAGTTATTAAGAGGTCATGCAAATAATTCCGCCCAAATCTCAGGCACCGGCCCAGCGCAGCCCCAAGGGGGCGAATGCCGAACGGTCCCGCAACCTGAACCGTCAAAACGTTCTGGGCCGCATTCATGCCGCCGGCGCCCGTGGCAGAGCAGAGCTGGCCCGCGATCTGGGCCTGTCTACACAGGCGGTTTCAAACATAATTTCCGACCTGATGGCCGAGGGTCTGGTGCGCGAAATGGGCACGCGTGCCGGCGCGCGTGGCCTGCCTGCGGTGCTCTACGGGCTGGACCCGGTCGGGGGGTTTGCACTGGGGGTGGAAATCCGGCCAGATGCGTTTTTCATCGCCTTGGTCGATCTTGCAGGGCACCAGATTGTCGCCAGCCGCAGCACAATTTCCGATCCCCGCCCGGATCAGGTCGCCCGGGCGATTCGCACCCGGCGCGATGCCCTGATCGCCAAGGCCGGCATCGCCCCGGACCGGTTGATCGGCACCGGTATCGTCATGCCCGGCCCCTTTGGCCGCACCGGCCTGTCCGGTCTGTCGGCGGATCTTCCCGGATGGGAAGACACCGATCCCGGCACGCTTCTGTCCGAGGCGCTGGAAGGTCCGGTTGAAATCGCCAATGACGCCAATGCCGCCGCCATGGCCGAACGGCTTGGCGGGGTGGCGCAGGGCGTCGGCAGTTTTGCCTATCTCTATTTCGGCACCGGTCTGGGGCTTGGCATCATTCACAATGGCCAATTGGTCACCGGCGCCTTTGGCAATGCGGGCGAAATCGGCCAGCTGCCGATCCACGGCCCGGATGGCACCGCCCCGCTTGAATCCCGGCTCAGCCGCCTGTCGGTCAATCAATCGCTGGGTCGCCGTCTGGATATTGCCGACCTTGACCGGCTGTTTCAACAGGGCGACCCCGACCTTTCCCGCTGGCTGGATCAGGCGCGCAGCGCCCTGTCCCAAGCGGCCGGCATTGTTGAAAACCTGTTTGACCCGGCGACAATTGTGCTTGGCGGCGCCATGCCCGACGCGCTTCTGGATGCGCTGATTTCTGGCGCGGTGCTGCCGGATCGCTCTGTGGCCAACCGCCCCGAACACCCCCTGCCCCGCATGATGCGCGGCCAGTCGGGACGCATGACCGCCACGCTTGGCGCGGCGGCGCTTGTTCTCGACCGTCTTTTCACCCCCAATCAATATGCGATCTGACACATGCCCCTGACCGACCAAACCCGCATCGCGCGCCAGGCCGCGCAACCCCGAATCCTGCGTCTGTGGCGGGCGCTTGTGCCGCTGACCTCGACCGTCAGCTTCATGAACACCGGCGCACATCCCGATGACGAAACCTCGGCCATGCTGGCGGCGATGGGATTTCGCGATGGCGTGGATCTGTCTTATGCCTGTTCCACCCGGGGCGAAGGCGGCCAGAACGACATCGGCACCGAAGCGACCGAGGCGCTTGGCGTCTTGCGCACCGCCGAAATGGAACGCGCCTCAGATGCGCTGAACCTGCGGATGTACTGGCTGTCGCAATCGCCCGATGACACGATCTTTGATTTCGGCTTTTCCAAATCCGGCAAGGAAACTCTGGCAAAATGGGACGAGTCCCGAACGCTGGCGCGCTTTGTCGACATCCTGCGGCTGGAACGCCCCGACATCATCTGCCCGACCTTTCTGGATATTCCCGGTCAACACGGCCACCACCGCGCCATGACCGAGGCCGCGCATCGCGTCTTTGATCTGGCGGCGGACCCCACCTATGGCGGCAGCACCCTGCCGGTCTGGCAGGTCAAGAAACTCTATCTTCCGGCGTGGTCCGGCGCGGGTCAGGCCTATGACGACGATCTGCCCCCGCCCCCGGCGACGCTGACCGTGTCCGCCGACGGGATCGAGGAAATCACCGGCACCAGCTATGCCATGCTGGGCCAGCACAGCCGCGCCTTTCACAAGACCCAGGCCATGGGAAATTGGGTCGCCCCGGGCGCGGAACGCAACTGGCCGCTGCATCTGGCCAACCGCCGCACGACCGGCCCCGACACCACAATTGCCGACGGTTTGCCACAAACGCTCGCGGATCTGGGCAATGCCGCCGCCCAGGCCCATATCGACGCCGCTTTGGCCGCTTTCCCCGATCGCCGCGCCGTGGTGGCGGAATTGTCCGCCGCCCATGGCGCGCTGGATCTCGCAGCCTGCCCGCCCGATCTGCACCACAAGCAGAGGCGCAAACAACAGCAACTGGCCACCGCCCTGCGCATCGCCGCCGGGGTCGAGCTGCGCGCCACGCTGGATCGCGACACCCTGCGCCCCGGCGACAGCACCGGGTTTCAGGTGGAACAGCGTGCGGGCGTTGCCGATCAATTGCGCCATGCGCCCGCCTTGCCCGACGGCTGGCTCCAAGCCGACGATACACTGAGTGTGACCCCCGACGCCCCGCTGGCCGATCCCTATCCCGACAGCTATCTGCCCGACGCCCCGCGCGCGCCCTGTGTCGAGGTTGCGATCACCACCGCCGGCGTCACCAGCACAACCTATGTGCCGTTTGAAACCCCGCCACTGGTTCTGCCCGCCACATCGGCACGGCTGACGCCGATGCTGGATGTGGTCAACCGCCGCGCGCCCGCACGGGACATAGATCTGCACCTGCGCGACATTCACCCCACCGGCGCAACACCCACGCTGGATCTGCCCGCCGGGTGGAGCGCCAAGGAAAACGACACCGGCCTGTCCGTGACCCTGCCCGCCGATGTCGCAACGGGGCGCCATGATCTGCCTCTGCGGCTGAACGGTGATCTGGCCCAGACCCAGCGCCAAATCGCCCACGACCATATCGACCCGCGTGCATTGATCACCCCGGCACAGATGCAGCTGTCCGTGATTGACGCCGCCCTGCCCGAGGCCCGCATCGGCTATATCGGTGGCGGCAACGACCGGGTCGATCATTGGCTGGATCGGATGGGCGCGGATGTCACCGCCCTCAGCGACGATCAGATTGCCAGCGACAGCGCATTAGCCGGGTTTGACACCCTTGTCATCGGCATCTTTGCCATGCGGTTCCGCCCGGCGCTGGCCCCGGCCATGCCACGGCTGCACGATTGGGTCAAAAACGGCGGCACGCTGGTCACGCTCTACCATCGTCCCTGGGACAATTGGCACCCCGACACCACGCCCCCCGCACCGCTGGAAATCGGCCAACCGTCGCTGCGCTGGCGGGTTACCGATGAAAACGCCAAGGTCACGCCGCTGGCCGATCACCCGCTGTTGTCCCATCCCAACCAAATCACCGAGGCGGACTGGGCCGGCTGGCACAAGGAACGCGGGCTGTATTTCGCCAAGCGCTGGGACACAGCCTATACCCCACTTCTGGAAATGGCCGACCCCGACGAAGACCCGCATCACGGCGCGCTGTTGGTGGCCGACATCGGCAAGGGGCGGCACGTGCATTGCGCCCTGATCCTGCATCACCAGATGGAAAAAGGTGTGCCGGGCGCATTCCGGCTTATGGCCAACCTCTGTGCCCCGCGCGGTTGATCCGCCCCGCCCGGCGCTGCAACCCGACCCCGACAATCGCTTGGGCGGCATGTGGCTTCTGGCGGATATGGCGCTGAACATCTGGTCGCTGTCGATCGTCAAGGCGCTGGGGCTGGGCTATGCCTCTAGCCAGATCGTGTTTCTGCGCGCGCTGGTCGGCATGGTGCTGATGGCGCCCTGGGTCTGGCGGCGGCGGGCGGATTTCCTCGCCATTGCCGATCCCGGCCTGCATCTGCTGCGGGTGGTGTTTGCCACCGGCGCCCTGACGCTGAATTTCTATGCCATGCCGCGCCTGCAATTTGCACTGGTCTCGGCCATCGGCTTTACCCGCCCGGCCCTGATGATGATCCTTGCTGCGCTGGTCCTGGGCGAACGCATCAGCCTGACCCGGTGGCTGGCGGCGGCGGTGGCCTTTGTCGGGGTGTTGATCGCGTTGAACCCTGGCCAGATCGACCTGAACTGGGCGGTGCCGGCCATGTTTGGCGGGGTGCTCTGTGGGGTGGCCGCGGTGACCACAACCCGCCGATTGCGCGCCGCGCCGGTGGTGGTCCTGATGGGGTTTTACACGCTGGGCCTGACCGCATTCAGCGCGCCGATGGCCTGGCTCCACTGGACGCCAATTGCATCGCAGCATCTGCTTGCCCTGCTAAGCATCGGGGTCTTTGCGCAATGTGCACAGTTCTGTTTCCTGAACGCGCACCGTCTGGCCGAGGCCAGCTTTCTCGGGATTTTGGGCTATCTCAGCCTGATCCTGTCAACCAGCGTCGGCTATCTGGTATTTGACGAGGTGCCATCGCCGGGCTTCTGGATTGGCGCGGCGCTGATCCTTGGGGCCGCTTCGGTCCTGCGAACCGGAAGACCGCTGCGCAGCGGTGATACATCCGGGGCTGGTAAATTCGGGGCGGGCAAATAGATCACCGCACCCGAAAACCCGCCCTAAATCCCCGCAAGCCGCCGCAAGCAGACAATCCGCCAATTCACCGATAAAGCAACACCGGGATCTTGACCGATTGGATCATGGCCGTGGTGGTCGACCCGATGATCAGACGTCTGATCCGGCTGTGCCCATAGGCCCCCATGACCAAAAGGTCGAAACCTTCTTTGCGAACCAACTCGCCCAGAACCTCCTCCGGGTCGCCGGTGGCGGTGCGCGCCGATGCCGTGATATCGACCGAGCGAAGCTTTGCCACCGCCTCGCCTGCGGTTTGGCGGGCGCGGGCATCATCCTGCGCCACACAAAGCACACAGACGTCAAGATCGCTGAAAACCGGGCTGATCGACATACGTTCGATGGCGACCTTGGCGCTGGCGCTACCGTCATAGGCCACCAGAACCCTGGAAATTGGCCGAAACTCGCGCGAGGCAACAAAAACCGGCACCTTTGAGACCCGCACAACCCGTTCCAGGTTCGACCCCAGATGGCCCGAGGCGAAATCCGCCCCTTCGCCGCGTTTGCCGATGGTGATGGCGCGAATGTCGCCCTCAAGCGCGCGCACCGCATCCAGAAGATCGCCCCGGCGCAGCCGCAGATCGACCGATGGAACCCCGTCCTGTTCCAGGATCGCTTTTGCGTCCTCCAGGATGGCATGGCCTTTGGCCTGCGCCAGTTTCGCGCGCTTTGCGTCCAGCCCGGCAAGCTCCTCCAGCAGGGCCGATCGCGCCCCAAGACTGAGCGCGCCGGAAAGATTGGTCGAGGCCGCGCCCTCGCGGCGGCCCAGCACATGCATCGCCACAACCCCGGCATTCAACTTCTGCGCAATCCAGGCCGTGTGATGACAGACGCTTTCGGAATAGGCCGACCCGTCCAGCAATGTCAGTATCTTGTCCATGGTTTTCCCCCCTCAGTGTCCCATCAACCTGTCCATCGCGCCCGGCTTGTCATGAATGGCAAGCTTGTCGACGAGCGTTTCTGTGGCCGAATTCATACCGACCACCTCGACCTCGGCGCCGTCGCGGCGGAATTTCAGGATCGCCATGTCCAGCGCCTGAACCGAACTGATATCCCAGATATGCGCGCGACTCACGTCGATGATGACACGATCCAGCGCCTCGCGGAAATCGAAAGCATCTGCGAAATCTTCGACCGACCCATAGAACAGCTGCCCCTCAAGCAGATAGGTGCGTTCGCGCCCATCCGCAGACAGGCTGGAAGAGATGCGGAAAAGCTGGGCAATCTTGCCCGCAAAGAAGATCCCCGACAGCAGCACCCCGACCAGCACCCCAATGGCAAGATTGTGGGTATAAACCACGGTCACCACGGTTGCGATCATCACGATCGAGGACGAGCGCGGATGCACCCGCAGCGCCTTGATCGACGACCAGGAAAAGGTGCCAATCGACACCATGATCATGATCGCCACCAGCGCCGGCATCGGAATGCGCGCCACATGATCGCCCAGCCCCACAACCAGCACCAACAGGACCGCCCCGGCGGTAAAGGCCGAAAGCCGCCCGCGCCCCCCGGATTTCACATTGATGATGGATTGGCCAATCATCGCACAGCCCGCCATGCCGCCGATAAACCCGGTTGCGGTATTGGCAATGCCCTGACCGATACATTCCTGATTGCGGTTGGATCTGGTGTCGGTCAAATCATCGACGATGTTCTGGGTCATCAGGCTTTCCAACAGACCCACCACCGCAACCGCGGCGGAATAGGGAAAGATGATCACAAGCGTCTCGAATGTCAGCGGAATATCCGGGATCAGAAACACCGGCAGCGTATCCGGCAATGCGCCCATGTCGCCCACCGTGCGGACATCCCAGCCCATGACCAGAACGACCAGCGTCAACAAAACGATGGTCACCAAAGGCGAGGGCACCGCCGTCGTGATCCGGGGAAAGAGATAGATGATCGCCAGCCCGACAGCGACAAGCGCATAGGTCAGCCATGTCACCCCGGCGTTGGCCGGGTTCAGCTCCGGCAATTGCGCCATAAAGATCAGGATCGCCAGCGCGTTCACAAAACCGGTCATCACCGATTTCGACACATAGCGCATGAAACGCCCAAGTTTCAGCAGCCCGGCGCCGATCTGCAACAACCCGGCCAGAACGGTTGCGGCCAACAGATATTCAAGACCGTATTCCTTGACCAGCGTCACCATAAGCACCGCGGTCGCGGCGGTGGCGGCCGAAATCATGCCGGGCCGCCCGCCGGTAAAGGCGATGATCACCGCAATCGAGAAAGAGGCATAAAGACCCACCTTGGGGTCCACGCCCGCAATGATGGAAAATGCGATCGCCTCGGGGATGAGGGCCAGCGCAACAACAATCCCCGCCAGCACATCGCCGCGTATATTGCCGAACCATTGCTGTCGGTAGTCAGAAAGTGAAATCATAAGAGCAATCCAAGACCCTGTGCCAGAGCGTCTGTGACAAGACGGACGGCGGCGTTTTTCGGGAATTTTCAGGGTTGTCCGGCGGATCAGCGGCCGGAAGAGCCACCCGGGATTTCACCGGGTCCTAACGTTCATGTGGCTGGATAGACCCGATTTCGCCGCAGATTTCAAGCTTTACCACAGTTGCGCCCCAGCTGGCCGATGTCGGCCCTGTGCTGACGTGGTGCTGGCATGGTGCCAAATGCGGCGTGATCCCCGGTGCCGCCCGCCAGATCGCCAAGGGGCAAACGCCCGCCGCCAAAACACCGATTTCGCCAGCTGAATGCCCCGATTTTCGCCGGGGCCTTGATTTTGTTCTTGTTCTGTTCTATGTTCATTTCAAGCCGAAAGGAGAACGTTTCAATGGAAAATTCCAGTTACACCCTGCCCGCGACGCCCCGACAGATTGCCTATGCCCGGTCACTAGCACAGCGGAACCGGATCTCGTTGCCTTGGGAGGTTCAGCAGGATCGCCGCGCGCTCAGCGCTTGGATTGATGCCCAGACCAAGGTCAAGCCTGCCCCGCAGGACGGTCGCCCGACATCGAAACAGGTCGCTTTTGCGGAACGTCTGGCCCGGATCAAGCAACGTGCCGTGCCGGACGAATGTTTTCGCGACAAAGGGCTGATGTCGAAATGGATCGACGGCAACCGCTAAGGTCGGGGTTTATGGGTCTGGACCCCGACGATCAGGCCACCGCATTGATCGCGTAATCCGGCGTGCCGTCCCACACCAGATCCCAGGATGCGCCGGGGCGCACATTCTGGATCGCACGGGGATCAAAACACACAAGACAGTTTTTACCGCCCCCCAGATCACCCCCGAGATCGCCCGCCAGATCGCTGCCCGGTGCGCGCACAGATGGGTAAATCAACCCGCGCGACCCCCGACGGCGAAGATGCTGCGCAAGGCTCTGACCTTCGGGATAACCAACCTCCGGGTCGGCATGAAGCGCCGGGTGATCCGGTTCATCGGTCATATCGTCAAAGACCCCGATGAAATCCGCCAGCAGCTCGACATAGCGGGCGCTGTCGTCATAACAGCCAGTAAACCCCAGCTCCCTTGTCCGGTGCCAGGCCACTTCGCTGACCGACACCATCACATTCCAGGCGCAATACCACGCGCCGCGCGCTTCGGTGTTGAAACGATTGCCCCCCGCGCGGGTATAGGTGAAGGCCGCATTGATATGGCTGTCACCATACAGCCGCAAATCGTGGCTTCGGCGCTGCCAGGCCAATTCACGCGGGTCCAGATGCGGGTTGCGGCCCCGTTCCGCCAAAAGCCGCCCGCTGGTCAAACCTTCGATCTCGGCAAGAATATCAAGCTCATCATCACTATCGACAAGCCCGCGCAGCGCCGGCGGTTTGTGATAGGTCGCAGGCAAAAGGCGCACCAGACCGCGATCGGAAATTTCTGCCTGTTTCATGCCCCACCGCGCAGCGCGTCAAGATAGGTACGAATGGCAATAATCTGCGGCAGCCCACCCTCTATCGCCACATCAACTGGCCGCTGACCACCAAACAACGGCCCGGTGTTTGGCCGCGTGAACCAGCTTTTGGCCAATGGATCGGAAAAATACAGCTCCAGCGATTTATAGATGCCAATCACCGCGCTGAGCCGCAGCAGCTGATCCTTGGTCAGCTCACCCGCAAACCCCGGCTTTCTGGCGCGTTTCCATGTGCTTTCGGACATATCCGCAAGCCGCGCGGCATCCTTCACACCAAAGGCCCAGGCGTCGACAATGCGCGCATAGGCTTTGAGCGCAATTGCGTTCACCTGCACCGGTTCGCGGGTCTTGTCGGCCACATGCATCGCGGATCTCCTTCGCCTACAAAATAGGTTCATATGATCGGAAAGTAAAGACCATATGAACCCACCGTCAGGCAAAGCCACCTCAAAGAGACCGCCGCAAAAACCGCGCTACAGCACCGCGCCGATCTTCCACGGCACAAACTCATTGTCGCCATAGCCCAATTCCTCGGACGCGGTTGTGTCGCCCGACGCCATATCAAGGATACGGTGATAGATTTGCAGACCCATCTCGGAAATCGCCACGCCCTCGCCGATGATCACACCGCAATCAAGATCAATGTCTTCGGGCATGGATTTGGCAAGCTCGGTGTTGGACGCAAGTTTCAGCGACGGCGTCGGTTTATACCCGGCACAAGACCCGCGCCCGGTGGTGAAACACAGCGCATTGGCCCCCGCCGCGACCTGCCCGGTGGCCACCACCGGATCATAGCCGGGGGAATCCATATAGACAAAACCCGGTCCCTCGATACGCGCGCCATAGGCAAACGCCCCCGACACCGGCGACAGCCCACCCTTGGCCACCGCGCCAAGCGATTTTTCCAGAATGGTGGTCAGCCCGCCGCGTTTGTTGCCGGGCGAGGGGTTGTTGTCCAGCGTGGTGCCATTGCGTTCGGCATAGTCGCGCCACCACGAAATCATATCGCGGATTTTCTGGCCCGCCCCCGCATCCGCACGCGCGATCAACAGATGTTCCGCGCCATAGATTTCCGGCGTCTCAGACAGGATCGACGTCCCCCCCGCCGCAACCAACAGATCCGAGGCATGGCCAAGCGCCGGGTTGCAGGTGATGCCGGAAAACCCGTCGGACCCGCCACATTGCATGCCAAGCACCAGTTTTGACACCGGCTGGCTGGACCGGCGGTCCTCATTGGCGGCCGCCGCAATCGGTTCCAAAAGCTCAAGCGCGCGGCGCACACCGGACCGCGACCCGCCGACCTCCTGGATATTGAAGGTCTGAAAACGTTCCTGTGCCCATTCGGTCGGCTTGTAGAGGGTCAGCTGGTTGACCTCACAGCCCAGCCCGACAATCAGAACACCACCAAAATTCGGATGATCGCGATAGCCCTTCAACACCCGGACCAGCGCGTCAAACCCCACGCCCTTATGCGCCATGCCACAGCCCTGATCATGGATGATCGGCGCAAACCCGTCGATGCCGGGAATCTTCGGCAGCAATGTGCGGTTGGCCTCGGCGGCGATGGCGTTGCACACGGTCGTAGAGCAATTGACCGAGGCGATGATGCCGATAAAATTGCGGGTGCCGACGCGGCCATCGGGGCGCAAATACCCGTCAAAGGTGTTGCGCGTCGGCGCATCCGGCAACGCCCCGGACGACACCGCCATTTCCGCATGATCTTGCGGCATGGTGCAATTGTAGCTGTGCACCAGCGCGCCGGCCGCGATGTCCTGCGACGCGATGCCCATCATCTGGCCGTATTTGACGATGGGATCGCCTTTGGCCATGGCGCGCCGGGCGATCTTGTGCCCGCGCCCGACCGCTTCGCGCGCCACAAGGCCGTCGCGCGCCTCGCCTTCGGGCCAATCCACAAGGGCAACCGCCACGCTGTCTTCGGGCGACAGAATGATCAGGCCCGCACTCATTTGGCACCGCCTGCTGCGATGATGGCATCCAGCCTCGGCGCCGCGAAATCCGGCGCTTCGGCGCGCACCCAATCCACAAACGGCGCAATGCGGCGTGCGATTTTCTGTTCGTGGTTCTGGGCGATGTCGGACAGCCGGTGATGCAGAAACGGATTGCGGAACCGCTCGAACGTGGCGGCGGCATAATCGCGGGCCTCGGCCTCCATGCCGCGCAGGGCAAAACCGGGCAGGACTTCGTCCTGCAAGATCGCCTCGACCGCGCGGCCAATGTCCCCCGCCAGCGCCGCATCAACGGTCAGCTCCGTATCCCCGCCAGCGTCACGCCAGATCTGAACCATCGCCGTATGACCCAGGTTGAGGATGTGCAATTTCAACCGCTCGATCCGCTCCAGATCATCCACCACCTGAATCGAGGCATGCTTTGTTGGCGCCTCCAGCCCCGGCTGGGCCTCAATCGCCCAAAGCGCATAGGGTTCGGCCACCGCGCCAGCCGGTTCAATCGGCTCTGACACAATGCGATCGACCAGCGAATTGACCCAGCGACAATCGCCCAACCAGGTCACAAGCGAACCAGAGGCATTCTGCGCCGCCGCAATCTCAAGCACCCGCGCCCGAAGCACCGCACCGTTTTCCGGCACCAGTTCCATCGGAAAGATATCAAGCGGCGCGCCCCCCGCGCCATGACGCGCGGCCAGAAGATGGAAAAGCTTGGCAGGATAGCTCATGTCCTGATCCGGGCTGGCCCCGGCATCGGCGGGGCGCGGTTCATACCCACGGTCGCCGGTGTTGGACAGGATGATTTTCGCCTCTTCGGTGATCACGCGGCTGATTTCATCCCAATCGGTGGCGGTGGCCAGCGTGCGCTTGACCGAGGTCACACGCCGCTCTTCGTCCAGCGTTTCACCGCCCTGAACCCCGCGAATGCGCACCGGATACCCCTCTGCCGCAGCCAGATGCGCCAGACGCCGGGCACGGTCGGGATCGCCGGAAGATTGCACCACGGTAATGGCGCGCGGCGGTGTGCCTTCGTGAAAGAAAAGATCGGCATGCGCCTGCAGGAACCGCGAGGTGCCGAATTGAACGACGGGGGTTTTGAAAGTCTCAGACATGGATCAGCGCCTTTACCACAGTGCCCCGGTCCTCTGACCATTTGGGCAAATCCGTTACAGCATCGTCGAACGTCGTGCTGTGCGATGCAAAGGCGTCAATCGGCACAAGACCGCGCGCCATGCAGGACATGACATGTTCGAAATCCGCTTTCAGCGCGTTGCGGCTGGCAATCAGCGTGGTTTCGCGCTTGTGAAAGTCCGGGTCGGCAAAGCACAGATCGCCCTTGACCACCGACAGCAACACATATGACCCGCCATGGGCCACGAATTTCAACCCGGCATTCATCGCACCGATATTGCCGGTGGCGTCGAACACGGTTTCAAACATGTCTTCGCCCGCCGCATCCACGCTCTGACAGATCGCATCCGGCAGGATCGCACGCGCCAGCGCCAGCCGCTCGGCCGAGGTGTCGCGCACCGTCACCGTTGCGCCCGCGACCTGCGCAAAAAGCGCCGCGCCCAACCCGATCGGCCCCGCGCCAACCACCAGCGCGGTTGAACCCTCGGCCACCTGCCCCCGGCGCACACCATGCGCGCCAATCGCCAGAAATTCGACCATTGCAGCGGCCTTTGGCTCCACTCCTTCGGCGGGATAGGCATTGGCCTCCGGGATCACGATTTCCTCACACATGCCGCCATCGCGGTGCACCCCAAGAACGCCGATGTTTTCACAACAGTTCGGCTTGCCGATGGTGCAGGCATGACAGGTGCCGCAGGTGACATAGGGGTTGACCACCACCAGATCGCCGCGCCTGATACGACCATCGCTGCTGTCTTCCATCGCCCGCGCCGCAAGCTCATGGCCCATGGTGCGCGGATAGGACAGGAACGGCTGCTGGCCCTTGTAGATATGGTAATCGGTGCCGCAGATGCCGATCACCTCGACCTTCAGACGGATATGGCCGGGCTGGTCCGCGGGACGGGGCTGCGTCACCAGGTCAAGCTTGCCCGGCTCGGCACAGACAAGCGCGCGCATTGGGGTGTCTAAATCTTTCATGGGGTATCCTTTGCGGTCAAATCAGTGCCAGCGACAATCCCGGGATCCCGCTTGCCAACCAGACCGGCCGCCCCGGTAAGGTGGTTCAGAAATCGCATGTCAGTCTCCGGTGTTTGCGTTCTTTTCGGGGTCATGTCGCCTTTTCAGACGGCCATATTTCGGACGGCGCATCGGCACCGCCGCTTTCGGCCAGCCACACCGCAAGCGTGTCTGCGGAATGCTGGAAATGTGCGCCCAGCACGTCGGCCATGTCTTCTGGATCGCGCCGCCCCAGCGCCGCAATGATGGCTTCGTGGTGATCGCTGGCGGCATTGGTTGCGGGCGTTTGTGATTTGCCAACCTCAAGGTAAAACCGCAGCGGTTCCGACATCACACGATACATCCGGCTCAGCACGTCATTGCGGGCCGCGTCGATCAACGCCAGGTGAAACCGGTAATCCTGTTCTGCGGACTCAGAGGTCGTCAGCGCCTTGCGCATCGCGCGATTGGCCACATCCAGCGCGGCAATATCACCGTCGGTCGCATTGTGCACGATCAGCGGCACCGCGCCGGTTTCAATGATCCGGCGAAAGTTCAGCACATCAACAAAGGTCCGCGACGACGCGGCAAAGAACTGGCTGAAACCACGAAACATGGTTTCGAAATCGGGCTTTGTCACCTGTGGCCCGCGTTTGGTTTTGCGCACCAGTTGAAAGGCTTCGAGATGGATGATGGTTTCGCGGATCGTGTTGCGCGACACGCCGAACCGCTCGGCCAAATCGCGTTCGGTCGGCAGGAAATCCCCTGTCTCATACTCATTCACGATCTCGCGTCTGAGCACCTCTCTAATTTCATCAACTGCGGACTGGCCGGCCATCGAGTCACCCTTACTTTGGTTGGACCATAGGACCAAGGATGCAGAGACGCAACCCCGGCCCCGCCAAACGACAGCGCCTTGACGGCAATACTCACAGCGCGATCACAGGATTGCGGAGGGGCACGCAGAAGCCGGAAAATGGGCGGTCAACGCGACAGGCAAAAGCAAAAGGCCCCGCAAATCGAACTTTGCGAGACCTTGATTATACACAAGCAATTGACCCAACCGGCGCGGCGAAGCCGCTATGCGCCCGTGGTCATTTGCCGCCTGTCCGGTCTGTACCCGCCGGCCTGCGGGCGGCCTCAACCAGCATCCGCACCAGATCATCCCGCAGCGCCACCTGAGTGTCCGGGGTGAACAGCGCCGCCCCAAACAGCGCCGAAAAGGTCGGCCGGTTCGACACATTGAAAAAGCTGAAGGCCGAAATCTGCCAATGCAGCTGCATCGGGTCCAGATCCGCCCGCAGGCTGCCGTCCTGCGCCCCGCGCCGACAGATCTCTGTCAGCTGGTCAATTGCCGCGCCGTTCAACGCACGGATCATATCCGACGCACCGACAAATTCCGCATTATGGATGTTTTCGATCATCACCATGCGAATGAAATCCGGGTTGGCCCGGTGGTGGTCAAAGGTGAATTCCGCAAGCTTCGCCAGCGCCTCTGCGGCGGGCAGATGGTCGAGGTTCAGCCCCTCCTCGCCCTTGCGCACCTCGGCATAGGCGGCCTCCAGCGCGCGGGCATAGAGCCCGTTCTTGTCGCCGAAATAATAGTAAATCATCCGCTTTGACGTCTGTGTGCGCGCCGCAATGGCATCCACCCGGGCGCCCGACAATCCACGGTCGGCAAATTCCGAAATCGCATTGATCACGATATCGCGCTGCACCGCGTCCGGGTTCTGTTTCCAGCGGGGCCGCCGGGGTGCGCGCTTTTTCTTGTCCGGCTTGCCCGTATCGGGCGCGGGGTGTTTGGCGGGCTCTGGCATCCTGTCCTCCGTCTGCCTGTGCTAACATCGGTCAATTTAACCGTCTAGTACAAAATGATTGACCAAATTAACCAAATGGTACAAAAAGACCCTCACCCACGGGAATCATCACACGACAGTTCAGGGGCGCGACATGCAGGAACCATCACCGGCGCAGGCCGACACCAGGACGCCGCAACACCTCCGGGTTGGACTGGTGGGCAAGGGGATTCAGGGCTCTCGCACCCCCCGCATGCACATAGCCGAGGGCGCGGCCCAGGGCCTGAACCTGCACTATGATCTGTTCGACACCGACCAGATGCCGCCCGACACCCCGCTGACCCGGATCGTCGATCAGGCGGAAACAGACGGCTATGCCGGGCTGAACATCACCTTCCCCTACAAGCAAGAGGTGCTGGCCCTCACCGATCGGCTGTCCGATGCCGCACGGCGGGTGGGCGCGGTGAACACGCTGGTGTTTCGCGATGGCAAACGTCTGGGGCACAACACCGACTTTTCCGGCTTTGCCGAAGGTCTGCGCCGGGGCCTGCCCGATGTCACGCCGCGCCGGGTGTTGCTGGTTGGGGCCGGCGGTGCGGGCGGGGCATTGGCCCATGCGCTTCACGACATGGGCGCCACCGATCTGATGATCACCGACCGCCGGATCGAGGCCGCCGTCGCCCTGGCCGAGGCGGTGAATGCCGCCGCCAACACCCCCGTGGCCCATACTGTGGCCCGCGCCGTGCCCCATACCAAAAATCACATTGCCCCCGCCATCGAACAGGCCGAGGGCATCGTCAACGCCACCCCGATGGGCATGGCAAAACTGCCCGGCACCCCCATCGACACCACCCTGCTGACAGACCGCCATTGGGTTGGCGACATCGTCTATTTCCCGCGTGAAACCGAATTTCTGCGCGCCGCCCGCGCCCGGGGCTGTCGCACGGTGGATGGCTCCGGCATGGCGGTGTTTCAGGCCGTGCGCGCCTTTCACCTCTTTACCGGCTTGACCGCCGATGACCGCCGCATGCGGGCCACTTTCGAAAGCTTTGAAACCGCATGACGGCGCGGCCGACCATATTCCACCCGGCCATATCCCGTCCCCGCCCTGCCCCGTCTAGCCAAACCCGTCTTGCCAAACCCGCCGGCCCCCGAGGATTGCAAAATGAAAACATCAATTGCCACCGTCTCGATCTCCGGCAACCTCCCAGAGAAGCTCGAGGCCATCGCCGCCGCCGGTTTTGATGGCATCGAGATCTTCGAACAGGATTTCATCGCCCATGACGGCAATCCGCGCGATGTCGGCAACCTGATCCGGGACATGGGGCTGACGATCACCCTGTTTCAACCGTTCCGCGATTTCGAAGGTCTGCCAGACCCTTACCGGGCCAAGGCCTTTGACCGTGCCGAACGCAAATTCGACCTGATGCAGGAGTTGGGCACCGATCTTGTGCTGGTCTGTTCCTCCTGTCACCCAAAGGCGCTTGGCGGTATCGACCGGGCAGCGGCGGATTTCCACGAGCTGGGCGAACGTGCCGCCGCCCGTGATCTGCGCATCGGATACGAGGCCCTGGCCTGGGGCACCCATGTCAATGATCACCGCGATGCCTGGGAAATCGTGCGCCGCGCCGATCATGCCAATGTCGGCCTGATCCTCGACAGTTTTCACACCCTCGCGCGTAAAATCGACCCCGACACGATCCGCCGCATTCCCGGTGACAAGATCTTCTTTGTCCAGCTCGCCGATGCGCCCCTGATCGACATGGATCTGCTCTATTGGTCGCGCCATTTCCGCAATATGCCGGGCGAAGGCGACCTGCCGGTGACCGATTTCATGCGCGCGGTGATGGCGACGGGCTATGCCGGGCCGGTGTCACTGGAAATCTTCAACGACCAGTTTCGCGGCGGCAGCCCGCATTCCATCGCCCGCGATGGTCATCGCGCGCTGGTGGCGTTGATGGATGATGTCCGCCGCCAGGAACCGACCAACGCCGTCGACCTGCCACAGATGCCGCCGCGCATTGCCGTCGACGGGGTGGCCTTTGTCGAATTCACCAGTCGCGGCGCCGAGGCCGAGGCGCTGGAAACCATCCTGCAAACCCTCGGCTTTGCCCGCTCCGGCAGCCATATCGCCAAGAAACTGACGCTCTGGACCCAGGGCGACATCCGCATTGTCGTCAACCGGGAAACCACCGGTTTTGCCAGCAGCGCCTATAACGTGCATGGCACAACGGTGTGTGACATCGGCCTTGGCGTGGAAAACGCCCATGCCACGGTGGCCCGCGCCATCCGGCTTGGCGCCAACCCCTTTCACCAACCGCTTGGCCCCGGCGAACTCGACATTCCGGCGATCCGCGGGCGCAGCGGCAGCCTGTTGCATTTCATCGACGCCACCAGCGGCCTTGACCGGGTCTGGTCGCTGGAATTCACCCGCGCCGACACCGCCGCATCTGATGTCGGGCTGAAACGCATCGACCATCTGGCGCAAACCATGAGCTATGATGAAATGCTCAGCTGGTCGCTGTTCTATTCCTCGCTGTTCGACATGGGAAAATCCGCCATCGTCGATGTGGTCGACCCGGACGGGCTGGTGCGCAGTCAGGCGCTGGAAACCGCAACCGGCACCTTTCGCATCACACTGAATGGCGCGGAAACCCACCGCACCATGGCGGGCAATTTCCTCGCCGACAGCTTTGGTGCCTCGGTCCAGCATATCGCATTGGCCAGCGACGACATCTTTGCCACCTCTGATGCCTTGGCCGCCAAGGGGTTCACACCGCTGGCCATATCGGACAATTACTATGCTGATCTGGCCGCGCGCTTTGACCTCTCCCCCAGCATGTTACAAAAGCTGCAAGCCGGTAATATCCTCTATGACGAAGACGCCAATGGCGCGTTTTTTCAGATCTATGCGCGCCCCTTTGCCGGCGGCATGTTTTTCGAAATCGTCGAGCGGCGCGGCGGATATGCCGGATATGGCGCGCCAAACGCCCCCTTTCGGATTGCCGCACAAAAACGTCTGATGCGGACCAAGGGCATGCCCCGCACGTGATCTAGCGGTTCCATGTTGTCGCAATCAGTCTGGCGCGCCGGCCGCAAACCATGCGATCTATCGTGTCAGACAGACCTTTGCTGACAGAGAGGGGGACCAGACATGCCCACCACGGACCTTTTGCAACACCGGCGGACATGGCACCCCCCTGCCCCGATCCTGACTCTGAATCTGGCCCCGGATCGCAAATCCCCCCGGACGCAAAGGCCGCAGCCATGAGCACAAGTGTCTTTGACCATCCCTGGCTTGGCGGGCTGTTTGGCGACCCGGAAATCGCGGCGCTTTGGTCCCCGGACCAAGAGCTGCGGCGCATGCTCGCGATCGAGGCCGCGTTTTCCCGCGCGCTTGGCGCGGCGGGCAAGGTGCCGATGGACATGGCCGACCGGGCCGCACAGGCGATTGAAACCTGTCAGCCCGACATCAATTCCCTGCGCAACGCCACCCTGCGGGACGGGCTGCCGGTCCCGGATCTGGTGCGCCAGCTCAAATCGCGGGTGGATGCGGACACCCAGGCCGCCGTGCACAAGGGTCTGACATCGCAGGATGTGATCGACACCGCAGTGGTGATGGCGCTGCGCGACACCAACACTCTCTTGGTGCAGCGTTTGCAGGATGTGGTGCAGGCCCTTGATCAGCTGGTGGCACACCACGGCACCGCCCCGATCATGGGACGCACCCGGATGCAGGCCGCCCTGCCCCTGACCTTGGCCGACCGCGCGCGCAGCTGGGCTGACCCGCTGCGCCAGCATGGCAGTCGGCTCGCGGCGCTGCGCCCCATGGTCGAACGTCTGCAACTGGGCGGGGCCGTCGGCGATCGCGCCGCGCTTGGCGCGCAGGGCGCAACGATTTCCGCCTTCATGGCCGACGCCCTCGGCCTGGAAGATGCCGCCGCAGGCTGGCACAGTCAGCGCGACACCATCGTCGATCACGCCGGGCTTTTGTCCCTGATCACCGGCACCCTGGGCAAGATGGGTCAGGACATCTGCCTGATGGCGCAACAGGGTATTCAGGAACTGGCATTGTCCGGTGGCGGCGGGTCTTCGGCCATGCCGCACAAACAGAACCCGGTTCTGGCCGAACTGCTGGTCACTTTGGCGCGGTTCAATGCCACCCAGATTGGCGGCATGCATCAGGCGATGATCCATGAACAGGAACGGTCTGGCGCGGCCTGGGGGCTGGAATGGATGATCCTGCCCCAGATGGCCGCCGCGACCGCACGGGCGCTGGCGGTGGGCCAACAGATCTGCGAAGCGATTGTCATCCCCCCTGCCCGCTGATCAGGACATCACTCAGAAACCGCAACAACCTCGACCCGGCGCACAGCCGGGTCCAGCGCGGCATAGCTGCCCAGCAGCCGGTTCAGAAAATGCGTGCGGACATAATCGGCAATGAACCGTGATGGCGCGACCAATGTGACCCGGTCGCCGTCACGCGCCATTTCCGACAATTGCCCGAACCACGTGGCGGCCTGCGCCGGGCTTTCGGCGCGCAGCTGCACCAGCACCTGACCCCATGTGCCTTCGGTCTCTGCGGTCTGCATCCGGCGTTGAAACGGGATGACATTCGGATCTGTTTCCGCGGCCCCGCTCGGGTCTTGCCCGGCGTTTTCCCCGTCGGTTGGCCCCGCCATATCCGTTCCCGCCCCGACATGGCGTTCCTGCATCCGGGCCACAAAATCCGTGCCGATGGTGGTCCAGCTCTGTGTCGTTTCGCCCAACACCCCGCTAAGGTTCAGCGCATAGACCGTCACCCGGCCTTTCACCCCTGCCCGCTTGACCTCGATCCAGCCGGCGGCGCGCATCTTGGCGATTTCGCGTTTGACGGTGCGTTCCTCGACCGACCAAAGCCGCGCCATTTCCGCCCGGCCAATGGACAACTCGTTGTTCTGCCAATTATACCTTGTGGTGATCAGCACCATCAGTCGCAGCATAAGCCGCTGACGATGTTTATCCGCCGCAAGCGCCGTCACGCCAAGAGCGGACAGAATATCGTATTTCAGGGCCGAGGCATGACGCCCGACCGGTTTTGCCGCCTGCATGGATTGCTCCGCTTCAATGCCGGATTATCCGGCTGTCATGCCCGATTTTTCCACGCCTGCCAACGCTTTTCCGAGCTTGCCGTCAATTTGCGTCCAATCCGTCGATTCTGTCAAGTCATCGCTTGGATTGAATGTTCTGCTGACCTGAATTCAAAATGAATCTGGTGAAGATATAGGTGATGGGGGACACCCAGTATGACCCCCTATTGGGCCTTTATGTCCCCCTATTGATGGTTTCACCCCACAAGGTGTCCCCCAATATATAGCGGCCAGATCAATCATTTGCCCGCCCTGCCCGGTTCTGGCGCTGCGGGCGTATCCGAATCGCTTCTGCTGTTTGGCTCCTTGTTTTCTTACCCATGGGTAAGATCGCGGTGACCTGTGACTTCATGATAATAGGTTTTGCACCAAAGGCAAAAAAGGCGTAAATGAAGTGAAGAGATCAAAATGCGTCCTAAGAGGCAGAGCATGTACACACACCAAGACCTGGCCACCCTTCAAAACCGTTCCCTGAAACTACAGGGCTGGATCCGGCAACAGACATTTTCACCGGGGATGGAAAAGAAACTGCGGCGGTTTTCCTCCTGGGAGGTGGCCGAGCTGATTTTCCGCATGAACCAATCGACCTTTCGCGGCAAGCTGGCCGCTGACCCCTCTTTGCCCACGGGTGAGGTGGAACAGGAAGGCCGGCAGCGCTGGTTCTCGCTCGAAGAGATCAACGAATTGCGCCGCCGGTTGAAGGTCAGCAAGCGCAGCCTGATGCCGCATCGCCCGGCGGGCAAACGCGCGGTGCGCGCCGCGGTCGCCAACTTCAAAGGTGGTGCTGGCAAATCGACGGTTGCCTTGCATTTCGCCCATGCGGCCGCGCTGGACGGCTATCGCGTGTTGGTGGTGGATTTCGACCCCCAGGCGACGCTGTCGCATTCCATGGGCCTGACCGACGTCGCCGAGGAGCACACGGTCTGGGGCATCATGGCGCGCGATTTGATTCACGAAACAGAGCGGATGAACCAGGGCCCGGTCGGTGCGGAATCCGGCGCCGGTCTGCCGCAGCGGCATTTGCCAACCGCGATTACCGAACTGGGTCTTGGGGATTTGCGGATCGGCGATTTCATCAAGCCGACCTCCTGGCCGACAATTGATTGCATCCCCTCTTGTGCCAATGCCGCCTTTGTTGAATTCGCGTCGGCGCAGTATCGTCACCTCAATCCGGACTGGTCGTTCTTTGCGGTGGTGTCGCGCTATCTCGATCAGATCCCGGATGACAGTTACGATCTTATCCTGTTCGATTGCCCGCCTGCGATTGGTTATCAGTCGATGAATGCGGTGTTCGCGGCGGATGTGCTTTATGTGCCGTCGGGGCCCGGATATTGGGAATATGATTCCACCACATCCTTTATCGGTCAGCTGTCCGAGGCGCTGGAAGACCTCTCTGCCGGATTTGATGGCAGCTTACCCACGGGTAAGATCGAACTGCCGAAAGCATTCTGTGACATCCGGTTCCTGTTGACGCGGTACGAGCCGGGCAATGAATTGCACCGCGCGATGCAGGATGCCTTTCGCAAGGTTTGGGGCGATCACGTCACCCAGCATCCGGTCGAAATGACGCGCGCGGTTGAACAATCGGGGCGGTTCCTGAACTCGGTCTATGAAATGGATTACCGCGAAATGACCAGAGAGACCTGGCGACGCGCAAGATCTACATTCGATAGCGCGTATGAAGAATTCCGCCAAACCCTGCATGATGCATGGGACACGCTGGAGGTGGATCAATGAGCAAGAAGCGCAGAATGTTTGACATCGACCTGCCCGAAATGGGGGATATGGAGGTCGGGAAAACCCCGGATCGTGGGTTGCGCCGGGGGCCTATGGCCTCGGCTATCAATGAGAATGCGAATTCGCTGCGCGACCGCAAGGCGGTGGAAAACAGCATTCGGGAAGAAAACGACAAGCTCGCCGCCGAGTTCGTGCGCATGAAACGCGAGGGGCTGATCACCGACCGGATCGCGCTGGCGGATGTGGTGACCGAGCGGTTGCTGCGGGATCGCAAGCCGGGTGCGGATGATGAGCTGGACGAGCTGGTGCTGTCGATCCGCGAGATCGGTTTGTCGAACCCGATCCGGGTCGAGGCCCGCGCCGATGGCAAATTCGAATTGATCCAGGGGATGCGGCGGTTGTTGGCGTTTCGCGCCTTGTTCGATGAAACCGGCGACGCGACATTTGCCACCATTCCCGCCGGGATCATCCCGACCGAGGCCGAGACAGAAACCAGCTATCGCCGGATGGTGGATGAGAACCTTGTGCGCAAGGATATCTCTTTTGCGGAAATGGCGACGCTGGCGCGACGCTATGCGGATGACCCGGCGCATAAATGCGCGGATGTGGCCGAGGCAGTGACGGCGCTGTTCAAATCGGCGTCTTACACCAAGCGCAGCTATATTCGCGCCTTTGCCGATCTGTTGACAAAGCTGGAAAAGGTGCTGGAACATCCGCAGGACATTCCGCGCAATGTCGGGGTCGAGCTGAAGCGTTTGATGGAACGGGACGAGGCATTGGTCGGGCGGGTGTCGCTGGCGCTGCGGGCGGAACCGGATCGTGATGCCGCGCGCGAGGTCGAGATCCTGCGCAGCTTTCTGACCAGCGCACCCTTACCCACGGGTAAGACCGCCGCGAAATCCGCGCGCCCGCGTCAGGCCAAAACCACGTTTCAGGTGCCGCTTGGCCATGGCGTGGCCAAGTGCAGCGCGTCGGACGGGCGGTTGGAATTGCGGGACAGCCGGGATTTTTCGGCCATCGAACGCCATCGTCTGGAACAGGCGGTTGCCGCGTTTTATGCCGCGTTAGAGGACTAAGTGCGGCGGGCAGGGTGGGTCATTCTTACCCGTGGGTAAGAATGTTCGACCTTGCCCCCGGCCGGCCGGTTTGATCCCATCCACGGATAAGGCCGGATGATCTTACCCACGGGTAAGATGGCGACGGGCCGATGTTATGGCCCGCCACAGTCCACATTATCGGACGTACCTGACCGCCCGGGTTTAGGGCGGTAAACAGCCAGAATTTTCAGGGAAAGCGCCGCGCCGGGGCAGAGGCCGGGCAGGGGGGACCATCAAGGCCCGCCATATCCTGTCCTGCGACATTGGCACCATATTGCGCAAATCGCCGGGGGTCACCCGCCGTTTGCGGATTGGGTGCGAAATGTGGCGAATATGCCAAATGTGGTGCAAATATACCTGTATCTTGCGGTCGAAAATCCCCCGCCTACCATGACTTGTGGTTTTGCGGCGATGTCAGGCCGTTGCGGACCCGGTTTGCAGCGCCGGGCCAAGGTCAAGCTGAACGCCGTGACGCCGGGCCAGCAGGGTGGCCAGATCTTCCAGTTCGGCGGCCTCGCGCGCTGCGCTCCAATCCAGCGCGGCGGCGGCGATGGCGGCGACCCGGCGGCACAGGTCTGGCGTCAGCTGTCCGCTGATCGCAAGCGGTGTGCGGCGCAACAGGATGTCGGCCAGATGCTGGACATGTTCGTGCCGCACGATCCAGTCGATCTCGGCCTCGGTATAGTCGGGGGCATCGGCAAGCGGGGTCGGGGACTTGCCTTCGTGGCGGGCGATATGCCGGGCCGTGGTGCCGTAGCGATCCAGCAATATGGCAACACGGGGCGCGGTGGCGGCGGTGGCGCTGGCGGTCGTCGCCGCCCAGTTGGCCCGGCCGTCGCCTGTGCGTGGCATGTCACGCCCGCCGCCAATTGCCATGTCGTCGGTCAGCTGGTGCCGGGTCTGGCCCAGCTCGGCCAGCACCATATCGCTGACCTCGGCTGCGAAGGCGCGAAAGGTGGTCCATTTGCCGCCGACCAGCGACAGGATCGGGAAGGGCCGGTCGGGCGTGGCGGGCGCGCGCGGCACCGAATGATCGCGGCTGATGAGGCCCGGTGCCACACCCGCCGAATTCGGCAAGGGCCGGATGCCGGCATAGGCATAGACAATCTGGTCGCGGTCAAAGGCCAACCCCGGCAGGAGGTCGCGCAGGCTGTGCAGGAAATAATCGGTTTCGGCCTCGGTACAGAACGCGGCATCGGGGTTGTTGTCGGGAATGTCGGTCGAACCGACCAGCGCCCGCCCCTGAAAGGGCACCACCAGAAGAATGCGCCCGTCGTCGGCCTCGAAGTACAGCATTCTGCCGTTCAGCTGGTGCAGCAATTCGGGGTGATCCAGCAGGATATGCGCGCCCTTGGTGCCGCCGATCAGCTGGGTGTCGAGGCCAAGACAGGCGTTGACCCGGTCGATCCACGGACCGGCGGCGTTGACCACAAGTTTGGCGCGGACCTTGCGCGTGGTGTTCGGGGCGGGGCAGAGGGTGATCGCGCCATCGTCGCACAGGCCAGTGACCGCGCACCAATTCAGCGCCTCGGCCCCCGGCGACAGCGCCAGCCCGTCCTGCACCAGTTCCAGCACCAAACGCTCCGGCGCGGTGACGGTGGCGTCGTAATAGGTGCCAAGCGCCTTGATCCGGGGCGTCAATGCCGGGGTTTCGGCCAGCGCGCGGCGGCGTCCGACCATGCGGTGTTTCGGCATTTGACGTGCGCGGGCACCATAGAAATCATAAAGCGCCAAACCGGCCTTCACCAACAGCGCGCCGCGACTGCGCGGGGCGGTTGTCGATCCCAGAAGGGTGCGCAGCGCGGCGGTCACGCCCTTGGTCCAGGACAGGATCGGGATCGCGGTCGGCAGCGGGCGCACCAGATGCGCGGCGTTTTTCAGCAAGAGGTTGCGTTCATAGGTCGACTCGGCCACCAGCCGCAATTCGCCGGTTTCAAGGTATTTCAACCCGCCATGGATCAGCCGCGATGGCGCGGCGCTGGTGCCGGAGCCGAAATCGCCCTTGTCGATGATCAGACATTTCAGCCCCTGGGCACAGAGGTCGCGGAACAGGCCCGCGCCGTTGATCCCGGCGCCGATGATGACGACATCAAAGCTCTCTTCTGAGGTGTCAGACATTTGGTCCCTTTCGGCCCATCTGTTCCAGGGTGTTCAGGCGATCCCAGGTTTGGGTCAATGTATCCGCGACCTCGCGGTAGATTGCGAAGCGATGCGCGTAGTGGTCGGCGCGGTCACGATCGGCAAGATAGGTGGTGGCACTGCCGTTGATGTCGCGCGGATCGGCATCGAAGCGGGCAAAGGCCCCGACGGCGGCCCCGGCACATAGCGCAGCCCCCCAGGCGGCGGCCTCGTCCGTGTCGGTCACGGTGACCGGCATATCCAGAATGTCGGCAAAGAGCTGGGCCACGGTGGGATTGCGCGAGGCACCGCCGGTCAACCGCGCCTCGGACGGGCAAAAGCCGGCCCGCAATACATCCACATGTTGGCGGTGATTAAAGGCAATGCCCTCAAGCAGGGCGGCAAGCATATCGCCGCGCTCATGCCAGCCGCGCAGCCCGAGGAACGCGGCGCTTGGCGCGGCACCCATCGGCGATCCGAACAGATAGGGGTGATACAGCACCGAGGACGGGCGGGACAGGGCGGCGTCGATTTCCGGGCCAAGGCGGGCGTGGATCGGGGTGGCGCTGTCATTGCGTTCGGCGGCGCAGAGCGTGTCGAGAAACCAGTCGTAATTCGTCGCCGAGGCGGGGGAGATCGCCATGTTGTTCCATTGCCCCGGTGTCACCGCATTGCGACAGAACCAATTGGCGTCGATCCGGGGGGCGGTGGCGACGCATTCATTGATTGAATAGGTGCCCGCGACAATGCCGACGACGCCGGGGCGATGCGCGCCAATCCCAAGCGCCGAGGCGGTGACGTCATGCAGACCGGCGGCGACCGGCGTGCCGGGGACAAGGCCGGTCGCCCTGGCCGCCGCTGCGGTGAGGGTGCCGACGATGTCGGCGGAATGCGCGACTTCGGCCAGGGCGGGTCTGAGGGCAGAGAGGCCAAACAGGGTCAGCGCCTCGGGCGAGTAATCCTGGGTGCGGGCATCGGTGAAAGAGGTGCTGGCCTCGGTCCGGTCGGTGCCGATCCGCCCGCTGAGGCAGTAGCAGAGCCAATCCTTGCAGGACAGGACATAGCCGATCCGGGCAAAGCGGTCGGGTTCGTGCCGCTGTATCCAACCAAGTAACGCGGCGGGGGCCGAGACATGTGGCATCTGGCCGGTCAGGTCGAGCGCCGCCTGGGCGGTGCCGTCTTGTTGCCATTCGGTGACAAGATCCATTGCCCGGCTGTCGAGCGACAGAATGCCCGGACCCAGCGGCGCGCCGTCACGGTCCAGCAGATAGAGACCGTCGCCATGGGCGGTCGCGGCTACGGCGATGACCCGCGCGGGATCTGTTGCGCTGGTTTCCAGCACATCGCGGATCGCTGCGGCGGTCTGGTCCCAGAGGGCCGTCATGTCGCGTTCCACCCGGCGCGGCGCGGGTTTCAGCTGGGCCACATTGCGGCGGCTGACCGCGATCTGGGCCCCGTTGAGATCAAAGAGCACCGCCTTGGTGACGGTCAACCCGTTGTCGATTGCGAGGATCCTGTCCATGCGGCACCTTTGGTTGCAGAGCTGGTTAAAGAGCGTTTTTTGCCGGAGCCCCGGGGGAGGCGGCGGGGCTCCGGCTGCGGACCGGGCCGCGCGCGATGGGTGCGGCGGCGTTTGGGTCCGGTTGTGGTTCAGGTCCGGTGGGTATTCGGGCCCGGTGGATATTTGTGACCCGTGGCTATTTGTGACCGGTGGTCAATCGGGCCGAATTACGCCTCAGGCCCGGTTGTATTTGGCGTCAACCGCATCAATGGCACCGACATTGTCCGCCGATCTGCCCTCTGGGTCGAAAGCCGCAGCAAGAAAGGCATCGGCGATGTCCTTGGCCAGTTCGGCCCCGATCACCCGCGCGCCCATGGTGATGATCTGGGCGTTGTTCGAGGTTGCGGCCTTGCCCGCGGAATAGGTGTCGTGACATTGCGCGGCCCGGATGCCCGGCACCTTGTTTGCGGCCAGACAGACCCCGATGCCGGTGCCACAGCACAGGATCGCCCGGTCATAATCGCCGGCCAATACGGCACTGGCGACACGGTCCGACAGATTGGCATAAAAGGCGTCGGGGCCCGCATCGGTGCGCGAGATTTCGGCCACCTCATGGTTGGCTTTCAGGTGGTCGGCCAGGATCTTGGCCAATCCTTCGCCTGCGCTGTCGCCTGCAACGGCAATTTTCATGGAACTCTCTCCTCTACGTCAAATGGCGGTTGGTGTCAGATCGCGGCGGCGCAACGGTCCAGAATGTCGAGATAGCCTTCGACGTTCCAGGCAGAGCGCCCGATGAAAAGCCCATCAATATGCGGGCAGGTGATCAAGTCCTGGCAATTGTCGGGGTTGACCGAACCGCCATACAGACAGGGCAGGGGGCGGCCCAGCATATCGTTGGCCACGGCAATGATTTCCGCCTGACGGGCATCGGCATAGTCCGATGTGGCGGGAATGCCGTTTTCCCCGATCGCCCAGACCGGCTCATATGCAAGCAGGATTTCGGCGGTCTTCTGATCGGCGCTCAGCCGGCCCAGCGCGCCGCGCACCTGTGCGGCCAGCACCTCCTGGGCGCGGCCGCTTTCGCGGTCGTCCAGCGTTTCGCCGATGCAGATCAACGGGATCAGCCCATGGCGCACGGCGGCCTCTGTTTTCAGGCCGACGGTGTCGTCGGTTTCGCCAAAATGGGCGCGGCGTTCGGAATGGCCCAGTTCAACAATGTCCAACCCGCAATCGGTCAGCATCGGGGCCGAAACCTCGCCTGTCCAGGCGCCCTGATCGGCCCAATGCATGTTTTGGGCGCCGACCTTGACCGAGGTTTCCGCCAGGATTTGTTTGACCTCGCGCACGGCGGTGAACGGCGGGATCACAAACCGTTGCAGGCGCGGATCGCGCGCCGCATCCGCCGCCGCGAGGGTTTCGGCAAATTGCCGGGCCTCGGCCAGGGCCTTGTTCATTTTCCAACTGGTTCCGATCCAGTAATCTGTCTGGGTCATTTTGGTGCCTCTTTATGTGTCGGCCAGGGTCAGGGTCAGCCCCGCACGATCAAGTGCTGCGCGGCTTTCGGGGGCAGGGGCGGTGTCGGTGATGATGTGGTCAAAATCGGACAAACCCGCGAGCCGATGCAGGGCGACCTGATCAAAGCGGCTGTGATTGACCAACAGCACGCGCTGTGCCGCCTGGTCCATCATGGCCAGTTTGGCGCGCACAACGGTGTCGTCCATATGAAACACCTCCAGCCCGGCCACGGCGGGAGCCGAGATGAAGCAGATGTCGGCGCGCAACCCGGCGAGGCTGTCCTCTGTCACCTTGCCAAGATAGGCGTTGAATTTGGCGGAATAGACCCCGCCAAGCGCAATCAGGGTGATGCCGGGTTCGGCGCGCAGCGTGTCGATCACGGCGGCATTGTTGGAAATCACCGTCAGCGGCCGTTTGGACACCAGCAATTGCCCCAGGATGGCGGCCATCGAGCCGTCGTTGATCATCACCGTCATGCCCGGTTCGACCAAATGCTGGGCGGCCTCGGCCATGGCGGTTTTTGCGGCGCGGTCCTGGCGTTCGCGAAAGCGGAAATCGCTTTCGAACTGGGTGCCGGACCGGATGGTTGCGCCGCCCCGGATCTTGCGCAGGAGGCCCGCAGTTTCGAGGTCGTCAAGATCGCGGTGAATGGTCATGCGCGAGACCTGAAAATGGTCAGAAAGCGCATCGAGGTCGACCTCGCCCCGGGTCACCAGCAGATCCATGATCGCCTGTTGTCTGTCGTCACGTTTCACGGGGAATCCTCCTGTGCGTAACATCCCATGTCACAAATCGAACGTCAATAATGTTATTTTGTTACTTATGATGTGATATTTGCCGCGCAAGCCATCTGCGCGGCAAAGACATGCGCGCCCTGCCGGTTTTTTGCGTTACAACCTGTTGGCGATCATCCCGGTCAGCCGGGATCGTCCCGCAGAAGGCCGCGCGCGGTGCGTTCATCGGTGATCAACCCCGAGAGCCGGCCGCTGTTCAACACGGCGCGCAGCGGCGCGACTTTCTCCGGGCCGCCCGCCAGCGCGATGATCCGGTCTTCGCGGGTGTCATCCAGCGACACCGCCAGCGTGCGCGCGGTCAGCGCGGTTTCCAGGGAATTGCCGTCAGGATCAAAGAAATGGCCCAGCATCTCGCCCGCGCCGCCGGCTCGCGAAATTGCCTCGATTTCGGCGGGTTCGATCATGCCGGAGGTGACAAGCGTGGTTTCGGTCTTGGCGGTGCCGATGCCGACAATCTTCAACGGGGCGGTTTCGGCCAGTTGAAACACCTCGGCCACGCCATGTTGCGCCAACAGAACCTCGCGGTCCTCGGCAGTATTGGCGAAAAACGGCACCGGCATCACATAGGCCCGCGCGCCGGTCTTTTCCGCCAGAAGATGCATCACATCATGCGGGTTGGCGGCAAAGTTCCGGGTCAGCCCGCCGAGAAGCGACACAAAGCTGAGCCCGGTGGTGCTGAAACGGGGCATGGTGCGGACCGCCTCGGCCAGGGTACGGCCATGTCCGATGCCGATGGTCTGCATTTCGCCGCTTTCCATCCAGCGCCGCAAGCGTGAGGCCCCGGCCAGACCAAGCGTGCGAAAGGGAATGCCGTCTTCGTCCAGATCGGGCGCAACTTCGCAGGTTTGCAGGCCGTATTGCGCGCAGAGCGCCTGTTCCAGCTCGATGCATTCAATGATGTCGCCCTCGATCGAGACCTTGACCGCGCCTTCGGCCACGGCGCGGGCAATCAGGCGGTGGGCCTTGACCGAAGGCACGCCGATACGCTTGGCGACCTCGGCCTGACGTAACCCGCCAACAAAATGCAACCAGGCGGCGCGGATCGCCAGGGAATGCTCTGCATTTGTTGCACCGCGGTCTTTTGCCATGTTCCATCCTTTGTTCTGCGGCGTCTGTCGCGCGCCGTTTGAATTGCGCCTGTCTATAATGCGTGTCGGCACCGTTTGGTCCAGAAATATCGGATGACTGCGCCTTTCGGGCCGGTTTCAGATGTTCAGATCACGTTCCCCGCTGTCGATATGTGGGGCCCAGAACGCGACGCTTTCGGCGATCTGGGATATCACCTGGCGGTCGTTCGGGTCGCGTTCCTTGAACGACAGCTCAAGGCAGATTTCATTGTCGATGGCACCGCCGGCGGCAAATGCATCCAGCAGCGGCGCCGGCTGGATCGCGCCCTTGGCGTTGAAGTCGGCGGTAAACGGGCGGTGGCCGGATTTGTCCATCATGGATTGTTTGATGTGAATGATCGGCGACACCCGCGGCACCGCGCGCGCCCAGGCGTAGGGGTCGGTGTCGTCGGGATCGGGGCTGGTGACATCGCCATGGTCAATGTCGGCCATCATCCACATCGGCACCGCCATATTTGCCGCGCTCAGCCGGTCTTGCAGGTCAAGGCTTGCGGCGATGGTTTCGCCAAATTCGCGCCCGACGCTCATCGGTTCCCAAAAGACATAGGCAAGACCGGCGGTCTTGGCGTGATCGGCCACCTCGGCCCAGCAGTCGATGGCGATCTGCATCAGTTCGGCGCGCCGCGCGGCATCGTCGTAATCGCGATAGGTGAAAATCGCGAATTGTGTGCCGACCGAAGTGCCACCGAGATCGGCAATGATATCGGCAAAGGTTTTGAACCAATCGACATAATAGCGGCGCACATCGCGGTCCGGGTGGCCAAAATGGTTGAGCCGCCCATAAGGCCCGGTCATGCCGCTGGTGACGCGGGCGCCGGTGCGGTGCAGCGCCGCCTGCATGTCGCGGGTCAGACGGCGGATCACCGGCGCGGGCCAGGAGGGGTTGATGAATTCATGCGTCAGCTGGATGTCGCGGATGCGGATGTCACGGGCAATGGTGGTGATCAGGTCATCGGGTTCGGCAAACCGGTTGACCAGCGGATTGGTGTTCAGCGAAAGCGTCAGCGCCATCTTAGGCGGCCTCCCTCTGGTCTTCGAACCATTTGGTGAACCGGGCCTGTTCCTCGGCGCTCAGATGCAGGCGGTGTTTGGTGCGCCGCCACAGAATGTCCTCGGCGGTTTGTGCCCATTCATGCGCCAGAAGATAGGTGACCTCGGCCTCGTAGAGCGTGCCGCCGAAATGCCGGCCCAACCCGTCAAGCGTGGTTGCCGTGCCAACGATCCGGTCGACCCGTGTGCCATAAAGCCGGCCGTAATGCTGGCGCAGGGCGCGCGGCATCCAAGGGTAATCCCGTTTCAGATCGTTGCGGAAGGTTTCGTAATCTGCATTTGCGATGTCGCCGCCGGGCAGGGGGGCGTTTTCGGTCCAATCCTCGCCCATCCGGGGGAAATAGGCGGCAATCTTGTGCAGCCCGCGTTCGGCCAATTCGCGAAAGGTGGTGATCTTGCCGCCAAAGATGTTCAACAGCGGCGCGCCGCCGGTGTCGTCAATATCAAAGACATAATCGCGGGTCACCGCCGAGGGGTTGCCCTTGCCATCATCAAACAGCGGGCGCACGCCGGAAAAGGTGGTCAGCACATCGTCGCGGGTCAGCTGTTCCTTGAAGTATTTGTTCACCGCGTCGATCAGATATTGCACCTCTGACTCGTCAGCCTGGACATCTTCGGCCCGGCCCTCATAGGCGATGTCGGTGGTGCCGATCAGCGCCTTGTCGCGTTCATAGGGGTTGATGAAAATCACCCGTTTGTCATGGTTCTGGACCAGATAGGCGTTTTCGCCCTTCCAGAATTTCGGCACGATGATGTGGCTGCCCTTGACCAGCCGCACGTTGCGGGGGGAATTCGATCCGGCTACGCGATTGACCACATCCGTAACCCAGGGACCGGCGGCATTGACCAGAAGTTTGGCGCGGAAATCCCGGGTTTCGCCGGTGACGGAATGCCGGGTTGTCACCCGCCAATGCCCGTCTTCGCGCCGGGCCGAGGTGCAGGGCGACCGGGTCAGAATGGTGGCCCCGCGTTCCGCCGCATCCAGCGCGTTCAGCACCACAAGCCGCGCATCATCGACCCAGCAATCGGAATATTCGAAGCCGCGTTTGTAGTTGTCTTTGATCGCCGCGCCCTCTGGATCGCGGTGCAGGTTCAGCGTGCGGGTGCCGGGCAGTTTCTTGCGCCCGCCCAGATGGTCATAGAGAAACAGGCCCAGCCGCACCAACCAGGCCGGGCGATCCTGTGGCGAATGCGGCAGCACAAAGCGCATTGGCCAGATCAGATGCGGGGCGTTTTTCATCAGCACCTCGCGTTCGATCAGCGCCTCGCGCACCAGACGGAATTCGTAATATTCCAGATAGCGCAGCCCGCCATGCACCAGCTTGCCCGAGCGCGAAGAGGTGCCTTCGGCGAGGTCATCCTTTTCACACAGAACAACGCTCAGGCCGCGGCCGGCGGCGTCGCGGGCAATGCCGGCCCCATTGATGCCGCCGCCAATCACAAACAGGTCGACCTCTTGAATATCGCTCATGTCTCAGGCTCCTTGCGCATGGCGCGCCGCCGCCAGCCCGTCCCAGACGGGGGCAAGACCACTGCGCGCGTGTCGGTAATTGGTAAAAAGACGGTCATAGATTGGCACCAGATCCGGGTCGGGGGGTTCCGGGCTGTTCAGAAGCGGGGTGGTCCAATCGGCGATGCAGGCATCCATCGTGTCATAGGCGCCGATCGCCACCGCCGCCATCATGGCACAGCCTGCGGCGCCGGCCTCTTCGCGCGCCGAAACCCGCACCGGGGTGTTGAGTGCGGCGGCCAGAACGCGGCGCAGCGCCGCCGACCGTGCCGCCCCGCCGGTCAGGCGCAATTCGCGCGGCATGTCGCCCATGGCGGCGTAACAATCGCGCGCGGCCATGCCCAAACCTTCGATTACGGCGCGGATCACATCCGGGAAGCGGTGGCCGGCGTTCAGCCCGACAAGGCTGGCGCGGGCATCGGCATTGACAAAGGGGCCGCGTTCGCCAGCCTCGGATATATAGGGGTGATAGACCAGCGCGCCGGGGTGGGACCGTGCCATCCAGCCGTCGATCCGGGCCACCATATCCGCGTGCGAGGGGGCCTTGCCGACCTCGGACATCAGATCCTCGGCCAGGGACAGCGCCCAGTCGATGTTGAGGGTGGCGGCCATGTTGGTCTGGACCTGTGTCACCAGATTCGGGACCGGCAGGCAGATCACATATCCCGTGCCTTCGGCATTCAGATGCACCGCGTCAGAGGTCACGGCCCGCATATGCACCCCGGTGGAGCCGACTGTGGAACAGGCCGCGCCGGCATCGCCGGTATGGACCCCCGCGCCAAGCGCGGTCATCACCATATCGACATAGCCAAGCGACACCGGCGTGCCTGCGCGCAGTCCGGTTTGTGCGGCGGCGGCGGCGGTCAGGGGGCGGGTGTCCTGGGCGCCGTCGATGATGTCGGGCATCAGATGGCGGCGGTGCGTCAATCCCAGCGCGGCAATCACCCGGTCGCTGTAGGCCCTCGTGCGGAAATCGCCAAAGGTAAAACTGGCCTCCGAGGGGTCGGTGGCGCGCGTGCCGGTCAGGTTGAGAAACAGCCAGTCCTTGCAATGCAGGGCCACTTCGGCGCGGTCCAGAATTTCGGGGCAGGTGGCATCCATATGGGCCATCTGGCTGCCCTGTTGGCAGGTGTTGAGCCCGGTTCCGGTGGCTTCGAACCTTGCGCGTGCGTCGGGCCCGGCGGCCAGTCGCCGCACGGTTGGCGCGGCGCGGGCATCAAGCCAGAGCCAGGCATCGGTCACCGCCGCATTGTCCGCGCCGGCCAGCCAGGTGCCATCGCCCTGACCGGTCAGGGCCACGGCGGCTGTGCGGCGCGCCAATCCGGTGATCTTGTCGCCAAGACCGCGCAGGGCGGCGGCGCAATCGGACCAGGTTTGCGGCAGGGATTGCGTGGCGGACCCATCCGCGCCCATCACATAGGAATTGCGTACCGAAGCGGCGGCAATCTGGCGTCCCGCCAGATCAAAGGCCACGGCCTTTATCACCGATGTGCCGGCATCCACGCCGATGATCAGATCGGACGAATCGGCCATGTGCTGCCTCCCTTTGGCTTGTGCTTCACGCCGGCCCCTCTCCTGTGACCCCGCATATTATCCTGCGATTTTGCCGGATTTTTTGCGGATGACGCTGTGCCGGGACGGTGGATTGCTCCGCGTCCGGTTGAGTCAGCTCTAGCATAAAAAATTTCGGCTGTCTGAAATTTTTTGCAGACAACGAAATTTTTTTCGAATAGGGTTTGTTCAATCCGTTACATCCACTGGGTGGGACGAGTCGCCGGTCCCGATGGAAATTGAGGAGTTTCCGGAGCAGCGACAGAGGGAGGAAAAGTTCAATATCAGTTGGTTGGACAATTTCCTGACATGACGGCGCTGGGGGTTTCCGGCGCAGAATCACCACCGCCCGGTCACCCGGGTCGGACAGAAAAGAGGCACGTCTGTAATGGCCACAACCGGCACCCTATCTGCCAGCACGTCCAAAGCGACGCGACGCAAGACACTCTTTGCTATCGCTGGGGTTGTATTGTTTGGCGCAATGGCCCTCGACACCAAGGTGGTGACAATCGGCGGAGACGAAGACCTGCGCCAGCAGGCGTTCAACCCGGATCGGTTTGGCGCAGAGGAATTTCCGTCTGTGCGCGATCATGTGATTGAGAAGGCGCCCGAGGCGGCGCAACTGGCCGCGGAGCTGGCCAGCGACAAGGCCGCAGCGATCGCGGCCTATGGCAGGATGTCCGGGGCATTTCCGGTGATGACAGTCCGTTTGACCGGCACGGCGGGCGAGGGCAAATCGGGGATTTTCACCGTCGCGGTTGAGGGTCTGCCCGAGGGCACCGGCGTGCGGGTCCAGACCGGCCCGGCGATCAATGGCACCGAGCTGCGCGACATCACCGGCGACATCGAATTCGGCGCATTCAAGAACCAGATCGAATATCAGGACGCCGGCGCCGGTTTGAACCGCGCCATGGCGGCCGAAGTTCTGGCCGGGCTGGACCGCGATACGCTGACGGGCAAGACCGTCAGCGTGACCGGCGTGTTCACCATGATCAATCCGAAAAATTGGCTGGTCACCCCGGTGGCCTTTGAGGTGCAGTGATGCAAACCGAAGCCCGGCAGATGCCAGCAAGCGCAACCCGCGACAGGGCCGCGCCCGACAAGACCGAGGTTGTATTGGCAGCCCGCGATGTCACCAAGAGTTTCGGTGCGGTCCATGCGTTGAAAGGTGTGAATTTTGACGTGCATCGCGGTCAGGTCACAACGCTGTTTGGCGAAAATGGCGCGGGCAAATCGACGCTGATGAAGATCCTGTCGGGGGTGCATTTGCCGACTTCTGGCGAATTGATCCTTGATGGCAAGCCGCTGGCGATCAAATCCACCGTCGAGGCCCGCGAACAGGGGATTTCGATCATCCACCAGGAACTGTCGCTGGCGCCGAATATGAATGTGCGCGACAATATCTTTATGGGCCGCGAGATCATGGGTCCGCGCGGGGTGAATTTCGCCGAAGAGGAACGCCAGTGCCGCGCGCTTATGGCGGAGCTGGAAGAAGACATTGATCCGCTGACCCCGGTCGAGGATCTGCGTCTGGGCCAGCAGCAGATTGTTGAAATCGCCCGCGCGCTTTCGGTGAATTCCCGCATTCTGATCATGGACGAGCCGACATCGGCGTTGTCGGCATCCGAGGTCGAGGTGCTGTTCAAGGTGATCCATGACCTGAAGGCGCGGGGGGTGTCGATTGTCTATATCTCTCATCATCTGGAAGAGGCGTTGGAAATCACCGATCACGCGGTGGTGCTGCGGGATGGGGTGATGACCGCCTATGCGCCGCGCGCCGAGATTGATCTGGAATGGATCGTGCGCAACATGGTGGGCGAGAATTTCGATCTGGGATCGCCGCCAGAGGTGGAATTTGGCGATGTCGCGCTGTCGATCAGAAACCTGAGCGTGCCGGCCCCCGGCGGGTCGGGGTTTTCGGTGGTGGATCGGCTGTCGCTGGATCTGCGTCAGGGCGAGATCGTTTGCATCTATGGTCTGATGGGCGCAGGGCGGACCGAGATGATGGAATGTATCGCCGGGCGTTTGCCCGCCTCGGGCGGGTCGGTGGCGCTGCACGGTCGGGATCTGGCGGGCATGTCCATCGCCCAGCGGATCGAGGCCGGTCTGGTGCTGACGCCGGAGGATCGCCAGCGCGACGGGTTGGTGCAGACCATGTCGGTCGGGCAGAACCTGTCGCTGGCCTCTATCGGGGCGTTTACCAAGCGGTTGTTTACCTCTCGCCCGGACGAACAGGCGATCATTGACCGGTCGATCCGCGAGGTCACGATCAAGACCGATGGCGGCGGGGCGGCGATCGGGTCGCTGTCGGGTGGCAATCAACAGAAGGTGGTGATCGGCAAGATGCTGGCGACCAAACCGTCCGTGGTATTGCTGGACGAACCTTCGCGCGGCATCGACATCGGGGCCAAGGCCGAGGTGTTCCGCCTGTTGGCGGAAGGCGCGCAGCAGGGGCTGGCGGTGGTTTATTCCACCTCTGAGGTCAGTGAATGCCTGTCCATTGCCCATCGCATTGTCGTCATGCACAAGGGCAAGATTTCCGCCAGCTTCGGCCCCGACGCCACCAAGGAACAAATCATGGCGGCCTCGGGTGAGGTTGATCTGGAACAGAGCCTGATCGCGGCCTTTGGGCTGGACCATTGTCAGGTGGTTGCCGATGCGGGGCAGGATGATCAGGGGCGCGATGGTGACGCACTGGCGCTTGGGCCGTTGGGGCGCGCGGGTGGTGCGTTTTTGTCCGCCGAAATCTCTGCTGGAAATTCTGCCGCAAACTCTGGCGGGGGCAACCGGGTGATCGGGGTCGGCCATGGCCGGACGCTTCTGGCCTGTGCGGATACGCCCGATCTGCCGCAGGCGCAGGATCTGAAAATCGTGTCGCTGATGGGGGCGCTGACCGGTGGCGCGGATGAAAATCCACATACCATCGTGTCACATCTGGCGGCGCGGACCGGGGCAGAGCCGGTGGTGATGCCGGCGCCCTTTATCGCCAATTCCGCGGCGGATCGCGCGGTGCTTTTGAACCAGGGCGCGGTTCAGAAGGCGGCGGCATTGGCCGCGCAGGCGGATCTTTTGATTGTTGGCATCGGCACCACCACGCCAGAGGCCGAATTGGTCAGCGCAGGCATGGTTGCACCGGCGGACATGGCCGGGATTGCGCAGGCCGGCGGGGTTGGCGAAATGCTGGGCCACTTCTTTGACCGGCGCGGGAAACCCGTGGGTCAGGAGGTCAGCGACCGTATTCTGACCCTGCCGCGCGACCAGCTGAAAGGCCGCCGCATTGTCGCCGTGGCCGGCGGCGCCCTGAAACCCCAAGCCATCAAAGCCGTTCTGGAGAGCGGATTGTTGCGCGGGTTGATCATCGACGAACACGCAGCACGGGCCATTGTCGAAATGGACAGCCCCAACGCCGCGCAGCACGGAAACGGAGACCTGAAGTCATGACCGACGTCACCACCCACAAGAAACATGGCTCGGGCGGGCTGATCGCCCAGATGTTCGGGGAGAAAGCCAGTCTCGTGCAGATATTGCTGGAGGGGCGGGCGTTTTTTGCGCTGATCGCCATTATCGCGATCTTTTCCTTTCTGTCGCCGAACTATGCGACGGTGTCGAACTTTCTTATCATGGCCAATCACGTTGCGATTTTCGGCCTGTTGTCCATTGGCATGATGCTGGTGATCCTGAATGGCGGCATCGACCTTTCGGTTGGGTCGGTGTTGGGGCTGACCGGGGTTTTTGCCGGCTATCTGATGCAGGGGATCGAGCTGGAGGCGGCGGGGGTGATCCTTTATCCGCCGGTCTGGGCGGTGGTGTTGCTGACGCTGGCGCTTGGGGCATTTGTCGGCGCGGTCAACGGTATCCTGGTGGCGTTTTTCCGGGTGCCGGCCTTTGTCGCCACTTTGGGTTCGCTTTATGTGGCGCGCGGCGTGGCGCTTTTGATGACCAATGGTCTGACGTTCAACAACCTGTCGGGGCGGCCGGAATTCGGCAACACCGGGTTCAACTGGCTGGGATTCAACCGTATCGGCGGCGTGCCGATCGGGGTGATTGTGCTGGCGGTGGTGGCGATTTTGGCGGGGCTTTTGCTGGCGCGGACCGCATTTGGTCGCTGGCTTTATTCGTCGGGCGGCAATGAACGCGCGGCGGAATTGTCCGGCGTGCCGGTCAAGAAGGTTCAGATCACGGTTTATGTTCTGTCGGGGGTCTGTGCCGCGATTGCGGGGCTGGTGCTGTCGTCCCAGCTGACGTCGGCGGGGCCGACGGCGGGCACCACCTATGAATTGACGGCGATTGCCGCGGTTGTGGTCGGCGGCGCGAGCCTGATGGGCGGGCGCGGCACGGTGCGCGGCACGTTGCTGGGGGCCTTTGTCATCGGCTTTCTGTCAGATGGTCTCGTGATTATCGGCGTCAGTTCCTATTGGCAGACGGTGTTTACCGGTGCGGTGATCGTGCTCGCCGTGATGCTGAATTCGATCCAATACGGGGGCAAAGGCCGCAAGGGCTGATCCCCATCCAGTTTCGCGGATATTCGGGCGAGGAGACCCGACGCGAAGATCGCCGGTCCGCCGGCACCCAACCAACCCCAAGGGAGAGACTTCCAATGATCTCATTTACCAAACGCGCGCTTTTGGCCGCTGCGGCCTCGTTGCCACTGATGGCCGGGTCGGCCTGGGCCGAAGGCCTGATCTCGATCATCGTTACCGATCCGGCAAATCCGTATTGGTTTACCGAAGGCGAAGTTGCCAAGGCCACCGCCGAGGAACTGGGGTATGAGGCCACCGTGGCCGCCCACAAAGGTGACACCAACACCGAATCCAACCTGATTGACGCCGCGATCACCAATGGCGCCAAGGCGATCATCCTTGACCCGGCCAATGCCGATGGGTCGGTGGGTGTGGTGCGCAAGGCCACCGAAGCCGGCATTCCGGTGTTCCTGGTCAATGCGGAAATCAACGAGGCCGGCATCGCGATTGCCCAGCTTGTGTCGAACAACGCCCAAGGCGCGGCGATTGGGGCTGTGGCCTGGCAGAGCATGGTTGGCGACGAAGCGAAATATGTCGAATTCTTCGGCAACCCCGCTGACAACAACGCCGCCACCCGGTCGAACGGTTACAACACCGTGCTGAGCCAATATCCCGGTCTGGAAAAAGTGGCCGAGGAAGTCGCCAATTGGGACCGGACCCAAGGTTACAACAAGATGCAGTCGATCATTCAGGCCAACCCGGAAATCGACGCTGTGATTTCGGGCAATGACGAAATGGCGCTGGGGGCGATTGCCGCGCTGAAGGAAGCGGGCAAGCTGGACGGTGTGTTTGTGGGCGGATTTGACGGATCGCCCGATGCGGTCGAAGCGGTCAAGGCCGGCGAAATGGCCTATACCGTGCTGCAACCGGTCGCTGTGTTTTCGCGCGAAGCGGTGGTGCAGGCCGATTACTATATCAAGAACGGCACACCGATGGTCGACGCGGAAAAGCAGCTGTTTGACTGCCTGCTGATCACGCCGGACAATGTGGCCAATTACACCGGCCCCTTCACTCTGACGCAATAAGATCCATCACAAAAGTCTATTGGGCGCGCGGCGGTTGTCGCGCGCTTTCGTGTCGGTTGGGCGTGCCGGACCCTTTGGTTGTACTGATGTCGGGGGGGCTAGGGCGCGGTGTCTGTCAGGCTGCTGCGCAGGCGGTCGATTTCGGCGGCGATCTTGCCGGTGGGATCTTCGGAGGTTTCCGACCAGGCGGAAAACCGTTCCAAGAGCGGGATAAAGGTCGCCAGCTCCTCTGGGCTCCAGCCTTTGAGGAAATTGCCAAGGATCAGAAATTTGTACCGGCGCACGGCCTGAACGATTTGTGCGCCCTCCGGGGTCAGTTCCAGCACGGCGCGGCGGGCGTCTTCCTGGCTGACGGCGCGGCGGATCAGGCCAAGACGGATCAATTCCGATGTCAGGCGGCTGGCGCGTGACGGATCAATCCCAAGCCGGGTGGCCACGGTCGAGACCATGACATCGCCCTCGGGGCTGTCGGCAAATTCATTCGACGGTGCCCAGACCACCATCAACACGTCCAGCAACGCCAGATCAAGATCAAGCCCAAGATCGGCCAGGGCCCGTTGCCCCAATTCGCGTTTGACCACCCGTCGGCGCCAATGCTGCATGATGGCATCCAGTTCAAAGGCCGATTGGCTCAGGTCTTCGCCGATGTCGGCCTGCGCAAGCAGGCGTTTCAGATCTGTGTCACGGTCGGGCAAGGCCTCGCTCTCCAAATAGATGCTGTTGACATTTACATGCTGCCAGCACATAAATGCAAGCAACATTGATTTTAAGGCTGGGGCAGCATCGCCCACAGCCCCCGGAGAATGTATTATGAGCACCGCAACAACGCAAAACCCGACTGACGTCGGGGCCAACCGCTATCAAACCCGAATTGCGCTTGCCGCTGTGGCGGTGACGCTGCTTTTTGCGTCACTGGGACAAACCATTGTGACCACGGCGATTCCGGTCATGGTGGCGGATCTTGGCGGCATGGAAAATATGACCTGGGTCATCACCGCCTATTTGCTGGCCTCGACAATCGGTGCGCCGGTGGCGGGCAAGCTGGGGGATCTTTATGGCCGCAAGATGGTGGTGCAGTTGGGGATCTTTGTCTTTCTGGCGGGTGCGACGCTGGCGGGATTGGCGTATTCGATGGAGGTGTTGATCGCCGGGCGGGTGATCCAGGGGCTGGGCGGCGGCGGTTTGATCGTGGTGTCGATGGCCATTGTCGCCGATGTTCTGCCGGCCCGGCAACGCGGTCAGGCGCAGGGCATGATGGGGGCGGTGTTCGGGATTTCCACCGTCATTGGCCCCTTGTTCGGTGGCTTTCTGGTCGAGGCGCTGAGTTGGCATTGGATCTTCTTTGCCAATTTCCCGATTGGTCTGTTGGCGCTGGTGGTGTTGCATGCGGCGCTGCCGGATCTGAAACGCAACCGGGCGGTCAAGCTGGACATTGCCGGGGCGATCTTGCTGGCGGTGCTGTTGTCGGTTGCGGTTCTGGTGTCGAACCTTGGCGGGTCGGTGCTGGCCTGGGGCAGTGCGGAAATGCTTGGGATGATTGGTCTGGGTCTTGCGGCGTTGGCCGGGTTCATCGTGGTGGAAAGCCGCGCGGCGGAACCGGTTTTGCCGCTCAGCCTGTTTCGCAACAACACATTTCTGGTGGTCAACACCGTGGGGTTCATGGTGGGCGTTGCGATGTTCAGCACGATCACCTTTATGCCGTTGTATTTGCAGGTGGTGCAGGGCGTGACGCCGGCGGTGTCCGGTTTGTTCCTGACGCCGATGATGGTCGGGTTGATTGCGTCGTCTGCCGGGGCGGGCCGGGTGATGAGCCGCACCGGGCGCTACAAGTGGATGCCGGTGTTGTCGACCGCGTTGCTGGCGCTTGCGATGCTGGCCCTGTCGACGCTGTCGGTCGGGTCGTCGCTTTGGGTGGTGGCGCTGTCGATGGTGCTGGTCGGATTGGGGCTGGGGCCGGTGTTTTCCATTGGCATTGCCGCGATTCAGAACGATGTGCCACGGCACATGCTGGGCGTTGGCACGGCAAGCGCCAATATGTTCCGTCTGATTGGCGGGTCGGTGGGGACGGCGGCCTTTGGGGCGTTGTTCAGTGCCAATCTGACGCAGAATCTGGCCGGGCATCTGCCGGACACAGCCGGTCAGGGCATCGGGTCGATCAGTGCCGAATTGGTGTCGCATCTGCCGGTACAGGCACAGCACGCGGTCTTTGCCGGGTTTTCCAACGCGCTGCATCCGGTGTTCTGGATCGCGGCGGGTCTTGCGGCGGTGGCCTGTCTTGTGTCGCTGCGGTTGCGGGAAATTCCCATGGCGGATACCGCGGTCCAGGGGCCGGCTTAACAGGGTCTGACCCTAAAGCAGGCTGAGCCGGTGCTTTTTCAACAGGCCAAGCAACATGGCCTTGGCATATTGGCGATGGTCGCGGTGGCGGGCGGCGGCCCGTTCGGCGTCGCCATCGCGGATCGCCTCTAGCACCGCATGGTGATCGGCGTTTGACCGATCCGGGGCCGGGCGCATGTAAAGCGTGGTCAGACGGGCGCGGGCGACCTGATCGCTCATCATTTCAAAGATGTCCATCGCCCGCCGATTTGCCCCCAGCCGCATCAATTCACGATGAAACCGGTGATCGGCGCGGGCCCATGTATCGCGGTCCTCGGCCAGCAGGGCGCGGTCCATATCCTTGATCGCCTGGCTCAGGTTTTCCAGCGCGGATTCGGGTGGGCGATCCTCGGCCGCCTTGCGCGCGGCGAGGGTCTCGAGCTCTGTCAGGATGTCATAGATTTCTTCCATGTCGGCGGGGGACACCGGCAGAATGCGCACGCCTTTGCGCGGGCGGACCGACAACAGCCCACGGGATTCCAGCATGACACAGGCCTCGCGCACCGGGGTGCGTGACATGCTGAGCTTTTCCGCCAGCTCGCTTTCCAGATGGTCGGTGCCGGCGGCAAGTTCGCCCGACAGGATCATGTCCCGCAATCGGGTTTGGGCCCGCTGGGCGTTGGAAGGGGTGTGCAGTGTCGTCACGTTTGGGGCAGCCTGACTTTTTGGCCAGAATTGGCAGATTGGTATATTGCCTGTTCGATCCCTATGACCGCAAGGTAGTCAGAGGCGGTATTTTCCGGCGTATGGCCATTGCGCACCGCTGCCACCACATGGGATTGCAGATGGTGCACGCAATCGCCGCCAAATCCGGGAAAGTCCGGCGCCGGCATCCATGTGTCGATGTCGCGGCTGCCAAAGGCGCGGAACGACACCGCGCCGTCACCACCCAACGATAACGTGCCTTTGGTGCCTTCGATTTCGGCCTCGCCCATGGTTTTGCGGTGGTTTTCGGCGGCGTGATCCAACAGCCGGTTGCCATCAAACAGGCTGCGCACACCGTTGGGGTGATCAAACAGGATATAGCCAGCATCCTCGCCGGCAATGACCGGATTGACCCGGCGCAGATCGGCATAGACCGCCGTTGGTTCGCCCAGCAGATAGCGAAAGGTGTCAACCCAATGCACTGCGGTTTCATGCACCAGAAAACGCTCCATCTTCTGGAAATAGGGTTGGCGTTCGAGATAGGCGTCAGGCCCCTGACCATCCCCGGGGCGCAGGCGGAAGGTCATTTGCAACACGGTGCCGACCTTGCCACTGTCGAGCGCATCGCGCATCGCCCGATACCAGGGCTGAAAGCGGAAATTTTCATGCACCACCAGGGTGGCGCCCTGTGCTGCGGCCTCGGCTGTGATGGCGCGGGCCTCGTCCAGATCGCGGCAAAAGGGTTTCTGGCAGATGATGGTCTTGATGCCATGGGCCAGCGCGGTGCGGATGGTGGCGGCGTGGCCGGGCGGCGGCACGACGATGTCGAGAATGTCGGGGCTGGTCTCGGTCAGCATCCGGTCCAGATCATCAAAGGGCGGCGCGCCATGCACACCCGCCCGCGCCATATCCAGATCACATTGACCCACCAATGACACGCCGGGCATTCGGGTCCAGCTGTCGACATGAAACTGGCTGAAATAGCCGGCCCCGACACAGGCGACGCGCAGTGCAGTGTTGGTCATGATGCACATCCGACGGTGGTGGTCATTCTGTCTGTCTGGCTGCGAAGGGCGGTTCGGTGTGGCATGTCCTGTCCTTGGTTCATGTGTCTTCGGGCCTGTTTCGGTCTCGGCCAGTTTCAAGTGCGATCGGGTGTCATGGCCCGGCGGAAATGGCCAGCCCCCGCACCTGATGTCCAACCCATGTCAGCGCCCGGTTCAGACCCGGTGATTTGCATTTCAGCGCGAGTATACCGATTGCGGCAGTTGACAGCGCATTCATTAACGCATACGCAAATTAATGCAATAACCAAGATCGCTCAGGGAGGAGCTGATATGAAATTTGCCACCACGCCCATTTTTGGGGCCCCCATTTTGAAGGCCATTGCGACCAGCGCAATTTTGGCCTTGGCCGCCGGGGCTGCGGATGCGCAGTCCATTTTGAAATTCAGCCACACCGACAATCCCGGCGGGTCGCGCGACCAGGCCGCGAAGGTTTTTGCTGAAAAAGTCGAAGAATATACCGAAGGCCGCTACAAGGTGCGGATCTTTCCGGCCGGCCAATTGGGCAATGACCCCAAGGCGATCGAGCAGCTGCAACTGGGCGGCGTCGATTTCACCGTATCGGCCACCGGATCTTATGCGACACATATGCCGTCGCTGAACCTGACGGCGATGCCGTTTCTGGTGGACAGCTATGAGCAGGGCTGGGCGTTTTACGACAGTTCCGAATGGCTTCAGGGTGAATTCGCCAAGATGCCGGAAAAAGGCATTCGCGTCCTGTCGACATGGGAGGCCGGTTTCCGCAGCTTTACCACCACGTTCCCGCTGAACAGCCCCGCCGATGCCGAAGGCAAGAAGATGCGGGTTTTTCCCAACGACATGATCCGCTGGACGATGGAGGCCATCGGGTTCCAGACCGTGGTGATGCCGGTGACAGACGTCTATCTGGCGATCCAGCAGGGCACTGTGCATGGTCAGGAAAACCCGGTTGATACCATCGTGTCGCTGAAATTTGCCGAAGTTGCGCCGAACCTGACGCTGACGCGCCATGTCTATTCGCCGCTGCCGTTGACCGTGGCGGAAAGCACATGGGGCAAATTGTCGGATGCGGACAAGGCGGCCATCCAAAAGGCGGCTGCTGAATCTTCGGCGTTCAGCCGCAAATTGGTGGCGGATTCGGTGTCTGCGCAGATTGAACAGCTGGAGGCCGACGGCACCACGATCATCACGCCGGACATCGCGCCGTTCCGCGATGCCGTGGCCACCGTTTATGACAAGGCCCGCGAAGTGTATGGCGCCGAGGTCGTTGACCGGGTGCTGGCCGATGCTGCCGCAATTCGCGCCGCGCATTGATCTGAGCTGAAACGACCTATGACCGGGCGTCGCCATGCGCCCGGTCTTCCCGAATTCCAGGATGTGACCAATGGATTTCCGACCATTTTATCCGGCGGGGCTGCGGGCCCTGTCATCGGCAATTGACGGGCTGCTTGCCTTGGGTGGGTTTTCCATCCTGATCCTTGCCTTTTCGAATGCCACGTTGCGGGGGTTGGCCGGGTTTGACCTGGCCTGGTCGCTGGAGGTCACGGCCTTCTTGCTGCTGTGGACCACGTTCCTGGGCTGTGCGGCGGCGATTGCCCGTGGCGCGCATATGCGCGTGACCGAGATCAGCGCAACCCTGTTGAACGCGGGCGCCCGCAATATCCTGGAACATGTCATCAATCTGGTGATTGCGCTCTTGATCCTGTCGTTGATCTGGCATGGATGGTCGATTGCCGCCCACCAATGGGCGCAGAAGACCACGGTGCTCTATTGGCCGGTGGGGCTGCTTTATGCCGCGATGCCGGTTGGCATGGCGCTGTCGCTGATCTTTCATCTTTTCAATATGTGGCTGCATTTCCGCGGCACCGATATCGCCGGGGATACCCAAGCATGATCCTGTTGTTTGTTGTCGCGGTGTTTCTGTTCACCGTTTTCATTGGCGTTCCGCTGGTCTGGGCGATCCTGATCACCGCCGTTTTGCCGATCATGGTTTTTGACCTCGGCTATCCGCTGCAGGCGCTGTATCTGAATTTCATTGGCGGGGTAGAGCCGAACCATTTCATCGCCATTCCGCTGTTCATTGTCGCCGGTGAATTGATGAGCCGGGGCGGCGTCGGCGAGCGGATCATCACCTTTTCGCGGGCACTGCTGAGCTTTCTGCCCGGTGGCCTGGGCATGGTTGTGGTCGGCGCGTCGATGTTGTTTGGCGGCATTTCCGGCTCGGCCATTGCCGACAGCGCCGCCATTGGTTCGGTGATGATCAAGAACATGACGAAACAGGGGTATAAACCCGCCTTTGCCGCCGGTCTTGTCGCGGCGGCGGGCACCATCGGCATTATCATTCCGCCGTCGATCCCGATGTTGATTTACGGCTTTGTCGGCGGTGTGTCGGTGGCCGATCTGTTCCTGGCGGGCACCTTGCCCGGGCTTTTGTTCGGGTTGCTGTTCATGGGGGTGTGTTACCGGGTTGGCAAGGCGTCGGGCTGTGATGCGGGCGGGGTGATGACCCCGGCGCCGGATCTGTGGCGCGCCTTTGTCGGGACAATCCCGGCGCTGATGATGCCGGTTTTGATCATTGGCGGCATCTTTTCCGGCTTTGTCACCCCGACCGAGGCGGCGGCGGTTGCGGTGATCTATGGTCTGTTGGTGACGATGCTGATCTATCGTGATTTTCACCTGCGCGATCTGCCACGGTTGATGATCGACGCTTTTGTCACCTCGGCCATTGTGATGGTGGTGATTGGTGCGACGTCGGTTTTGGGGTGGCTGATCACGCTGGAGCAGATGCCATATGTGCTGGTCGATGCGGTGCAAAGCCTGTCAAGCTCGCCCTGGGTGTTCCTGTTGCTGGTCAATATCGTCATGCTGGTTCTGGGGCTTGTGCTTGACCCTGTGCCTGCGATCCTGTTGACGGCGCCGCTGTTCCTGCCGATGGCCCAGACATTTGGTGTTGATCCGGTGCATCTGGGGGTCATCATGACCTGTAACGTGGCGATTGGTCTGTTCACCCCGCCGGTTGGGGCGACGCTTTATGTGGCGTCGCGGATTTCGGGGGTTGGTGTTCTGGGCATCGCCCGTCACATGGGGCTGTTGTATCTGGCGGCGATATTCGCTTTGATCCTGGTGACCTATGTGCCCGCGTTGTCGATGACATTGCCGCGCCTGTTCTGAGGAGATCACGATGTACGCCGTCACCGTCACATTCACCCTGAAACCGGGGCAGGGGGAACAATTCCTGCCCTTGATGTCGGACAATGCCGCCACCAGCCTGCGGGTCGAGGAGGGCTGCCATCAGTTTGATGTCTGTACCGATCCCGACCGCCCGGACGAGGTATTTCTGTACGAGCTTTACACAGATGCGGCGGCCTTTCAGGCGCATCTTGCGGCGGATCATTTCAAAGCCTTTGATGCCGCCACCGCCGATATGGTCGCGGACAAGCGCGTGGCGCTTTATGCCGAGGTCCGGTCATGAGCGATTGGGAGGTTCTGGCCGTGCGGTATGCCGAGCGCAATGCCCGGACGCGGCGGGACAGTTTCATCTTTGATGACAATCACGACGCGCCCCATGCGATGGATTACTTTATCTGGGTGTTGCGGCGCGGTGATCAGGTGATCCTGGTGGATACCGGCTATGACGAGGTTGAGGCCAGCCGGCGCGACCGGCCGATCCTGACCGATCCGCGCGCGGCGCTGGCACCGCTGGGGATTGCGGCGGAAGATGTGGATCAGGTGATTGTCACCCATCTGCATTATGATCACGCCGGGGGATTGCATCTGTTTCCCAATGCCAAATTGCATTTGCAGGCGACGGAAATGGCCTATGCCACCGGACCTTGCATGTGTCACGGCACGTTGCAGATGCCGTTTACCGCCGATCATATCTGCGAGGCGATCCAGCGGCTTTATTCCGGGCGGGTCATGTTCCACGACGGCGATGGCGAGATCACCGATGGTGTGACGGTGCATTGCATTGGCGGCCATTCCCGGGGTCTGCAATGTGTGCGGGTGCGCACGGCGGCGGGGTGGCTGGTGCTGGCGTCGGATGCGGCGCATTATTATGAGAATTTCATCGCGCGCAAACCCTTTCCGATCGTGGTGGATCTGCAAAACATGCTGGACGGATTTGACCGGCTGGAGGCGCTGGCCAGTGATCGGCGGCTGATTGTGCCCGGCCATGATCCGCTGGTGCGGGCGTTGTTCCCGGTCGATGTAGCGCCGCATATCTTTCGGCTCGACGCGGGGCCGACGGGGGATTTGCCCAGCGGGGGCCTGTCGGCCTAGCCAGAGTTTGGCGCAAGTTATACGACCCCGGCATTGCCGGGGTCGTTGTCGTTTCCGGGCAGGCTTTTTAAGACCGACGTTTGGACAAGATCGGGTGCACCGGCGCCCGGCAGGATGGGCCAATCTGGCGCGCCTGCCGGGTTGGCCGGGCCGGATCAGGCGGGTTTTGGCGTTCCGGCAATCTGCGACAGCAGGGCGTCGGTGACGGCCCGTGTGCCCATGTCGCCGCCGAATTCCATCGGGCGCAATTCGTTTGCCGCAAAACCGGCATCGACCGCGCCGTCAATCAGCTGCGCTGCCTGTGCATAGACCGGCGTGGCGGATTTCTCGGCCAGATAATCCAGCATCAATGCCCCCGACAGGACCGCCGCAAGCGGATTGGCCTTGTCCTGGCCCATGATGTCCGGGGCAGAGCCATGGGCGGGTTGGAACAGGCCGGTTTCATCGCCGATCTCGGCGCAGGCCGCCATGCCCATGCCCCCGACAAGCCCGCCAGCAAGATCCGACAGAATGTCGCCAAACATGTTTTCCATCACAAGGACATCCGCATCCCACGGCGCGCGGATCAGGTTCAGCGCCTGCGCATCCACATAGGCATAGCCGGTGTCGATATCCGGGAATTCCGGGGCGATTTCGTCATAGATCTTGCGGAAAAACGCCATCGAGGCAAAGACATTGGCCTTGTCGACACAGGTGACCAGACCGGGGCGGCCGCGGGTTTTGCGTTTCTGCGCCAGACGAAAGGCGAAACGGTGCAGTTTTTCCGTGGTCGCGCGGGTGATGCGCAGGGTATCGCGCACCTCTTCGTCGCCGCGAATGTCGCTGCGGCCATGGGCGGCGGCGGAATAGAACAGACCTTCGGTGGATTCCCGCAGGATCACCATGTCGATGCCGGCCGCGCGCGGATCAGCCAGCCGTTGCGGCGCGTTTGGATAGGCTTTGACCGGGCGCACCCCGGCATAAAGACCAAATCGGTCGCGCAGACGCAAATGCGGGCTGATTTCGGTGCCATCGGGGTGGCGGATCGACGGCAGGCCCATGGCGCCAAGAAAGATCGCATCCGCCGCCCCGGCGCGGTCTTCGCCATCGGTTTCGATGTCGCGGCCGGTTTCGACGAAATAGCCGGCACCTGCGCGGATCTCGTCATAGATCAGTTCCGGGGCATCAACCTTGGCCAATGCGGCGGCCATGACCTCGATCGTGGCGTCGGCAACATCCACACCAATGCCATCTCCCTTGATCAGGGCGATTTTCAAATTCTTCGTCATCGGGGTCTCCAGTATCGTCGGTTGGGTCACAATTGCGACAGCCGGTAAGTGTCAAGAATGGCCAACAATTCCTCGGCGGCGTGTTGGCGGTGATTGCGAAAGGATCGGCGCGCGGCTTCGGCGTCGCCGGCGCGGATGTGTTCCAGAATGTCGCGGTGGTCCGCCGTGGATTGATGCGGCACCGACCGCATCCGCAGGGTGACCATCCGGGCGCGGTGGGCCTGATCGTTCAAGGTGCCGATATAGTCGATCAGCCGTTGATTGCCGTGCAGTTCCAGCAGCAATTGGTGGAACAGATCATCCGCAGCGGCCCATGCATCGAGATCCTGATCCGCCAGCGCCAGTTCCATGGCGGTTGTGGCATCGTCCAGCGGCGCCAGTTCCCGGTCCGATGGGCGTCGCGCGGCCAATGCGGCGGCGGCTTCGGGTTCCATCGCGGTCAGGATTTCATAGATTTCGCGCATGTCAGAGCTGTGCAGCGGCAAGACCCGCGCGCCGCGACGCGGCACCAATTCCACCAGGCCCTCGGCCTCAAGCCGGATCAGGGCCTCGCGCACGGGGGTTCGGCTCATCCCCAGGCGCAGGGCGATTTCGGGTTCCGGCGCCTGAAATCCCGGCGGCATACGGTTTGTGCGGATCTCCTCCTTAATTTGGCGATACGCGTCGTTTACCCGTGTATGTCGTGGCGCCTGCACGGTGCGAAACCTCCTTGGTTGGGGGTCTTTACACCGGCGTTAAATGCGTTGTCAAATACATTAATGCATTCATTAAATAATGCAATGTTCGGGCCCGATTCTGGCCCGGTTTTTGCCCGGCTTTGGCCCGCAGGACCGCCAAAGCCGGATACAGTTACGTCAAAGGTCGCATGACATTCTGTCGAAAGGCGGGCCGGGCCGTCAAACTCTGATACCAGCGGTCAAGCGCGGGCAGGGGCGGGCGATCAAACCGCATCGCGTGCCAGCGATAGGCCAACCCGCCGAGGGCAATGTCGGGCAGGCCGGGATGCGCGCCAAGGACATAGTCCCGGTCCGACAGATGCCTGTCCAGCAGGGTCCAGTATCTGGCCGCCTGGTCCCGCGCGTCTGTGATGCTCGCGCTGTTTCTGGCGTCCGGCGCGGTGCGGACCAGTTGCCGGAACAGCGTGATCATCGGCGGGGTGAGGCAGGACAGGCCCCAATCCATCCATTGCCCGGCCCGGCCCCAGTCGGCAGCAGTTTGGGGGCGCCAATGCCCGTCGCCATAGCTGTCGCAGAGATACCGCAGGATCGCATTGGATTCCCACAGAACGACATCGCCGTCGACAAGGGTCGGCACCGTGCCATTGGGATTCAGCGCAAGATAGTCAGGCTGATCCGTGGCGCCAAACGGGCCGCCGTAATCCTCTCTGGTGACGGGCAGGTCGAATTCCCGGACCAGCCACATCACCTTTTGCACATTCACCGAATTGTCGCGCCCCAGAATCCGCATCATTGCACAAAGGGCATGAGGGTCGAGGGGTGAAACAGATCGTCGACCTGAACCTCGTAGGGGGACAGCCCCTGTTGATGGTGGTTGCGCAAAAAGGTCGAGAGCGCGTCGCGGTTGCCATCAAGCCCATAAGACCAGAAGTCGCGCCCCATCAGCCGCTGTGCCGATCCCAATTGTTCGTCGACAAAGGGCAGCGATACCTTGGGTGTCGAGGTTTCGCACAGAGCCTCCATCGCGATGCGGTGCGATCTGGCAAAGGCCTTGTACAAAGCGGCGGGCAGCCAGGGATGCTGTTCGGCCAATGTGGTGCGCAGGCCCAGGATATGCATGACCGGAAAGATGCCGGTGCTCTGGTAATATTCGCGGGCAATCTGGTCGGAATTCGGGAACAATCGCCGCACATCGGGGTGGCCCTGCTGAAAGCAATCCGGCGGGCGCGGGCCGACAAAACCGTCGATCTCACCGGCGGCCAGAAGGTCGCTGAGGGATCGGTCATCGGGGGCCGGTTCGGCGGTCAGCCCGTCGGGGACCGGCACGGCCAATTCCGGGGTCCGCCCGGGTGCATTCAACTGGCCGCGCACCCAATGGATGTCCGAGGGCCGCACCCCGAATTCATCCAACAGGATCGCCCGCGCCCAGACATTTGCCGTCGATTGGAATTCTGAAATCCCGATGCGCCGCCCGATCAGATCCTTTGGTTCCTGAATGTCCCGGTCGTTGCGCACATAAAAAGACGCATGTCGAAAGGCGCGCGACAGATAGACCGGCACGCCGATATAGGGCGGGTTGTCGCGGGTCAGGCTGCCGACATAGCCGGACAGGGAAAGCTCTGTGATGTCGAATTCATGGTGCCGGAAGGCCCGGAACATTATTTCTTCGGGGGGCAGCAACATGAACACCGGATTGACGCCGTCAATCGCCACGTTGCGGTTCAAAAGGGGCTGTACCCGGTCGTAATTGCCCATCGCAATTGACAGGTTGAGATCGCTCATGGTGTCCTCTCGTGCCGGTCTGGGTCCGGCTTGGAAAATTTCGGGGATCCGATCAGCTGCGCACGCCGCGCGCGGGATAGTTTCGTTCCAGCGCAAACGGGATCTTTTCCAGCAGCTCGTCCAGCACCGGGCGACCCCAGGGCATGTTGGTGACGTTCAGCAGGAAAATGCGGTTGTCCGGGCGGATCAGGAACAGGCCCGGTTCGCAAAAGACATCGGCCTCGCCTTCGCGGATGGCAGAGGAGATATAGAGCCCCCAGGCCTCTGCCGCGGCTTCGCTGAGGCCATAGCCGATCGCCAGCTTGTCCAATTCCCAGTCTGCTTTTGTCTGGGTTGCGGTGGCGATGTCATTCATCGACACGGCCAAAAGGTCAACGCCCGTCGCGGCAAAGTCATCTGCCAGTTTGTTCATGTTGGTCAGATACTTGCGGCACATGGGGCAATGCAGGCCACGGTAAAAGACGACGAGGGTGAAATTTTCCGGTGTGGCCTCGGACAGGGTGAATTTGCCACCGCCCAGCAGATCAATGGTCAGCTCCGGGGCCTGGGTATCGGGGATAAGGCGGGTCATTTCGTATTCTCCTTGTGAAACGACAATTTCGGGGGTCAACCGCGCAGGTCGGTTGTGATCGACAGGGCATCATCCAATGTGATGACTTCGCCGTATTTGCTGTGGATATCGATCAGGTTGCTTTCATGCTGGGCGGCGGTGCGGTCGGCCACGCAGTCGCGCACCACAAAGGGGGGATAGCCGTGGGCCATGGCGTCATTGGCGCTGGCGCGGACGCAGCCGCTTGTGGTGCAGCCCGCGATCATCAACATGTCACAGCCCGCAGCCGCCAGCATGCCGGACAGATGGGTGCCAAAGAATGCCGAGGCTTGGGTCTTTTGCACGATGGTGTCGTGTTCGGCGGAATAGCCAAGGCGGGGGTCAAGCTCGCACGGGGGGGTGCCGCGCACCAGCTGTGCCAGAGAGCTGCATTTTTCACCCCAACGGCCCATATCACTAAGGTTTTCGGCATAGCCGTTGATGGTAAAGATCAACGGCCCCAACCCGCGAAAGTCCTTGATCAATTGCGCGGTGGCATCGACGGCGGCGGAACAATCCGACGCCAGCGGGCAAAGATCGGGTTCGGTAAATCCGCGTTGGAAATCAATCACCAACAGGGCGGGGCGCCGCCCCACGGGAACCGACCGGTCAAAGCCGCATTTTACGTTTTGTGCATCTTTCATGGGGGTCACCGAAGGCTGGGAAGGTAAAGGGCGATTTGGGGAAAGGCGATCAGGATCAGGATGGCCAGCAGCTCGATCCCGACAAAGGGCAGTGCACCACGAATGATTTGCCCAATGGACAGATCCGGCGCGATCCCCTTGATCACATAGAGGTTCAATCCGACCGGCGGGGTGATCACCGCCATTTCACAGGTCAGGATCAACACCACGCCGAACCAGATCGGATCAATGCCAAGCGCGGTGATGACCGGCAACAGAACCGGGGTGGTGATCACGATGATCGACACGATATCCAGCACCATCCCGATCAGCACCAGAAACACCAGAACCATGGCCAGGATGACCCATTTCGGCTGGTCGATGCCGACAACCATCATCACGATTTTCTGTGGCACCATCAGGCGGGTCATCACATAGCCGAACATCAGCGCCGCCGCCAAAATCAACAGGATCATGACGCTGGTCACAGCGGTCGAACGCAACACGTCGCGGAGCAGGGTGAAGGTCATTTCACGGTAGAGCGCAGCAACCCCAAAGGCGCCAAGCGCACCGATGCCTGCGGCCTCGGTCGGGGTGGCGATGCCGAAATAGATCGTGCCAAGCACCAACAGGACGATGGTCACCGCCGCCCAGATATCGAGCAGCGACCGCCAGCGATCCCGCCAATTGCAGCGGGTGGCGTGGCGCGGGGCCATGTCGGGGTAAATGGCGGAAAGCACCACAACATAGGTCATCATCAGCGCGGTGAGCAGAACCGCCGGAAGAACAGCCGCCAGAAACAGCTTGCCGACGGATTGGCCGGCAACTTCGCCGTAGAGGACAAAACCGATGCTGGGCGGGATCAACAAGGCCAGCGCCCCGGCGGCGGCCACGGTGCCGCCCGCCAATGACGGGCGATAGCCCCGCGCCAGCATTTCAGGGATGGCAAAGCGGCCGATGGTGGCCGCGCCCGCGACGCTGACGCCACTCATCGCGCCAAACACCGCAGAGCTGGCCACACTGGCCACGCCCAGCCCGCCGGGCAACCGGTCGGTCCACAGGGCGAACATGTTGAACAGCCGCGAACCGATGCTGGTGCGGGCCATGACCTCGCCCATCAGGATGAACAGCGGCACGGCAAGAAGCGAATAGCTGCTGAGCCCGCGATGAAGAATGTCGGGGATCGTTTCAAGCGAGGCAAAGCCGCCATGCAGGATGAACCCCAGAATGCTGGCAACGCCAAGGGCGGCAAATATTGGCACGCAGAGAAAGATCAGCCCGAAAAACACCGCGACGATCAGAATGAAGATTGAAACCGGATCCATCGACTATCCCTCGTGTTTATAGGTTGTGCCGACCCAAAGCCGGCCGATGGATGTCAGGCATAACAGCGTGGCCCCCAGCGGAATGAGAAGCAGCAGCGGCCATTGCGGAAATTCCAGCAAAGAGGCCGAGCGATAGTCCTTGTCGATGGCATTCAGGGTGGATTTCACCCCGGCAAAGGCCAGCGTCACACAGACAATCATGATCGAGATTTCGGTGGCCCAGACCGACAGAACCTTCATCACCCCGTCGCGGCGTTTGGTGAAATGTTCCAGGCTGACATGGCCGCCTTCGACATGGGTCCAACCGACCGCCGACCAGATCAACAGGGCCAACAGGTAGGATGAAATTTCAACCGCATGTACGCTTGGCGATTGCAGGACATACCGGGCGAAAACGGCATAGCTGATGATCAACATGAGCATCAAAAGCGTGGCTTGGGCCAGGTACAGACCGGCGCAGTTGATGATGCGTATCCAACGGGGTAAGGGCATCGAATTCTTTCATTCTGGGGTGGCGTCGACCCGAATGCACCGGGCCGACGTGGTGTCGTGGTTATTTCCGGGCGGCTTCGACCATGTCGATATAGGCCTGGCCCTCGGGCACCTTTTCCAACCATTCGGCGACGGCGGGGCTTGTGGCCGCTTTCATCTTTTCGATTTCCGCATCCGCGACCTGATGGATGGCCATGCCTTTTTCTTCGAAGGTGACCAGCGCATCTTTCATGAACTCTTCGACCATGGCGAATTGCTGTTTGTCGCGGGCTTCGGCGGCGCGGCTGACAATGGCCTGCAAATCCTCTGGCAGGGCATTCCAGGTGTCGCCGTTGATCGCCAGAATGGATGTGTCGACGCCAAAGGTGACAAGCGACAGATGGCCGACCACCTCGTCCAGGCTGCGCCCGACCCCGGTCAGCAGCGGGCGGGGGGTGCCGTCGATCACGCCGCGATCGAACGAGAGGTAAAGCTCGGATGAGGACATGCCGGTGGGCGAGCCGCCCATAAGCTGGATCGCACGCGCATCAATCGCGCCGGTGGTGGCCCAGACCTTGTTCTTGATGTCGTCCATCGTTTCGATGGGGTCCGATTTGGAATAGAATTGATAGGGATCGAACGGGCCAACCCCCAGAACGACGGTGTTATGCGTGGTTTCCAATTCCTCTGCGACGCCAAGATCCATCAGGCCGGCGTCAAGTGCGCGTTCCAGATGCTGGATGTCGTTGAACATGAACGGCAGGGTAAAGATGCTGAGCGCCGGAACCGTGCCGCTGGGGTAGGTGCCTGTCATGTTGACGATGTCGACGTCACCGCGCGACACGGCGCTGAGTTCCTGATAGCCATCGAAAAGCTGGGCAGAGTGGAAGACATTGACCTTGATGCGGCCTTCGCTTTCTTCTTCGATGGTCTGGACGAAGGTTTCCAGCGGTTCCCACGAATAGGCATAGGCCGGCGGCAGATAGGTCGAGAGGGTCAGTTCGAATTCCTGGGCCGTGGCCGCCCCGGCAAACAACGTGGTCGCGGCGACCGTGGCCATAATTTTGGTGTTGAGCATTTCATTTCCTTACCTGTTGGTTGCGCTTCATATGGTCACAACCGCGATTTTCACTGCGGCTTAACCTGAAACGGTTTGGCGGGTTTTTGGACCCATTACGTTGCTTCACCCGTGGCGGGTTGCAGCGGTGGAGATCATGGGGCCATGGGCCATTAGGTAAAACAAGTTGATTATATTCTGGGTAAAGGTTAAATTTACTTATCTAATGGCCGTGATCAGGGAATTTGAAAATGAACGTGAACCTTAGCATGGACTGTCTCAGATCCTTTGTGTCGATCGTCGAGCAGGGCAGCTTTGCCCGCGCCGCAGGAGAGGTCGGGCGCACCGCCCCGGCGATCAGTTTGCAGATGGAAAGATTGCAAAGTCAGGTCGGCGTGCAGCTGTTCCGCAAGGATGGCCGCAACCGGGTTGTGACCGCGGCGGGCATTGATTTTTTCGAACATGCCCGCGCGATCCTGGCCCAGAATGATGCCGCGCTTCGCCTGGCCAATGCGGATCAATTGTCCGGCAAAATACGGCTGGGCATCGTGCAGGATTTTGCCGAGGATTTCTTTCCCCGTGCGCTGTCATCCTTTGCCGAAAAATTCGCGAATATCCGCATTGATGTGGTGGTCGAACGCAGTCAGTTCCTGCTTGAAATGTTGGAAAAAGGTGATTTGGATCAAGTGATTGCCTTTAACAACGACCATTCCGGCCCCGGCACGTTGTTGCGGCGATCAGAGATGGTGTGGATCGGCAAGGCCGGCACCGCGCTGTCGCCCAATGACCCGATCCCGATGGTGGTTGTTGATGGCCCCTGCCAGTTCCGCAAAACCGCCTTTCAGGCGCTGTCGGATATGGGGCGATCCTGGGATATCCGGCTGTCCAGCCCCAGCATGGCATGTGTGACCGCCGCGGCCGAGGCCGGGCTGGGGATTGCGGTGCGCACGCCGGATGTCTTGTATAACAAAGGTCGCGATCTGGCGCAGATTTCCGGCCTGCCGGAGCTGCCGCCAATTGATCTTCAGCTGTATCGAAATGCGGCGATGAGAACCCCCGCCAACGACAAGCTGTATGACTATTGGATCAGCCAGTTTCGCATGCCACTGGCGGCATAAGTCCGTGGTGTGTCAGGCCGCCGGTTTTGGCGGGTCTGCGCTGCGCAAAAATGTGATGCACGGGGGTGTGGGTTAATTATTGTGCAGATGCCCATGATCTGGGCGTTGTGTGTATCGCAAAACCCGTCGTGGGTCACTTTGGGGCGCGTCCCTCGGCCGCCCGACGGAACGAAAGCACCGCCCCGATCAGCCCGACTGGCGAAAACAGCAGGAAGCATTGTTCGTATGTGCCCACCAGATTGTAGACCAGGGCAAAGACCGAGGGGCCGATGATCACCCCGATGAAGGTATAGACCAGCAGCGCCCCGGTATTGGCGCCGACCTTGCCGGCCGGTGCGGTTCGCGCCGCCGCCGCGAGGAAAACGCCATTCCACCCGGTGGCCACGGTGCCAAGCGCCACCAGCAACACAACCTGAAGCCAGCCGGGCATCACCGCGATCCAGCCGAGGGCGCACATGATCATGCCCGCCAAAAGCCCGATCACGCCGAGGGTGCGAAATCCGCCCAACCGGTCGGCGGCCAGACCCCAGCTGATGCGGCCCACCGCGCCGGCCATTTGCAGGCCCGCCGCCACGGCCCCGGCGGCCACCAGCGACCAGCCATGTTCCACCAGCATCACCACGGTAAAGGCTGTCGCCACCAGTTGCAGGGCGGAATACAACCCGCCAAGCACCGCCAGGGTGCGCAACCGGCCGTTTTGATAAAGCGCGACCTGATCGTGCAATGCGCGCCGAAACGGGTTGCCCCGCCCGGTCAGGGGCTGGACAGGCGCAAAGTGGAACCGCCGCCAGGACCAGAGCATAAGGCCGAATGGCAGTGCCGCCGCAGCCACCAGGGCCCATTGCCAGCCAGAACCCTGACCATGAAAGACAAGGGCCAATGCGGGCAATGAGACCGAGGCCAGCACCGCCCCCAGCGGCACCCCGGTCTGTTTGATCGAAAAGATAAGCGAATGCCGCCCGCCGCGCGCCGTGCGGTTCAGGATCTCGGACGAGGCGGGGTTGTTCAGCCCGTAACAGATGCCGAACATCACCGATCCGACCACCATCAGCGCGGGATTGGCGCTGGCGACAAGCAACAGCCCCGCCGCAAAGGCGCCCATTTCGAACACCACCACGCGCTCTGCCTGAAAGGTTTCGACCACGGTCCCCGCCACCGCCGAGGCAAAGACGCCGGCAAAATAGATCAGGCTGATCTGATAGCCGATCCAATGCGCGCCGATGCCCAATGACGCTGCAACCTCGGGGGCGAGCGCCGTCAATGCCAGGATGCTTAACGTTGCCGCAACCTGAACCAGGGTCATCAGGACAAGCGCGTTGACCCATTCCGGACGGCCAGAGGCCTTGGGTTGGCCCGACAGTGTTTCGCTCATGTGATGTTTGCCCGTGCTAGATCGGCGCATGGCCCGGACCGATCCCGGCGCGCCCCTGTGTCGGGCTTACAAAAGTACGTGGTGACTTACAAACAGCAACCGGCTGGCGGTGCGGTGTTTGGATCTACCTGTCTTTATTTCCGCGTTGTTTGATGCTGAGTCTGTCGACGAGGTGTTGTCCTGCGTCTGAGACGTGTTTGTAGAGGGTTTTTGC